>NZ_CP024866.1:3378246-3478859 GCF_004136015.1 Pseudomonas sp. ACM7 | reverse complement strand
CGATCGACAACAACGCGGCGGAGCGCGCGATAAAGCCGTTTGTAATCGGGCGCAAGGCATGGCTGTTCAGCGACACGCCCAAGGGTGCCACCGCCAGTGCGCAGATCTACAGTTTGGTCGAGACCGCCAAGGTCAACGGCCAGGAGCCTTATACGTGGCTGCGCCACGTACTGGAAAGACTACCGCAGGCACAATCGGTTGGGGACTACGAAGCCTTGCTGCCATGGAACTGCTCGCCAGAGATGCCACGGTAAACGACTGCCTCATCTTGAGGTAGGTGTAGTTCGTGGATCGGTTACTCTTCATCGCCTGCGTGGACGGCCTCAAAGGCTTCCCTGAGGCGATTGAAACGGTTTACCCGAAAGCTGTCGTTCAGCTGTGCATCGTGCATATGGTGCGCAATAGCTTGAACTTCGTATCGTGGAAACGGCAGAAGGAAGTCGCGGCTGACTTGAGGCTGATTTACACCTCGGCCACCGCTGAATTGGCTGAACAACGGCTCTGCGAATTTGAAGCCAAATGGGACGCCGAGTACCAGTCGATCAGTCTGTCATGGCGGCGAAACTGGGCTCGGGTGATCCCGTTTTTTGATTATCCAGCCGAAATTCGCAAGGTGATCTACACCACCAACGCCATCGAATCGATCAACATGAGCCTGCGCAAAGTGATCAAAACGCGTGCCTCATTTCCGACCGATGAGGCCGTGACGAAGCTGTTTTATCTGGCGCTGAACAACATCAGCAAGAAGTGGACAATGCCGATCCGGGACTGGAAAGCGGCTTTGAATCGCTTCAGTATCCAGTTTGAAGACCGGCTGTTAACGGTTTAATAGAAATCCCGTTTACACAAAATCAGGGACACCCTCGCCCCAACCGATCAGACCATTGGCTTTTTATCTTACTTATAAATCAAGATTTCTTTTTCAAGCCAGATATGAGCCCAAACATTTCTTTCTGTAGATCTTCCAACTGTCCCTCAAGACCAATTTGACGTTCAACCAATGTTTCCAAAGGTTCAACATCTTCGAGCACTTCACGAAGAAGGTATTTGGAAACGGTCAAATTCCAATCATTATTTTCTATATCGACCAACGGCACCAATTTAGAAAAGACCCCATCATCTGCTCTTGCATCGCACAGAGCAACGACCTTACTCACTGCCTCGCCGACAATAACATTCCGATTACGGTCTTTCGAAAAAAAGCTAGAAGCGTCAACAAAAAGAACATCACTTTCATTTCGAGTCCGACGGAGAACTAAAATATTCGCGGGGACAGCAGTACCGTAAAAAGTATTTGACGGTAATGCTACAACCGTTTCAATATGATGATTATTTAAAAAATTTACTCTAATAGCCTTCTCTATACCCTGCCGAGAGAGAACGCCAGTAGGAACAACAATGGCAGCACGACCATTCTCCTTCAAGCTAAACAATGCTCTTTGAAGAAACGCATAATCCGCATTAGATTTTGGCGGAATACCGTATTCAAAAAAAACGTCAGTTGCATAGTCGTCCCAGCGAAGGGAAAAAGGAGGGTTCGCGGTAACCACATCAAATCGCCCAAATTTACCCTCCCCTCCATGAGCGCTGAATATACTATTGGAAAGCTCAACACTTTCTTCATCTAACCCATGCAGGAGCATATTTGACTTAGCAATAAAAAGTGAGGATGACGAAATCTCTTGTCCGTATAGCTTTAACTGAGCACCACTTGAGTTCTCATTTACATGTTTAGCCGCCGCTATCAAAAACCCAGCAGACCCGCACGCAGGATCATACATACTCTCCGACTCTTGAGCCTTTAGCATTTCCGTCACTAGATTCACCACACCGCGCGGGGTGTAAGAATAGCCAGCACCATCGATACTATTTTCTGCAAACATGAAGAGGAGTAACTCAAAACACTCTCCAAGCGCTGTTCGACCACCGACACCCTCGAATGGCAACTGGCTCAACCCTTGCCACAACTCATACAGGTCCATTTTTAGACCTGCGTCTGTCCTCATAGAAGCAACGGACTTTTGACACACCGAAACAAAGTACTCTCTAAAATCACTTGAGACGTCCCCACTGCTTTCAACGACAATTTTCAACCATCGATCAAAATTCTCCCGCCCATCTAACAAAGGTGCGCTCTTAAAATAATCAGAATCTAAAAAGTAAAACCTCAGAACCATAAACAGTACTATTTGCTCAACCAACTCTGAGCCACTCAAGCGTGAGCGCAGCCGCTCAATCGAGGGAGCGACAACATTAACAAAGCCCTGCCGCAAGCTATTTATCACTTTACTTACCCCCCAACACTTGCACACAAGCACTGGCCATCAGGTTTTCACCATTTACCAAAAGGGCCTGCAATGCTGATTTCTGCTTGCACCAATTATCATAGATTTTCAGAATCATTGCCTGATCCTCAGGACTCGGAATCGGAATCTCTATTTCAGATAAATTTTTAATACTTATGTTTGGAATCGTAGCACCACCACGAATTGAGTCTAGAGCTCTACGACCAAAAGGCGAATTCAAATACCAATGAAAATATGCAGAACTAACACCCTGATCTTCCGACTTTATAACTGCCACTTGATTCGTCGTAGTGACTAAAACATCAGAATTATCCACGCTATAAATCATAGCTTCACTCCTATTCCCTCTCAAAGGCAATAGGACATCACCAAAAGCCAAGGGTGTTTTAGCCTTGGCGGGATCAATTTCCGCAAATGGCAATTCGTCAGCATCAAAAAAAGCACCCTCACGAATATCTTTTATTTGAATTAAACGTATGCCACTCTCATCGTTCGTTGCTTCTGCTTTTTCTCTGAAAGTCTGCCCGAGTGAAATCTTTGCAATCGATGAAAGTTTCTTTTTCTGAATCATTTTTTGAAGAGTCCGCTTTGGTCGACAGCGTCTTTTTTTAGAGCGACCTCAATGCTGTTGATGTGTGAGCCGTCGATCGCGGTTGACAAGGATTGTCTGAAGTCGAAACTGATGTTCGGGCTTAGAACAAGAAAAATCGCCACCGTCAGGGCGTGAGTAGAAAATTTCTTAGATCGTTTCTTTTTCATTTTTTGCTCCACCCATCGATTGAGAGAATCAGTGGCAACCAGAACGTGAGTACTGGCCATACTGTCACTGTGTGTGCGGCAAGAATAGGCATCACTCCTCCGCCTGTCAATTCAGTATTGCCAGTACCACATAAAATTCTTTTGTCGATCATTCACTATGGATGGTTAAACGCCCCCTCTTGTAACCTATTTTTCAGACAGGGCCCGTGAAAATGCAGCAATGCCCTCTCACGATAAAAAGGGACAGATTTATTTTCGTGCATTGAGCAACAACGGCCTAAAAGTAAGCATCTTCGCTGTCTTTTGAAGGAAAGTTCCTAGAAAGCCCAACCTGCTTGCGCCTGACAAATGGGCTGACTAATCTTCGACCGTCGCCACTGACCTCTAAACCGAGATAACGGCACACGCGGCGAAGGCCGCGCCGAAAAAAAGCCATCAGGGAAAAATGCATGAGCGACACCCCCGCTAGCCTGAGCACGCCACCCGAAGGCTATGGTGATTGGCTGGCCGACCTGAAATCCCGAATCCATTACGCTCAGCAGCGCGCCACTCTGGCGGTGAACCGCGAGCTGGTGCTGCTGTACTGGCAGATCGGTCAGGATATTTTGACCCGCCAAACACAGCAGGGTTGGGGGACTAAGGTCATCGACCGCTTGGCTCAGGATTTACGCGCGGCTTTTCCGGATATGAAAGGGTTTTCCCCACGCAACCTCAAATACATGCGCGCTTTTGCTGGCGCGTGGCCGGACGCGGAATTTGTGCAACAAGCTGCTGCACAATTGCCTTGGGGTCACAATCTGGTGCTGCTAGACAAGCTTCATGGCCCTGAAACCCGCCGTTGGTATGCCGCCCAGGCCATCGAGCACAACTGGTCGCGCAACATTTTGGTGATGCAGATCGAGACCCGTCTGCTGGAGCGTAGTGGCAAGGCAGTCAGCAACTTCGATAGCCAGTTGCCCAAACCGCAATCCGACCTTGCCCGCGAATCACTGAAAGACCCTTACCGTTTCGACTTCCTCGGCCTGACTCTTGATGCCCAGGAGCGCGAGATCGAAAACGCTCTGGTTAAACACGTTACTGACTTCTTGCTGGAACTGGGTGCGGGTTTCGCCTTCGTCGGCAAGCAAGTGCTGCTAGACGTAGGCGGTGACGAGTTCTTCATAGACCTGCTGTTTTATCACCTCAAGCTACGTTGCTATGTGGTGATCGAACTCAAGGCTGGCAAGTTCAAACCAGAGCATTTGGGGCAACTGAGTTTTTACCTCACTGCAGTGGATGCGCAACTCAAACATCCGCAGGACGGCCCGACCATCGGCCTTCTACTATGCAAGAGCAAGAACAAGGTAGTGGCCGAATATGCCCTGCGTGATAACGCCCGACCTATCGGCGTGGCCGAGTACCAGTTGGTGGAGTCCTTGCCGGCAGAGCTTCAAACCAGCCTGCCCAGCATCGAACAGATTGAGCGCGAGCTGGCCAGTGATGACGCCTTCATGGAGGACGAATCGCAATAATCGGACAACCAAGGATCGGGGACTGCAGCTACGTAAAAACGCTGCGGTCGCTTTATTTCACCCTCACGGATAACTAAACCCCTTAACCAACGTCAACTCCCCCACCGCCCGCATCGGCACCAGGAACGTCTCCATCTTCTCGTTCGGCGTCCCTTCCTCCGTAATCACCGTCACCTGCGCCGTCGTCAGCGGCTGAACCGCGTCCTCCTGTCCTTCCTCATCACTGCGATACCCGCCCCCGAAGTAGTTCACGTACACCAGATACTGCCCCTTGATCGGCGCCGGCATAGCGAAGATTTCCGGGCCGTAGCCCGTCGTCACGTCAACATCGAGCGCCGCGCCATTGGGCGCAGCACGATCGCCGTACCAGATGTGTGAGCCGTCGGGGGTGATGAGGTGCAAATCCAGGTCCGTACCGTCGCTGTCCCAGGCCAGTAGCACTCGCAATTTGGCAGGTGTCGCGCCGCCGCTGGCGCTCAGGAACTGCGTGCGATGCCGTTGCTGGCCATCGGGACTGCGGACTTCGACGCTGTTGCTGCCATTGGGGAATGAGAACGGACGATCAAAGCGACCAGCGGGGTCAATCTTCAGTGGCATGCTGACGCCGTTGACGATCAACCGGCCCGGCTCACCGGGCTTGGGCATGGCTTTGATCTGCCCAGTGATGCGAGCGGTATTGGCTTGGCCCACCGGTGTATTCACCGAGGAGGCCGGGTAGTTAACGGTCTGACGGAAGCTTTCGCCTTCACCCTCAGGTGCGCCGGTGCGCCAGCCGCCAACGGGCGTATCGAGTTTCACGGTGCTCTCAGCCGCAAGAACTGTCGGCAGTACGCAAACAGAACAAAGGAACAGGAAGACCTGTGGATAACGGAGTTTCATGGCCTATTCCAGCAAGAGGTGGCGGGCGAGCCCTTCGATGTAGGTTTCATCCTGGCCGTTGGGGTGTGCTTCGAAGGCCAGGTGCAGGTATTCGTGGGTCAGGTCGAGGCGGTCTTGCAGCGACAACACGCCGCGCACATAGAGGCGCTGGCGTTCGCGGTCGACGTAGGGGCGGCCGAAGGCCAGGCGGCAGACGGCGAAGGTGCTGACTTCGTTGTAGCCAACCTCGCTTTCCAACCGCGGACGCCAGCCGCGGCGTTGGTTTTGCAGCCAGTCTTGCGCAGCGGGGAGTGCTTCGCAGGAGGCGACGGGGTTGTCCCAGCGGCTGAGGCTGGCGCGGGGGTAGGCGTGGAGCAGGATGGCGTCGTAGCGTTGGCCGGCGTTGGCTTGTTCGACGGCTTGCTGCCAGGAGAGTTTGTCCGGGCCGGGTTGGTCGGAGTGGTAGGTGACGGTGCTGCCGGCGAGGACCAGGTCGCTGGTCCAGGCGGCGATGTGGCGTGATTCGGCGGTGGCAGGGCGTGGGGCGACGCGTTGCCGGCTGCTGCTGTCGTCGATGCTCAGGCAGTCGCCGTTGCGGGTGGCGTTTTGCAGCAGGTACGTACGGATCGCGACGGCCAGGGCTTTGGCGGCTTCGGCGGGTTCGGGTTTGGCTTCGCGCTGTAGGACTCGGGCGACATATTCTTCGCGGTCAATACGGGCGACCAGCTTGTCTTTGAGCAGAAAGAGTTCGCCGTCGCTGTGGATATCGAGTTGATTGCCGTTGGTGAATTCGACGCGGTAGTCGCCCTGCAAGGGCCCGGACTCAACAACACGATCCCCCGCCAGAACGCGCCCGATGGGATAGCGTGAAAACAGCCCCACCTCGACACAGCGTCCCGCATCCAAAGGCCAATCCACCGGCAACACCGAAGCCAACGCCCCACCGTAGTTACGCAAGACCATTTGACTGGTCCCCCGCCCACCAGCCCAAACCGGCGTGCCATCCACTGTCCACCCGGCAAAACCACCCTGACGCGACGAAGGGTCCTGGTCCCCCAACCAGCTCCAGGTTTTCACTCGCAACCGGCCACCGAGTTCGCCCACAACATTGCCGTCAGCCGCATTCAACACCACATCCAGCAACACCCGCCGCGCCTGATCCTGCGCCGGCATCACGGCCAGCATTCGCAGCAACTCAGCCACTGAAACGCGCGTGGAAGGCTGCAACGAAGCCAAATCCAGCAACCACTCCGGTGCCTGCCGCGCCTGCCAATACGTGCGCCAGTCAGCGCCAGCAATGCCCAACCGCTGCGGCTCAAAGTACAACCCGCACGACTTCACCAACGCCTGATCGCGCTCAATCTTGCCGCCCGCCGTGCAGCAGTAAACTTCATCTTTCGACTGACCGCGACATTCGTAAGGCGATTCATGTGCACCGGTATCCGCCAGCCAGCCGTAGACAAACAACTTCCACACACTGCCCAGCGGAGTCTGCAAATCAGCCGGCAACGGCTCGCGAGACATCACCTGAGTCCGGCTCAACGACAGCAACTCACCTTTAAAAGCCAGTCGTAGCGGCTCCTCCTGCGCTGTCGCCAGCGCAGGGATCAAGCACAGCAGCAACCAGACCAGAGGTCGGGTCATGTCAGTTGACCGTGACCTGGCCGAGGGCCGGTTTCTGTTCCTGAGCCTGATGCTGCGGCGCGTAAACCTGAGTGAAACGCACCGGCGGCAGGTTGAACTGGCCTTTCTGCGAGAAACGCACCAAATGACGCAGACGCAATTCACCACTCAAGGCATCGACCGGAATGGCATAGGCCATCTGCCCCGGCTCGAAACGCGCCTTCTCCAACGTGGACGGTTCGGTGCCGGCCTTGCCCATGAGCTTGATGCCCCACGTGGTGCGTTCGACATCGGCGCCCGGTGGCAGCGGCACTTCGAGCATGCCGTAGCGCAGCGGTTTGGCCGCTTTGCTGGTGATGATCACTTCGTCCAGATACAGGCTGTCGCTGGACAACGGTTGGGTGCCGACCGCTTCCAGTTTGAAGGTGAAGGCTTCGTCGCCCGGCACCAGACGCGACAGACGACGGGTGATGGTCACGGCCATCGGATCAACCAGCGGTTGTTTGGTCTGGAAGCTCAACGCCGCTCGCAGCGGACGCTCTTGCGCACCGGTCAGCGACAGCACCGCAGGCACTGGCGCAGCACCCTGCCACGTCCAATAAGTCTCACCGGTATCACCGTATTTTTTCTTCCAGCCTTCACCCGGTGCCAGTGCAATGGTGGGCGAAGCCTGCTCGATGCTGCGTTGCAACCAGGTCAGCGCCAACGCACGTTCCAGGGTCGATTGCTGTGGCAGCAGACGTTGCAACAACGCTTGCGCGTGAGCCTGATCGAAGGCTTGCAGTGACAGGTTCAAGGCTTCGGCAAACGGCTGCGAGCTGACGGCCAAACGCTGTTGCGCATCCGCCAGTTGACGATTGAATGCGTCCGGCAGAATCACCTTCGATTGCTTCGCCAAAGAGGCCGTCAGCGCACGAGCGGCCGCCAGACCCAGCGCCGAATCCGGATCGCTCATGACGATGCTGTCCTCGCCATCGTCCATCAGGTTCGCCGCATTACCCTCGCCCGCTTTCGACAGATCATCCATCAAACCGCTGAGCAAGGTGTTCACCGGCAATTGCATTTGCTTGGCGAACGACAGGATCAGCGCGCGCTGCAACAGCGGCGTGTTTTTGGCCTGCTTCGAATAGACCTCCAGCACCCGCTGCCAATGCTCCGGCGGCAGACTCAACTCCAGCGCTTTGCTGGCGTGCCAGTCGGCGTAGTAAGCGTAAGCAGTGAGGAATGCATCCGGCTCACCGTCCATGCCCCACCAGGTGAAGCTCGCCGAAGGCCCGGCCATTTGCACCAGGCGCAGACGGCTGTTCTGCATGATCAGGCGCAAGCGATCGCGAATCTGCGGATTCGACGACAACGTCGGATACGCAATGCTCAGCGGCAGCAAACGACTGGCCGTTTGTTCGACGCCGCCGTATGGATAACTCAACAGATCGTCGAGTGCCGAGCGGAACAGCGCTTGCGGACTGTCGTCCAGACGCAGGCGAATATCCGTCGCGTCCACCGGCAAGGTCAGCGGCGTATCACCGCTGGCCACGTCCAGGCTTTGACTTTGGGTCACCTGCCAGCCTTCGCCGGTCGCGGTCAGTCGCACAGCCAACGCATCAGCCGTTTTACCGTCCTGCACCAACTCAGCTGTCCACTCGCCACTGGCCAACGCGAACGCTGGCAGCGCGATGTAGTTGATGCCGTTATTCAGCGTCACGGGGACGCGTTGTTCGGTACCGCCGAAATGAATCACCAACTCAGCCTTGGCCGGTTTTTCCGCTTGGCTGAAAGCAAACACACCGAGATCCGGTTTGTCGCCAGCGCGGAACTTGGTGGGTCCGCTCCACTTCAGGTACAGCGGTTTTTCCGAGCGTACGAATTGCTTTTTCTGCCCGACCTGACCGTCATCGGCGATGGCCCGGGCGGTGATGCGCCAGCGGGTCAGCGAGTCCGGCATCTTGAAGGTGAAACGGGTTTTGCCGTTGGCGTCGGTGATCAATTCCGGCTGCCACGCGGCAGTGTCGACGTCTTCACGACGCGGCCGCTCCAGCACTTTCACGCCTCGCTCGCTGCGATTGGCTTTGCCTGGCGCGCCAGGGCTCCCCGGCAATGCCACGTCGTAGCTGATGAACGACAGACTGGCGCTGGTGCGCACGTTGTTGCGGCGCGGGTGGTAGAAAAACTGGTCGATGGTCGGCGCAACTTCCGGTTGCAACGCGTAGACCATTTCGTCCACCACGCTGACCGTCAGGTGCGCTGGAATAGGCTTGCCAGCGAACTGCGTGGTCAAGTCCACCGACACGGTATCGCCCGGCTGATACGCCTCTTTATCGGTGACGATGGCCACGTCAATCTGCGGCGCGATCACCTTGATGCCGGCGTTCTGGAAGCTGTACTGACCGCCCTTGGTGTAGAGCACGGAGAACGTCAGGTTCGGTGCGAAATTGTCCTTCACCGGGATCCGCGCGCGGTACTGGGTCTCGCTGAGTTTTTCCATCTTCAGCCAGTCGCCGCCCTTGGACAGCAGCGCTGTGGCCTCGACCTTGTCGCGCTCGAGCGACAGCAGCGCATCGCTGATCGGCTCAGGGAACGTGATCAAAGCCAGGGCTTCGTCGCCAGCCTTGTACTCGGGTTTGTCGAGGACGATTTCCACGGTGCCCGGCACGGCTTTGACACCTTCGCCCGTGACCGAATGACCGGTGGCGCCGACGACGCGGCCATGGTCATCCTTCAACGTCAGGTTGTAAGTGCCCGGACGGTCGAAGGCCAAGGTGAAGCCTTTGTCTTTCGCGGCGAGTTTGCCTTCGCCAACCGTCTGGTCTTCCAGGCGCACCCAGCTATAACTGCTCGGCGTAACCGATTTGCTCTGCTCGCTGCCGCCTTCATTCAAATAACTGAACGCAACCTTGTCGCCCACCGCGCTAAAACGCTGAGGCGCGCGCAGGCTGAAACTCGCCGCGCCGCGGTCGATGAGGATTTCCTTGGTGGTCTTGACCCGATACGCCGCGCCGTCGCTGGCAAACACGGTGAGCATGTAACGGCTCGGCTTCTCGGTAGCCGGTAGATCCAGCGTCGCGTTGCCCTTGGAGTCGGTGGTCAGTTCGGTGCTGGTCAGCTCCACCGGGAATTGCCCGAGGTATTGCAGCTCGTTGTCGACCATCGATAGTTGTTGGGCCCGCAGGCTCAGGGTCAACTTGGCGTCGGCCACCGGTTTACCGTCCGGGTACAGCAGGACGAGGCTGCCCTTCACCGGTTCGCCGGTGCGGTAATCCTGTTTGGCCAGGTTCAGCGAGATCTCAAAGTGCGGCTTGATGTATTCGGCGACACGGAAAGCGCTGCTGTAGGCCTGATCCTTGTAGCTGAAACGCAGTTCATAACCACCCGCCACCGCGTTGTCCGGTAACTGGAAACGACCTTGGGTGCCCGACTTGGAATCGAGTTTCAGCGCCAACGATTGCAGCGCCGTGCCGGTGGCATCGAGCACGGTCACGTTGACGTCGGCAGCGGTCGGCAGCACAGAGTCGCGGGCGTTCTTGAACTCGCGCCCGACGATCTTCAGCGACACCCAATCCCCCGGCCGGTACAGCGGCCGGTCGGTGAAGGCATAGAGTTTGGTGTCGTAGATTTCGCTGTCGTAATAGAAGTTCTCGGAGACAAACACCCCGCCCTCTTCGTCCTCGCCAATCACGAACGAACGCTCCGGGCTGACGTGTTTCAGACGCAGCAAACCATCGGCATCGGTGGCGCCGCTGCTCATCACGCCCAGGCCATCAGTCCACAGCACGTTGACCTTCGGCACCGAACTGCCTTCGTGTTTGCGCGCCGCCCATACCAGCAATTCATCACCGGCAATCTTGCTCACGGCCACGGTGTTGGAAACGAAGACCATGGTGGTCGCACGGTATTTCCCAATCAGTGCTTCGACCAGGTACAGACCCGGCTTCAGGTTGCCCAACGGGATGTAAACGTTACCCGGCGCAACGCTGACGAATTCGCTGGAAGAACCGGCGAGGTTCACGCCCTCGGGCGGCTGGATCGGTTTGGCTTGCCACAGCGGATAACGGAATTGACTGACCACCGGCAAGCCCGGAATCAGCGCGAATTGAGGTTGAGCGTCATAGGGCGTTGGCGCGGCCATCGCGGTGCCCATCTTCAGCTCTGGCACTTCCTCGGTGACTTGTTTACGCGATTCGTAGGAGAACGCCCGCTGCATCACCCGACGGGATTTGCGGTACCAGTTGTCCCACAAGTACGCGAGGGTGTTCGACAGGCCTTCACCCTTGAACTGGCCGTCGCTGACCACGCGGTGCAGGTTCTTCTGGCGCTTGAGGAAATCCAGCGGCTTGTCGATGCGGTACACGCGAATGTCGGCGCCGCCGTAAGGCTCCATGCGGAACCGACGATAATCGCGACCCGGCGCTTCGAGGCGAACCATCGCCTGTTCGTCGCTGGCAAAACTGCTGTCGGCCAGCAGGAAAAAGCTTTCACCGGCCACCGGCGTGTAGCCACTCGGCTCGACGGTGTCTTCGGCATTGACCGCCGAAAAAGGCAGCACAAAGACCAACAGCAGAGGCAGAAAACGCAACATGCGGGCACCGATCATTGGGAGAGAAAGTTCAGTCGATAGACGCCGATGAAGTTGGGGTTGGCTGCGTCGGGTATCCATCGGGTGTCCTTCCATGTCATGAGTTGCTGCAGGCTTGCGGAGCGCATGCCGTTGTCAGTCGGGGTGGTGGTGCCGGTGTGATAGGCGATGTAGCGGCCCATCCAGATCATCAGGTGCTGGTCGTCGCCCTGATCGAAAAACATCAGGTCGCCGGGCCGGGCTTGCGCCAGATCGCGGCCGACCAAATGGCTGTTGAACTGAATCAGTTTGATCGCGTTGACGTACGGCCCGACCTTGCCGCCGCCCTGCTGCCATTGCTGGGCGAGGCCGCGTTGGGCCTCGCTCAGTTGCAGCTCTGGCGGCAGATAACGGTTGGACAGGCCATTGCTGCGCAGCCATTTGTCGTCATGAACTTTCAGCGCTTCGTTGGCGGCGAAACGTACCAGGCCCGCGCAGTCCTGCTGATACCAGCGCGGGCTCGGGCCTTGGGTCAGTTGTTCCTGGGCGATGCGCACGAACCAGGCACGGAATACCTGGGATTGCTGCACGTCCAGCGGCGGCGCCTCAGTGGCAAATGCCCGGGTCCCCAGCAGCAACGCCAGCAGGCCGAGGCCTCGGATGAGTGCTGTCACAGGGCTTTCCATTCCAGCGGCAGCCATTGCCAGTGGCCGTCGGGTTCGCTGCCTTCGGGCAAGGTCAGGGCGTACTTGCCGTAACCGCCGAGTTTGCGCAGTTTCGGGATCAGGTAGGTTTGCGCGGCGTTGTAGAACACCGGCTCCATGTCTTGCGGCAGGCTGTCGAGGGTTTCCTGCTGCATCAGTTGCGCCATGGAATCCGGGCCGAAGTAGACCGGCATCAACAAGTCTTTTGGTACCACGTCGGCCATCGGCGGGAAGCGTTTGTCGAGAGCACCGAGGGCCTTGTCCACCAGCTTGTCGTCGAGGGAGAACAGCAGCGTCGAACCGTGGCGCGCCAGGCTGACTTTCATGAACGCCTTGCCGGTGATCGCGTCCGGGTTCTCGGCATCCTTGGCTTTGTAAGGACCAAAGTTGGAGCTGACCTGACGCTGCCACTGATGGGATTGGCCTTCCTGTTTTTCCACGACCGGGAACGCGTGTTCTTCGACGTTGCCTTCGTAGGCACCGACCATCGACCCGAACAGGTTGCCCAGGTCGCCGTCGAGTTTGGCGCTGTCGTCATCGTTCAGGCTGGCCACTAACAGCGGCGTGTACAACCGCGAATCGGCGTACCAGCAGAGGCCGGCGGCACCAGCCATGTGATCGGTCAGGGCCTGGGCCACAGACTCTTCGGCGCCGAGTTTCACCAGCAGCGGTTTCTGTTGTTCGGCAGCGAGCGGCAAGGCGACACAGGCACTGGCGCCCATCGGCATGGCTTGCCAGATCGGCTTGAAATCGAAGTCCGGCTGGTTGTCCAGTTCATCCATGGCGAGGAAGCTGTGCCAGCCCTTGTCGTCCATGTCGAAACGCAGCCCGGCGAAGTTCGGGATGAAGCGCTGATAACCCATGGCCAGAACGCTGGAATTGACCGACAGGCGTTGTTTCACCTCAGGCGTGCGCGGTTGCAGGCCGAAGGCTTCGGGGAACAGTTTGTCGCCGTTAAGCAAGGCGGCGATGGCCTTGGTCGAAACACTGCCTGGCTCTTCCGATGAGCCGCCTTCCGGATCGTAGAGTTTGGTCGGGTTGGACAGCACCACCAGTTTGTCGCCATGGGAGGCGAACACCAGCGCTTTGCTGGCGTTGTAGCTCAGTTGATAAAGCGCCACATCGTCGGCGCCGACTTTCACATCGCCGATTTTGCTCAGCTGCGAATCATCCAGCGCCACTTTCGCCAGCGGCTCCAGCACCTTGGCCAGACCACCGCGATCCATCACCAACAAAAAGTCTTTCAGGCGACCATCCGCTCCACGCCACAGCGCCACGTCCGCCGGTTGATCGAAGAGCTGCTCGATCAGGCTGTCCTGCAATTTCAGGTCATGTTCGTAAATGATCCGCCGCAGACTGCCGATCAAGCCGAGGCGATCGGCGTGCGCTTCGTAATAGAAGACGAAATCTTCGGTCAGGGTTTCCTTGAGGAACGGCACCGCCAGCAAATCCTTGGGCAACTGGCTCAAGGAGTGGGTTTCGAGCAGACCGTCCGGCCGGCTCATGCCCAGTTTGTCGCTGGCCAACGCCGCTGGGGGCGCCTTGGGTTTGTGCATGAACCAGCCCAAACCGCCCGCCACGCCAGCCACCAGAAGCAGCCCGACCAGCAGCACCGGCCAGCGGCGAGGAGTTTTGGCTGCTGGCGTTTCGGCGGCCGGAGAAACAGTGTTATCGCTCATGTTCACAAAACCCGATGTCATCCGTGGAGCGGGATGCTTAATAGTTGAAAGTCTTGACCAGCAGCAGGTCACCGATGGCCCGCAGGGGCACGATGAAGGTCTCGCGTTTTTCGTCGACGGTGTTTTCGTTGAGCACCAGGTTGATCTGCGAGGTGATCACCTCGTTCTGGTTGCTGGTCTCATCGAAGTTATAGCCGCCACTGCCGAAGTTGCCCCAATAGTTCACGTAAACCAGATAGGTGCCATGCATCGGCGCGGTCATGGTGAACATTTCCGGGCCGGGGCCATCGACGCCGTCCGGGTCCAGGCCGCCGCCGTTGCTCATCGCCGGGCGAGCCCAGAACGCATGCTGGCCGTCGGGGGTAATGATGTGCAGATCGAGTTCGGCTTTCGGGTCATCCCAGCCCAACACCACGCGAATCCGCGCCGGAGTGCGCAGGTTGTTGGCTTCATAGAATTGAACGCGCTTCAGCGATTGGCCTTCGGAGCTGCGCACTTCGACGCTGTTGGAGCCGGCGCCGAACGCATACGGCCGGGCGAAACGCCCTTGGTCGTCGGTGTACAGATTCAGAGGATTGCCGTTGACGGCCAGGGTGTGCGGCCCTCGCTGAGTGCCGATGGCCTTGAGCTGGCCCTGGATCATGGTGCGATTGCGCTGCACACCGCGATCGATCGGTGGCGTGGGATAGGCGACTTGAGGATTTTCACTGCGGTCCAGCAGGCCGGAATAACGCCAGCCACCCAGCGGTTCCGACACCTCAGCCGAAGGCTCGGCCAACGCCGCGGTCGCGCAGACGAGCCCCATCAGCAATAGAAGAAATGAACGCATGTGACGCCTCCTGCCATGCATAACGAAACCTTGCGCCCGATCCTCGGCGCGTTACAGATCCAAAAACTGCGTTTCGTCAAAAAGACCCATGACTATCGGGTCGTAGAAGGCGCGAAGATTAGCCATTCGGCGGTTTTTTAACAATCGGATACCTCTATATTTGCGGGGGGATTCACGCTGGCAGGTGGACGGTGAGCCGAATAGGCGTCATATTCGGCTCACCATATGAGCCGAATAACGTTTTTATTCGGCTCACCCTCTCCAAGAGCACTGAGTTCATGGCACCTGACTGGATCTGGCAGCAGCCCGATTGGCCCAATTTCAACTGGCAAGCAGAGCGCCTGACGCCGCTATTGCGCGAGTGCGTGCAGGCCCAAGGTCGGTTGATGGGCATGGCCAGCTCAGTGGGCAGTTCGCTGAGTGCTCAGAGCGAACTGGATGCACTGTTGCAGAACATCGTGACCTCATCCGCCATTGAGGGTGAGCAGCTGAATGTCGGCTCGGTTCGCTCGTCATTGGCGCGGCGGTTGGGGATGGAGCTGGTCGATGGCAACAATGTCAGCCAGCGCAGTGAAGGGCTGGCGCAATTGATGCTCGACGCCACTCAGCATTTCGCTGAACCGCTGACGCTGGAGCGATTACTGGATTGGCACGAATGGCTGTTTCCCGAGCAAGAGACCGATCTCGCTGCCCGGCCGATCCGCGTCGGTGCGCTACGCGGCGATGATCCGATGCAAGTGGTGTCCGGCCGCCTCGACAGGCCAATCGTTCACTTCGAAGCCCCGCCTCGTCAGGGCCTTGAGCGACAGCTCGACACTTTCCTCACCTGGTTTACCGCCAGCCGAAATCAGGCGGGACTCGATCCATTGCTGCGGGCCGGCATCGCGCACTTCTGGTTCGTCACCCTGCACCCTTTCGACGATGGCAACGGGCGCCTGACGCGCACGATCACCGATCTGGCATTGGCTCAGGGTGAAGATCAAGCCATCCGTTTCTATGCCATGTCGGCGAGCATTCTCGAAGACCGGTCCGGCTATTATCGAGTGCTCGAAACCTGCCAGAAAGCCACGCTGGATATCACCGAGTGGCTGGAATGGTTTCTGCAAACCCTGCTGCGCAGCTTGCAGCAAGCCATGGCCCGGATCGAAAGCGTGCTGGGCAAGGCGCGTTTCTGGCAGGCGCACAGGATGTCATCGCTGTCGGTTGACCAGATAAAGGTACTGAATCGCCTGCTTGATGGTGGGGAACGAGGTTTCGAGGCGGGCATCAGCGCGGCTCAATACCAGGCAGTCGCCAAGGTTTCGAAAGCCACCGCGACCCGTCATCTGGCCGAACTGCTGGAGAAGGGCTGCCTGGAACGCCTGCCCGGCGGAGGGCGCAGTACTCGGTACCGGATCAGTTATCCCGATGACGCAGCATCCTGAGTCCGGTTTTTCCGACGTCGCAGCAGGGCTTTTACGGGCTGCTCATTTGCCCATACCCCCCATGTCTGCTAGTGTCGCGCCGGTTTAACGTCAACCGGAAATAGCCGCCATGGCCCGCAAAAAAGCTGCACTGGATTTCGAACAATCTCTCGCTGACCTGCAAACGCTGGTGGAGCGTCTGGAGAACGGCGAATTGTCGCTGGAAGACTCGCTGACGGCTTTCGAGCAGGGCATCGGTCTGACCCGCGATTGCCAGGCGGCGCTGGCCCAGGCCGAGCAAAAGGTTCAGGTGCTGCTCGAGCGTGATGGCGAGCTGGCCGAGGAACCCTTCGAAGCGGATCAACCAGAATGATTGCAGCGTATTCGGCGACCAGCCAGGCCCGCGTCAACGCTGCACTGGAAACCCTGTTCAACGCACCGAGCCCTGAGCTCGCGCGTCTGTACGAGGCCATGCGCTACAGCGTGATGAATGGCGGCAAACGGGTCCGCCCGCTGCTGGCCTACGCCGCGTGCGAAGCGCTGGGTGGCAAGGCTGAGCAGGCCAACGGTGCCGCTTGCGCGGTGGAGCTGATTCACGCTTATTCCCTGGTGCATGACGATTTGCCGGCGATGGACGACGACGATCTGCGTCGCGGCCAGCCGACCACTCACAAAAAATTCGATGAAGCCTGCGCGATTCTGGCCGGTGACGGTTTGCAGAGTCTGGCCTTCAGCGCCCTGCTCGACCCTCGCCTGAGCACCTCGGACGCTGAAATCCGCCTGCAAATGGTCAGTGCTCTCGCATTGGCCGCAGGCCCGGCCGGCATGGTCGGAGGTCAGGCCATCGACCTTGGTTCGGTCGGTCTGAAACTCGATCAAAAAGCCCTGGAATACATGCACCGGCACAAGACCGGCGCGCTGATCGAGGTCAGCGTCAAACTCGGCGCCCTGGCCAGTGGCCGTGCCGAGAAAGACGAACTCAAGTCCTTGCAGACTTATGCACAGGCCATCGGCCTGGCGTTCCAGGTGCAGGACGACATTCTCGACGTCGAAAGCGATACCGAAACCCTCGGTAAACGCCAAGGGGCCGACATCGCACGCGACAAGCCGACCTATCCGGCCCTGCTCGGACTCGATGCAGCCAAGGCCTACGCCCTGGAGCTGCGCGATCAGGCCCTGCATGCGCTGCGACCGTTTGACGCGGCAGCCGAGCCGTTGCGCGATCTGGCCCGTTATATCGTCGATCGGCGCAGCTGACGGCGTATCCGCCAAAAAAGACCTACGCGTGGGCAGGGGGCGATGCATCAGGTAAACTGCCGCATCTTTTATACCTATAACGATTCGCCTGATGCCCACGACGTTTCATGAGATTCCCCGCAAGCGCCCGACCACGCCCCTGCTCGACCGTGCCAACACGCCGGACGGCCTGCGCCGGTTAGGCGAAGCCGAGCTGGAAACCCTGGCCGATGAGTTGCGCCTGGAATTGCTCTACACGGTCGGTCAGACCGGCGGGCATTTCGGTGCCGGCCTGGGCGTCATCGAGCTGACCATCGCGCTGCATTACGTCTTCGACACCCCGGACGACCGGCTGGTGTGGGACGTGGGTCATCAGGCCTATCCGCACAAAATCCTCACCGGCCGTCGCGAGCGCATGGGCACCCTGCGCCAAAAGGACGGCGTCGCGGCTTTCCCGCGTCGTTCCGAGAGCGAGTACGACACCTTTGGCGTCGGCCACTCCAGTACGTCGATCAGCGCAGCGCTGGGCATGGCCATTGCCGCCCGCCTGCAGAACAGTGATCGCAAGGCCATTGCCGTGATCGGCGACGGCGCATTGACTGCCGGCATGGCCTTCGAGGCGCTGAACCATGCGCCGGAAGTGAACGCCAACATGCTGGTGATCCTCAACGACAACGACATGTCGATCTCGCGCAACGTCGGCGGGCTATCGAACTATCTGGCGAAGATCCTTTCCAGCCGCACTTACGCGAGCATGCGTGAAGGCAGCAAAAAGGTCCTGTCGCGCCTGCCCGGCGCCTGGGAAATCGCCCGTCGTACCGAAGAGTACGCAAAAGGCATGCTGGTTCCCGGCACGCTGTTCGAAGAGCTGGGCTGGAACTATATCGGCCCGATCGATGGCCACGACCTGCCGACCCTGATCGCCACTCTGCGCAACATGCGCGATCTGAAAGGCCCGCAGTTCCTGCACGTCGTCACCAAGAAAGGCAAAGGCTTCGCTCCGGCAGAAGTCGACCCGATCGGTTACCACGCGATCACCAAACTCGACCCGCTGGACGCGCCGGCCGCCGCGCCGAAGAAAGCTGGCGGACCGAAGTATTCCGGCGTGTTCGGTGAATGGCTGTGTGACATGGCCGCGTCCGATCCGCGTCTCGTCGGGATCACTCCGGCGATGAAAGAAGGCTCCGACCTGGTGGCCTTCAGCGAGCGTTTCCCGCTTCGCTATTTCGATGTGGCGATTGCCGAACAACACGCAGTGACCCTTGCTGCCGGCATGGCCTGCGAAGGCGCGAAACCGGTGGTGGCGATTTATTCGACGTTCCTTCAACGTGGCTACGACCAATTGATTCATGACGTCGCGGTGCAAAACCTCGACGTGCTGTTCGCCATCGACCGTGCCGGTCTGGTGGGCGAGGACGGCCCGACTCACGCGGGTAGCTTCGACCTGTCGTTCCTGCGCTGCATCCCCGGCATGCTGGTGATGACCCCGAGCGACGAAAACGAACTGCGCAAAATGCTCACCACCGGCCACCTGTTTAACGGCCCGGCGGCGGTGCGTTATCCGCGCGGCACTGGCCCGAACGCGACGATCGAGAAAAACCTCGAGCCGATCGAAATCGGCAAGGGTGTGGTTCGCCGTCAGGGCAGCAACGTCGCCCTGCTGGTGTTCGGCGTGCAACTGGCCGAGGCGCTAAAAGTCGCCGAGACGCTGGATGCCACCGTGGTCGACATGCGTTTCGTCAAACCGCTCGATGAAGCACTGGTTCGCGATATCGCCGGCAGCCACGAGCTGCTGGTGACCATCGAAGAGAACGCGATCATGGGCGGTGCCGGTGGCGCAGTCAGCGAATTTCTCGCTCGCGAAAACATCCTCAAGTCGATGCTGCACCTGGGCTTGCCGGACAGTTACGTCGAGCACGCCAAGCCTGCGCAAATGCTGGCCGAGTGCGGGCTGGATGAGGCCGGGATCGAAGCTTCGGTTCGTGAGCGTCTGCAACTGCTGAGCCTCTAAACGCGATCCCCATGTAGGAGCTGCCGAAGGCTGCGATCTTTTGATCTTGACCTTCGGCGGCTTCAAATCTGAAAAAAGCAAAATCAAAAGATCGCAGCCTTCGGCAGCTCCTACAGGGGGCATGCGTCGTGTCTGAATTCGCCCCGGATCATCCATGAAACTCTCCCGCCTCGCCCTGACGCTGACCCTGCTGCCGGCCGGTCAACTGCTGGCCGACACCTTCGAGCGCGACCAGGCCCTGAAACTTCCCGACGTGCTGATCAGCGCCAACCGTCAGGTCGAAGCGCGCAATGACAGCAGCGCCGCCAATACCGTGTTCACCCGCGAAGACATCGATCGTCTGCAACCGGGCAGTGTCACTGACTTGCTGCGTCGTGTGCCGGGTGTGCAGGTCGGACAAACCGGCGGGCGCGGCAGCCTGCCGGGGATTTACATTCGCGGCACCAAGTCGGCCCAAAGCCTGGTGCTGGTCGACGGCCAGCGCATCGGCAACGCCACCTCCGGCGACAGCAACCTGCAACACATCAACATCGAACAGGTCGAGCGCGTGGAAGTGCTGCGCGGTTCCCGCTCGGTGATTTATGGCAGCGATGCGATTGGCGGGGTGATCCAGATTTTCACTCGTCGCGGCGACGAGCAAGGCTTGCAACCGCGAATGCACGTGGGCTTTGGCAGCAACCAGACTTGGGAGCGCAGCCTCGGGCTGTCCGGAGGTGACGAGCAGACCCGATTCAACCTCGGCGCCAGCCTCGATGAAACCGCCGGAATCAATCGCACCCGCGAGTCGTATCCCAGCGACGGCGATCATGACGAATACCGCAACAAATCGATGAGTTTGAGCCTGAGTCACGCCCTCACCGATGACATCGAAATCGGCGCCAACCTGCTGGATAACCGTGGCAAAAGCGAGTTCGACAATCCGTTCGGCCGCTTCGACATGGACACGTTCGGCTCAGTCCAGCAGCAGCCCTACAGCGACTTTGCGGTGAGCAGCGTCAGCAATTATGTCGATGCGCGTATCAGTGACCTGTGGAAAACCCGCGTCGAGTTCGGCCACAGCGAAAACCGCGAAAAGACTTTGGACAAGCTCAGTGACGAACGCAGTGTGTTCAACACGTATCGCGACTCGGTGAACTGGCAGAACGACCTGACCCTCGACGAGCGCAACAGTCTGATCCTCGGCGGCGACTGGTACGAGGACCGGATCAACAGCAGCACGCCATTCGACGAGGACAGCCGCTGGAACCGTGCGGCGTTCATTCAGCATCATTACCAGGCAGAAAGCTTCTCCACCGAGCTGGGCCTGCGCCGCGATCAGAACCAACAGTTCGGCGGCCAGAACAGCTGGAGCGGCACCTTCACCCTGCCGCTGAATCCGGATAACGATGTGCTGCTGACCTACAGTGAAGGGTTCCGCGCGCCGACGTTCAATGATCTGTATTACCCCGACTTCAGTAATCCGGATCTGAAACCCGAGACCTCGAAAAGCTATGAGCTGCAATGGCGCAGTCAGCTGACCGACACCGCTCGCCTGGAAGCTTCGCTTTACCGTACGGACCTGGAAGACGCGATTATTTTCGGTAGCAACTCACGGCCGCAGAACGTGGCTTCGGCACGGATCAATGGTTTCGAAGCGGCTTTAAAACAGGAACTGTTCGGCTGGCAGAGCAACCTCGGCGTGGCGATCATCGACCCGCGGGATCGTGACAGTGGGCACACCCTGGCTCGTCGCGCGCGGCGGACCTTGAGTCTGGATCTGGATCGGCAGTTCGACCGGCTAGGGCTCGGCGCCAGCTGGCAGGCGGTGAGCAGCAGCTATGACGATGAGAACAATCAGCAGCCGTTGGGCGGGTATGCGTTGCTGGGGTTGCGCAGTAGCTGGGAATTGAATCGTGAGATCAAGCTTGCGTTGAAGGTCGATAACCTGTTGGACAAGGGTTATAGCCGGGCGCTGTACAGCCATGATGGCAGTCAGTATGGGTATCGCGAGGAGGGTCGGGCGTGGATGTTTGGGGTGACCTGGATGCCGGAGCTCTGATCTGAAAACTGTGGTATTTGAACTGGCCTCTTCGCGAGCAAGCCCGCTCCCACAGGGGGGGTGTGTCGCACAGAGATCCAATGTGGGAGCGAGCTTGCTCGCGATGGCTACACCTCGGTATCAGCGATCAGGCGCGATCACATGGCACAACTTCGCCGTCGCCTCGATCATCTGCCCACTCGGCCGCTCCAGCCCTTTATCCGTCACCAACAGCAATTTCCCCTGCGCCACTGCGGCAACCTGCGGCCAGGCTTTCCACGCATCGAGTTGCGCCTGATCGCTGGCCAGAATCACGTCTGGATTACGCTGCAATACCGCCTCAATACTGACCTGCGGCGCCGGCAGGGTCAGGTCGGCAAACACATTGCGCGCCCCGCACACTTCAAGCGCATCGCTGATGATCTGCCCGCCACCAACGGTGTACAGCGGTCGATCCCAGACCTGATAAAACACCCGCAATGGCACATCCCGACGATAACGCTGGCGCAGAGAACCCAGCCGTTGACGCAAATTTTCAGCCAATGAAGCGCCACGCCCCGGACGGCCGAGCTGTGAGGCAATCGCTTCAATCTGCGAAGTGAGTTGTTCGAGGTTGTGGGGTTCAGCAATGTAGGTGGGGATGTTCAACCGCTTGAGCTGTTCACGCTGAGCCGGGCCAACGCTGCCGGGCCAGAGCAGCAGTAAATCGGGTTTGAGACTGAGCAACTGTTCCATGTCCAGCTGGCCATAGCGGCCAACCGAAGGAAGGTCTTTGAGCTCGGCAGGACGCTCACCGGCATCCAGCACACCCACCAGCAGGTCAGCAGAACCCAGCTCAACAACGATTTCAGAGAGCGATGGCGCGAGGCTGACAACGCGTTCGACCGCAGCCGCCGGGCCACTGACGGCCAGCAGCAAAACCGCCAGCCAGACGGGTCGCATCAGCCGAGTTGACGCGGGATACGGTAGAGGTAGAACAGCACCAGGGTCGACAGCGCCAGCAGCATCAACGGCACGGCTTCGAGGCCGACAAATACCGCCAGCGCGCCGATCCAGGCCGGTAGGCCGGCAGCCAGGAATGCCGTGCGACGCTTGGCGGCCAGGGCGATCCAGGCAGCCGGTTCTTCAGGGGTATCGAGGGCTTTTTGAGTGGCTATCAACGCGTGTTTGTAGCCGCCAAAGAATTTCAGGCTGACAAACATCGACGCCACGCCCGCGATGAACAACGGCATCGCCAGCACCGGCAGGATCGCCTCGCTCTGGCCAAACACGCCGTTGATCACGAACAGCGGCACCAAGGCCAGCGCCAGGTATTGCCACCAATTGACGGACAGTCGCCGCCGAACCTGACCGCGGGTCACGCCCGGTCAGCCTCACCCTGATGCTCGTTGCCCATCATGTGGTCGAGCTTGCTGGCCTTGGTGGCCAAGTAGAGTTTGTTGTGCGGATTGTGGCCGGTGTGCAGCGGCACGCGCTCGGCGACCACGATGCCCATGTCGGTCAAGGCTTTGACCTTGCGTGGGTTATTGGTCATCAGACGCAGGGACTTCACGCCCAAGTGCTCCAGCATCGGCAGGCACATGGCGTAGTCACGTTGGTCGGCGGCAAAGCCCAGACGTTCGTTGGCTTCAACGGTATCGGCGCCGCCATCCTGCAATTCATAGGCGCGGATCTTGTTCAGCAGGCCAATGCCACGACCTTCCTGACGCAAGTACAGCAACACGCCACGGCCTTCACGGGCGATGGCCTGCAAGGCAGCCTCGAGTTGCGAGCCGCAGTCGCAACGCTGGCTGAACAAGGCATCGCCGGTCAGGCATTCGGAATGCAACCGGCCGAGTACCGGGGCACCGTCGACGAACTCACCCAGGCTCAGCACAACGTGCTCGCGCCCGTTTTCTTCATCGAGAAAGCCGTGCATGGTGAATTGCGCAAAAGGCGTTGGCAGCTTGGAAGCGGCGACAAAAACGACAGGCACCGGTGTGCTCCTGATCAATAAGTACTGGAGATTCGCAGACGCGGCATTGTAACAGCACGTTCCGACAGACGCTTAGGCTGAATTATGGGGCATAACAATCAAAAAGTTAGATATCAGGTCCCCTGCGATCAATGTAGGAGCTGCCGAAGGCTGCGATCTTTTGATCTTGATGTGCGGTGCCTTTGAAGGCACAAAGATCAAAAGATCGCAGCCTTCGGCAGCTCCTACATTGACCGTGTTCAGTTTGAATCGAATGGATAGGGTTGTTTCCAGCGCTCGAAGATCGGTTTCAGCTGGCCGCTTTTCACCAGTTGTTCCATGCGTTGATCAAACAGCGCCATCAGTGTCCGGGCCTTGGGAGTCTTGGCAAAGCACAGATACAGCGGCAATTCTGCTATGTGGGTGCGACGGAACTGCGACGGATCCTTGGCCCGCCTGATGACGTAGTCAACCTCGGTCAGCGCGTCGATGTAAAAGTCGGCGCGGTTGTGGGTCAACATCGACAAAATCCCGGTGCGCCGCATGACTTCGTTATAGCGGCGTATGTTGGGCAGGTAATCCTGATAGTCGTAACCGCGGACCCAGGCCAGTCGATAGTTTCCCAGGGTTTCCGGGGTCGGTGCGGGGTTGCTGGCCAGCCCCAGGGCATAGATGTGATCGGTATCGAAGTTCCAGCGCGGATAGAGCAGATCGCTGGACTCATCAAGATAGGAGCCGACACAGGCATCCACTTCGCCGCGCTGGGCCAGGCCCATGGAGCGGACGTAGGGTTCGCTACGGATGTCCAGCTTGACCCCCGCCGGCTCGAAGACTTCCCGCAACACGTCCCAGCCCAGACCGTGGCCATCGGCGGCGGTGTAGTCTTCCCAGTCTTCGCTGGCCAGATGAATCACCGACGGCGTCGTCGCCCCGTCACCCGCCTGGGCGAGCGAGCAAAACATCGCGAAAATCATCACAGCCAACCAGCGTCGAGCCATCCCTAGTCCCCTGTTTTGCCCGTCAGGCAAAAATCCATACCAGCCCCTGCATCGCCAACCACGCAAACACCCCGGCCAATACGTCATCGAGCATGATCCCGACGCCGCCATGCACATGCCGGTCGATCCAGCGAATCGGCCACGGCTTGAGGATGTCGAAGAAGCGGAACATCAAAAACCCCGCCAGCAGCCAGTACCAACCTTCCGGCACCAGCCACAAGGTGATCCACATCCCGACCATTTCATCCCAGACGATGCCTTCGTGGTCGTGTACCCGCAAATCGTCGGCAACCTTGCCGCACAGCCAGAAGCCGAACAGCATGGTGATGCCGAGCATCAGCCAGTAACCCCAATCGGGCAGCATCTGCCACAACGGGATAAAGGGTAGCGCAACTAACGAACCCCAGGTGCCCGGTGCTTTTGGCAAGGTGCCCGAGCCGAAGCCGAACGCCAGGAAATGCCACGGATTGCGCCAGACCGAGGGCGGTACGAATTCCGCCGGGACCTGTTTGGGATGATCTGTCACGGTGTCTCCCGAAAATGTTGATAGCCCCGGGCTTGCGGGGTGATGTCTTGTCCGTCGGCGTCCAGCAGCACCACGCCCTGCCCCGTCACAACACGGCCGACCACATGGATCGGCCAGCCGTCGCTCAACAATTGCGGCAACTCGACGGACGGCAAGGTAAAGGCCAGCACGTAATCATCACCGCCGCTCAGGGCCGCTTTTTCGGCACCCGATTGACCGAGGAAGGCCACTAAAGCTTTCGACAATGGCAGCGTGTCCCGTTGAACCTGAATGCCGACCTGTGACGCGAGGGCAATATGCCCGCAGTCCGCGAGCAGGCCGTCGGAGATGTCCAGCGCCGAGGTGGCTTTGCCGCGCAGCGCCTGGCCCAACGCGAGTTGCGGTTGCGGCGACCAGTAATGTGCCAGCAGCGGATCGGCGATGGCGGCTTCAGCCGTCCGCTGACCGAGTACTAGCGGCAATGCCCCCGCCGCGTTACCAAGTTCACCGCCAACGCACAGCAAATCGCCTGGCTGCGCACCGCTTCGGGTCAACGCCAAACCTGCCGGCACACGACCGAATACGGTCATCGTCAGGCTCAATGGTCCACGGGTGGTATCACCGCCCACCAGCGCCACACCACAGTTCTGCGCCATGAGGTTCAAACCACGGGCGTAGGCGTCCAGCCAATCGGCGGTCACCGTCGGCAAAGTCAGGGCAAGGGTAAAGGCAACGGGAGTGGCGCCCATGGCAGCCAAATCGCTGACGGCCACGGCCAGCGAGCGCTGACCGAGCAGAAACGGGTCGCAAGGATCTGCGAAATGCACACCGGCAACCAGTGTGTCGGTGGAAATGGCCAACTGCTCCCCGGGGGGAACAGCCAGCAAGGCGCAGTCATCGCCGATCCCAAGGGCAACGCCTTCGCCGCCCTGCGCACAAGGCGCGGTGGCGAAGAAATTGCGGATCAGCTCAAACTCACCCATAGGGGTGTCCTCTCTCACCAATACTGTTCATTTTTAAGCGGCGTCTGGTGTCGCCATACTGCGTTGCCGCTCCTCGCCATAGCACGCTATGACTCGTCGCGGCGCCTTGTCTGGCAACACCAGCCACTCGCTAAAAAACGAACGTATCGGCGAGACAGGACACTGCAAGCGCCGATTAGCGCTTGAACGCCTTCACTTCGGCTTCACGCAGACGCGGGGCCAGCTTGTCGAGTACACCGTTGACGAACTTGTGGCCGTCGGTGGAACCGAAGACTTTCGCCAGCTCGATACCTTCGTTGATCACAACGCGGTACGGCACGTCGACGCGCTTGAGCAGTTCCCAGGTAGACAGGCGCAGAACGGCCAGTTCAACCGGGTCCAGCTCTTCGATGGTGATGTCCAGGCACGGCGTCAGTGCAGCGTCGATCTCAGGCTTGTGAGCCGGAACGCCGTGCAGGATGTCGTGAAAGTAAGCGGCATCGACATCGCTGAAATCGTTATCGACCCGGAACTGCGCTTCGATCTCGTTCAGCGACTGCTTGGCCATGTGCCATTGGTACAGCGCCTGAGTCGCAAGCTGACGGGCTTCGCGACGCTTGACGCTTTTCGATGGCTTGCCGGCATCCGCAGGCTTTGGATCGCGCGGGTTGAAACGATCGCTTTCGTCGCTAATCACTTGGCCTCCAACTGCGCCAGCAGGCTGACCATTTCCAGAGCGGACAGGGCAGCTTCAGCACCTTTGTTACCGGCCTTGGTGCCGGAACGTTCGATGGCTTGCTCGATGGAATCAACGGTCAGCACGCCAAATGCGACTGGAACGCCGAACTCCATGGACACCTGGGCCAGGCCCTTGGTGCATTCGCCAGCCACGTATTCGAAGTGCGGAGTACCGCCACGAATGACCGCACCCAGGGCGATGATTGCCGCGTATTCGCCCTTCTGAGCGACTTTCTGCGCAACCAGCGGGATTTCGAAGGCGCCAGGTGCGCGGATGATGGTGATGTCGCTTTCGCTCACGCCGTGGCGAACCAGGGCATCAACTGCACCGCTGACCAGGCTTTCAACGACGAAGCTGTTGAAACGGCCTACTACCAAAGCGTAGCGGCCTTTAGGGGCGATGAAGGTACCTTCGATGGTCTTCAGGGTCATTCGTTAGATCTCTTAAAGAGCCGGGACGCGTTTTCTACGCGTCCCTCAGTGATGTGTTAACCGCGAATCAAGGACTGGAAACAACCGGTCATTATTCGGAGGGCACGTATTCTACAACTTCCAGATCGAAACCGGATATCGCATTAAATTTCATTGGCGCACTCATCAGGCGCATTTTGCGCACGCCCAGGTCCCGAAGGATCTGCGAACCGGCACCAACGATGCTGTAGGTGGTCGGTTTTTTCGCCGGTACGTGCTCCGCGGTTTCACGGATATGCGCCAGCAACACGTCGCCATCGAGCGGGTGACCGAGCAACAGCACCACGCCACTGCCCGCCTCGGCAACCGCAGCCATCGCGGCGCGCAGGCTCCAGCGGCCAGGCTGCTTGACCATCAACAGGTCGCGTAGCGGGTCCATGTTGTGCACCCGAACCAGGGTCGGCTCTTCGGCGCACACGGTGCCCAGAGTCAGGGCCATGTGCACGTCGCCTTCCACGGAATCACGATAGGTCACCAGGTTGAATTGGCCCAGTTCGCTGTCCAGCGGCTGCTCGGCAATCCGCTGAACGGTACGTTCGTGGATCATCCGGTAGTGAATCAGGTCGGCGATGGTGCCGATCTTGATGTTGTGTTCGGCAGCAAACGCTTCCAGTTCCGCCCGGCGGGACATGGTGCCGTCGTCGTTCATCACTTCGCAGATCACGCCGCTCGGTTCGAAACCGGCCATGCGCGCCAGGTCGCACGCCGCTTCGGTGTGGCCGGCACGGGCCAGGGTGCCGCCAGCCTGGGCCATCAACGGGAAGATGTGGCCGGGGCTAACGATGTCTTCAGCCTTGGCGTCTTTTGCGGCAGCGGCCTGCACGGTACGCGCACGGTCGGCGGCAGAAATGCCGGTGGTCACGCCAGTGGCCGCTTCGATGGACACGGTGAACTTGGTGCCGAAGCCGGAACCGTTGCGCGGCGCCATCAAGGGCAGCTTCAGCAGTTCGCAGCGCTCGCGGCTCATCGGCATGCAGATCAGGCCACGGGCGTGCTTGGCCATGAAGTTGATGTGTTCAGGCTGGCAGCACTCGGCGGCCATGATCAGGTCGCCTTCGTTCTCGCGGTCTTCGTCATCCATGAGGATGACCATCTTGCCTTGGCGGATATCTTCAACCAGTTCTTCGATGCTATTGAGCGCCACAAGGCACCCCCCTTCTTTCGAAATTTGAGCTTCAGGATTTGAGGTAGCCGTTTTGGGCCAGAAAGCTTTCGGTGATGTTACCTGGCCTTTGCGAAGAGTCGCTTGGCTCTGCGGCCTTGTCGCCCATAAGCAGGCGCTCCAGATAACGTGCCAGCAAGTCAACTTCAAGATTCACCCGGCGACCTGGCTGGTAAGACGCCATGATGGTTTCGCTCAGGGTGTGCGGAATGATCGTCAGCAAGAACTCGGCGCCATCGACCGCGTTCACGGTCAGGCTGGTGCCGTCGACGGTGATCGAGCCTTTATGGGCGATGTACTTGGCCAGCTCTTTTGGAGCGCGGATGCGAAACTCCACAGCGCGAGCATTCTCGGTACGGGCAACCACTTCGCCCACGCCATCGACATGGCCGCTGACCAGATGCCCGCCGAGGCGAGTGGTCGGGGTCAGGGCTTTTTCCAGGTTCACCGGGCTGCCGCTTTTCAGATCATTCATGGCAGTGCAGTCGAGGGTTTCGCGGCTGACGTCCGCCGCAAAGCCGTTGCCTGGCAATTCAACCGCTGTCAGGCACACGCCGTTGACCGCGATGCTGTCGCCCAGTTTGACGTCGCTCAGATCGAGCTTGCCGGTTTCTACGTGTACCCGCACATCTCCGCCTTTTGGGGTCAATGCACGAATACTGCCGATGGATTCGATGATGCCGGTAAACATGGAGTCCTCCTCGAGAACAGGGCCGTCGCGTGGCGCAGGCCCGGAATTATACGCTCGCCGCTGGCGAAGGAATGGCGATGACTCGCCAGTCATCGCCAACCGCGCGAATTTCGGTGATTTTGAGTTCAGGCGCATCCTTCATTTGCGCGAGCGGCCAATCCAGCAGCGGGCGCGCAGACGAACCTAAAAACTTGCCAGCGATGAAAATCTGAAACTCGTCCACCAGCCCTTGCTGAGCGAAAGCCCCGGCCAGACGCGGCCCCGCTTCGACCAACACTTCGTTGACCCCACGGGCGGCGAGTTCGACCAGCAGTTTGCGCAGGTCGACCAAGCCATCCTCGCCCGCCACGATCAGGCATTCCGGACCGTTGGCGTATTGCTCCTCGATCGCCATGCACGTGGCGACCAGCGCCGGGCCAGCCTTGAAGAACGGCGCGTCCAGCGGCACTCGCAGGCGACCGTCGATCAACACACGTAGCGGCGGACGGCTCATGGCCAGGGCCGTTTGCTCAGGATCCAGGCCTAGTTCATCCGCACGCACAGTGAGACGGGCGTTGTCTGCCAGCACCGTGTCGGCACCGGTCAGCACCACGCTAGCCTGAGCGCGCAGGCGTTGCACCGCCGAACGCGCCGCTGTACCTGTGATCCATTGGCTTTCGCCGCTTTCCATCGCCGTGCGACCGTCGAGGCTCATGGCCAACTTGACCCGCACGAATGGCAAGCCGTGCTCCATGCGCTTGAGGAAACCTTCATTGAGCTTTCGCGCTTCGCCTTCCAGCACGCCGCTTTCGGTAGCGATACCGGCCTGGGCGAGGCGCTGCATGCCACGACCGGCAACCGACGGGTTCGGGTCTTGCATCGCCGCGACGACCCGAGCCACACCGGCATGTACCAGCGCATCCGCACAAGGCGGCGTACGTCCGTGGTGGCTGCAAGGTTCGAGGGTCACGTAAGCGGTTGCGCCTCGGGCCTTATCGCCGGCGGCGCGCAGGGCGTGGACTTCCGCGTGGGGTTCGCCGGTGCGCACATGCCAGCCTTCGCCGACAATCTGCCCGTCACGCACGATCACGCAGCCAACCCGAGGGTTGGGGTGTGTCGTGTAATGACCTTTGCGCGCCAGTTCCAGGGCACGGGCCATGTAATGGGCGTCGAGGATGGCAAGTTCTACAGAGGTGGTCATTCTTTCACCGGCTCTCTGGCCAGGCGATCGATCTCTTCGCGGAACTCGTTGAGGTCCTGGAAGCGCCGATACACGGAGGCGAAACGAATGTAGGCGACTTCGTCGAGCTTTTGCAGCTCGGCCATCACCAGTTCACCGACGACAAGGGATTTGACCTCTCGCTCACCGGTGGCGCGCAGTTTGTGTTTGATGTGCACCAACGACGATTCCAGGCGCTCGACACTCACCGGGCGCTTCTCCAGCGCACGCTGCATGCCGGCGCGGAGTTTTTCTTCGTCGAACGGCTGGCGACTGCCGTCGGTTTTGATCAGGCGCGGCAACACCAGCTCGGCCGTCTCGAACGTCGTGAAACGCTCGCCGCAGGCCAGGCATTCACGCCGGCGGCGCACCTGTTCGCCCTCGGCGACCAGACGCGAGTCGATGACCTTGGTGTCGTTGGCACCGCAGAAGGGACAGTGCATGGTGGCAGGCAACAAAAAAAGGGAGGGCCATGGTAGCGCATCCCCGTGGCAAGACAAGCCATAGGGTTTGCGGTATACAGACGGGCTATAGAGCTAGATCCATGGATTTCACCTTGCTGGAGCCGAAAATGTCCCTAAGACCGCTCGTTTTGCTCAGTCTTTTCAGCCTGCTGGTGGCCTGCAGCAGCGATGCGCCCAAGCCCCAGCCGCCGACGCCAGGCCCCGCGCCACAACAGGCTCAGAAGAAAGCCAAGGAATCGGCCAACCTCGGCCCGCTGCCCGCGTATCAGCGTGAATTGAGCGGCACCCTGCAAGGCGTGCCGGCCGGCGCCGAAGTCGAACTGGCGCTGCTGGTGATCGACGAAAAGGGCCGCCCGCAACAATTGCTGGCCAGTTCCAGCCTGATCGGTACCAATCAGATTCTGCCGTTTCACCTGCGTTTCAACCCGGAATCCTTCCCGGTCGGTGCCCGCGTTGAACTGCGGGGCCGCGTCAGCCAGTCCGGCCAGCTGATTTTGCATCTGCCGTCGCAAGTCATCAGCCAGCCAACGACGCAAGTGCTGGGTCAGCTGCAATTCGTCAAAGCGCCATGACTGCACCGTTTGACCTGCAACAGGCGTTAGGGGAACTGCTCGGTGATGCGCAGCTGGTTGCCTGTGAATTACCCGATACCGACCTGAAGCTTTGGCTGATCGACGGCGACAACATGGACCGCGCGTTCAGCCCGGAAGAAACCCGGCGGATTCTCCATGAGCCGCCTTATTGGAGTTTTTGCTGGGCCAGTGGGCTGGCGGTCGCCCGTTATCTCGCCCAGAACCCACACTGGGTCGAGGGCAAACGGGTGCTGGATTTCGGCGCCGGTTCCGGGGTGGCGGGGATTGCGGCGGTGAAGGCCGGAGCGCTGGAAGTGGTGGCCTGTGACCTCGACCCGCTGGCGATTGCGGCGTGCCGGGCGAATGCCGAACTCAATGACGTACACCTCAACTACTCGACGGATTTTTTCGCCGAAGCGGATCGGTTTGATCTGATTCTGGTGGCCGACGTTCTGTACGACCGGGCGAATCTGCCGTTGCTCGATGAATTCTTGAGTCGCGGCCAGGAAGCCCTGGTGGCCGATTCGCGCGTGAGGGATTTTCGCCACCCGTTGTATAGACGCATCGAGATGCTGGAAGCGATGACCTTGCCCGATCTGGCCGAGCCCGAAGAGTTTCGGCATGTGAGCCTCTACCACGCGCGGCGCGGCTAAAAGCATCGCGAGCAAGCTCGCTCCCACAGTTGACTGCATTCCCCTGTGGGAGCGGGCTTGCTCGCGAAGGCGCCCTGTCAGCCAACACATCTCCAACGACCACACCGCTTCCGGCCAGCCCCCACCAAGCCTTATAGTTGCCCCATTCACGCTTTTACGAGATCCCCCATGAGTCAGGAAACGCCGTACATCTTCGACGCCACGACTGCCGATTTCGAGCAGTCGGTGATCGAGAACTCTTTCCACAAACCGGTGCTGGTGGATTTCTGGGCCGAATGGTGTGCGCCCTGCAAGGCGTTGATGCCGATGCTGCAAACCATCGCCGAGAGCTATCAGGGCGAGTTGCTGCTGGCCAAGGTCAACTGCGACGTCGAGCCGGACATCGTTTCGCGCTTTGGCATTCGCAGCCTGCCGACGGTGGTGCTGTTCAAGGACGGTCAGCCGGTGGATGGTTTTGCCGGTGCACAGCCGGAATCCGCCGTGCGCGCGATGCTCGAACCTCACGTGCAAATGCCGCCACCGGCGGCTGCCGACCCGTTCGAACAGGCTCAGGCGCTGTTTGATGACAACCGCTTCGCCGACGCCGAAGCCACACTGAAAGTGCTGCTGGGCGAAGACAACACCAATGCCAAGGCGCTGATTCTCTACGCCCGCTGCCTCACCGAACGTGGAGAGCTGGGTGAAGCGCAAACCGTACTCGACGCGGTCAAGAGCGATGAGCACAAGGCCGCCCTGGCCGGCGCCAAGGCGCAGATCCAGTTTCTCGGCCAGGCCAAGGATTTGCCGGATGCGGCGGATCTGAAAGCGCGCCTGGCGAAAAATCCGCAGGACGATGAAGCGGTTTATCAGCTGGCGATCCAGCAACTGGCCCGTCAGCAGTACGATGCGGCGCTGGATGCGTTGCTCAAGCTGTTCGTGCGCAATCGCAGCTACAGCGAAGGCTTGCCGCACAAGACCTTGCTGCAGGTGTTCGAACTGCTGGGCAACGATCACCCGCTGGTGACCACGTACCGCCGCAAGTTGTTTGCTGCTCTTTATTGAAAGATCAAAAGATCGCAGCCTCGCTTCGCTCGACAGCTCCTACATGGGATGTTGTTTCCCTGTAGGAGCTGTCGAGCGAAGCGAGGCTGCGATCTTTGCGTTTTACTCGATCCATCTGTAGAGCGGCGTATCTCCGCCGCTCATCACCTTCACATCCGAGCAATGGCGCAAACGCACCAGCAACCGCTTGGCCGACGCCGCACTGCCGGTCAATCCTTCCAACTGATCCAGCAAATCCGGCCCGCTCAATTGCCCGGCCTTGCGCAGCAAATCCTTGGCGATCTGCCACAGCGCATCATCCTGATTGATCGGTTTTGCCGGCGCTGCACTGGCCTCCGGTTTCACCACCTGCAACTGCGCACCGAGCCGCGCCCAGTCGCCGTCATCCATCTCCAGCCTCAAATCCACCGGCCAGTCGCCGATGCTTCCGCGTATACGCAACATAAGTCTGCTCCTGCACATTTCTGACTTGCATGCTCCCATGGGACTTGTGCAACGCCAAGCAGGCGGTCAAACTCTCGCCACTTACGTTATAAGATTACATAACAAACTCTTCATTTTACTTTTCGGAGACCCGCCATGCGCCGTCTGCTTCTCGCTCTGCCGTTTGCCCTGTTGCCGCTCGCTGTCGCCCACGCTGCCGATGAACATGATCATGAGCACGGCAGCCTCGGCGCCCACGAACATGGTGTCGGTCGCCTGAACGCAGCACTGGACGGTCAGACCCTGGAGCTGGAACTGGAAAGCCCGGCGATGAACCTAGTGGGTTTCGAACACGCCGCCACCACCGACGCCGACAAGGCCAAAGTCGCCGCCGTTCGTGCGCAGCTTGAGAAACCGCTGGTATTGTTCAACCTGCCGAAAGCCGCTGGTTGCGTGGTTGCGACTCAGGAACTGGAGAGCCCGTTGTTCGGCGACAAGCCGGATGCCGATGATGATCACGACGAAGAGGCCAAGGGCGAGCATCACCACGACCACAGCGAAATCCACGCTCATTACCAATTCAGTTGCTCGGCACCGGGCGCGCTGAAAAACCTGGACCTGGCGAACATCTTCAACACCTTCCCGGCGACCCAGAAGATTCAGGTACAACTGATCAGCCCGAGCGGCCAGCAAGGGGTTGAAGTGACGGCCAAGGCTGCCGCCCTGAAATTCTGACCCACCGCAAAACCAATGTGGGAGCGGGCTTGCTCGCGAATGCGGTGTGTCAGGCAACATCAATGTCGACTGACACGTCCTCTTCGCGAGCAAGCCCGCTCCCACAGGGGGCCACCACTCACCTGACCGGTTTCACATGACCCAAGCACTCATCGAACTGTCCGACCTGGGCTTCAGCTGGCCCGGTCATCCGCCGCTGCTGGATATCCCGGTGTTTCGCCTGGAACCTGGCGAAACCCTGTTCCTCAAAGGCCCCAGCGGCAGTGGAAAGACCACCCTGCTCGGCTTGCTCGGCGGTGTGCAGAAGCCCAATCGCGGCAGCATCCGATTGCTGGGCCAGGAGCTGACCGAACTCTCGGCCGGTGCTCGCGACCGCTTCCGGGTCGATCACACCGGCTACATCTTCCAGCAGTTCAACTTGCTGCCGTTTCTCTCGGTGCGCGAGAACGTCGAGTTGCCCTGCCACTTCTCCAAGCTGCGCGCTGAACGGGCGATCCTGCGTCACGGCAGTGTCGATCAGGCGGCGGCCACCCTCCTCGCCCACTTGGGTCTGAAGGATCAAAACCTGCTCAGCCGCCGCGCCGATTCACTGTCCATCGGCCAGCAACAACGGGTTGCCGCTGCGCGCGCATTGATCGGTCAGCCTGAATTGGTGATCGCCGACGAACCGACCTCGGCCCTGGATTACGACGCCCGCGAGAACTTCATTCGCTTGCTGTTCGCCGAATGCCGCGAAGCCGGATCGAGCCTATTATTCGTCAGCCATGACCAAAGCCTCGCGCCGCTGTTCGATCGCCACCTGTCGCTGGCCGATCTCAATCGCGCCGCCACCCCGTCCGAGGTCTGAGATGTATTTGTTTCGTCTAGCCATGGCCAGCCTGGCTAACCGCCGCTTCACCGCGATCCTCACCGCGTTCGCCATTGCTCTGTCGGTCTGCCTGCTGCTCGCGGTGGAACGGGTGCGCACCGAAGCCAAGGCCAGTTTCGCCAGCACCATCAGCGGCACCGACCTGATCGTCGGCGCACGTTCCGGCTCGGTAAACCTGTTGCTGTACTCGGTGTTTCGCATCGGCAACGCCACCAACAACATCCGTTGGGACAGCTTCGAGCACTTTGCCAACAACCCGAAAGTGAAGTGGGCGATCCCCATGTCCCTGGGCGATTCCCATCGGGGTTACCGGGTGATGGGCACCACCGAGGCGTACTTCGAGCATTACCAATACGGTCATCAGCAACACCTGGAACTGGCCGACGGCCGCGCCTTCGCCACTGATCCGTTTGAAGTGGTACTCGGTGCCGAAGTGGCCGATGCGCTGCACTACAAACTCGGCGACAAACTGGTGCTGGCCCACGGTGTGGCAGTGATCAGCCTGGTCAAGCACGACGACAAGCCGTTCACCGTGGTCGGCATTCTCAAACGCACCGGCACCCCGGTGGACCGCACGTTGCACATCAGCCTCGGTGGCATGGAAGCGATTCACATCGACTGGCACAACGGCGTGCCGGCGCGCGGCAACGGTCGGATCAGTGCCGATCAGGCACGTAACATGGACCTGACGCCGCAAGCGATCACCGCGTTCATGCTCGGCCTCAACAGCAAGATTTCGACCTTCGCACTACAGCGTGAGATCAATGAATTTCGGGATGAACCGATGCTGGCGATCCTGCCGGGCGTGGCGCTACAAGAACTGTGGAGTTTGATGAGCACGGCGGAAAAAGCCTTGTTCGTGGTCTCACTGTTCGTGGTGCTGACCGGGTTGATCGGCATGCTCACGGCGATCCTCACCAGCCTCAACGAACGACGCCGGGAGATGGCGATTCTGCGTTCGGTGGGTGCCCGACCGTGGCACATCGCGACGTTGTTGGTGCTGGAGGCGTTTGCCCTGGCACTGTCGGGCGTGATTGCCGGTGTGGCGCTGCTGTATGTGGGCATAGCGGCGGCTCAGGGTTATGTGCAAGCGAATTACGGCTTGTACCTGCCACTGGCCTGGCCGAGCGAATATGAATGGACGCTGCTCGGTGGCATCCTGATCGCCGCGTTGCTGATGGGCAGCGTGCCGGCCTGGCGCGCGTATCGCCAATCCCTGGCCGATGGCCTGTCGATCCGTTTATGAGGACGTTAAACATGCCCCGCGCTGTGCTTGCGCTGTTGATGCTGGTCGCCTTGCCCCTGTGGGCGGCCGAGCCGAAAGACCTGACCTGGTCAGAAATGATCCCGCCGGACGCCGCACCGGAAGTGCCGAACATGACGCCGCTGCACGACCTGTCACAGATGGGCAGCGCGTTGGCCGCCGAATCGGCGCCAGCGGCCAAGCAAGACATGCCTAATGCACCGGTGGTGAAAAGCCTCGACGGTCAGAACATTCGTTTACCGGGTTACATCGTGCCGCTGGAAGTGAGTGAAGAAGGTCGCACCACCGAGTTTCTGCTGGTGCCATATTTCGGCGCCTGCATCCACGTGCCGCCACCGCCGTCGAACCAGATCGTGCACGTCAAAAGCGAGGTGGGCGTGAAGCTCGACGAGTTGTATCAGCCGTACTGGATCGAAGGGGCATTGCAGGTTAAAGCGTCGACCAGCGAGTTGGCGGATGCCGGGTATCAGATGGAGGCGGACAAGATTTATGTGTATGAATTGCCAGAGTGAACCCGGTCATTTTTCTTACCGTTGATATCGCCAAGATCGCAGCCTTCGGCAGCTCCTACAGGATCGGGTTTGCACGCGGTCAATGTAGGAGCTGCCGAAGGCTGCGATCTTTTGGGGCCATCGCTGTTTCATTGAGCTGAGTCAAAAGACCGTATCAGACACCTCCGTACCATTGGACATCGAAATTTTTAACGTCCTTTGGAGCTCTCCATGCACAAGTCATTGCTCAGCGCTTCGCTGTTTGCCCTCGCGCTCGCAGCACCGCTAGCCTACGCCCACGAAGCCGGCGATATCATCGTTCGTGCCGGTGCAATCACCGTCAACCCGAAAGCCGACAGCTCCAGCGTCAAGGTTGATCAAGGTCCGCTGAAGGGTGCCGATCTGGGTGGCAAGGCCACCATGAGCAGCGACACGCAACTGGGTCTGAACTTCGCTTACATGCTCAACAGCCACTGGGGGATCGAGCTGCTGGCGGCCTCGCCGTTCGAGCATGACGTGAAGATCAAAGGCACCGCCCTGGGCGCAGCCAACGGCAAACTCGGTACGCTGAAACACCTGCCACCGACACTGAGCGTTGTGTACTACCCACTGGACGCGAAGTCCGCGTTCCAGCCGTATGTCGGCGCCGGTATCAACTACACCTGGATCTACGACGAGCACGTTGGCAGCGAAGCCAGCGCCAACGGCTTCAGCAACTTCAAGGCGGATAACTCCTGGGGCATGGCGTTCCAGGTCGGCGCCGACTACATGCTGACCGACAACATCATGATCAACGCCCAAGTGCGCTACATCGACATCGACACCACCGCGACAGTGCAAAATAACGCAGTGGCGCAGGGCACTCGCGCCAAGGTCGATGTGGACGTAGACCCGTTCATCTACATGGTTGGCCTGGGTTACAAGTTCTAAAATTTCCGCACAAAAAAAGGCGCCTCGAAAGGCTAATGCCGGTCAGTTAAGCCAAAACGCGATCCGTAGCAGCTGGCGAAGCCTGCGTTCGGCTGCAAAGCAGTCGTGAAATCAGACGATGCGGTGTTTCAGGAAGACCGCAAACTCAGGTTTTACGACTGCTGCGCAGCCGAACGCAGGCTTCGCCAGCTGCTACGGATTGTGTCGTTCCTTAACTGACCGGCATTACCTCGAAAGGCGCCTTTTTCATGGGCCGCGAAAAATTCAGCGTCCCAACAACCGCGCCAGGCCGACACGCATCGGTGTCTGCTCCGGGTAGGTAAAGCGCTCCAGCAGACGCTGATTGTTCGCTCGCGAGTGGCGGATGTCACCGGCGCGCGCCGGGCCATAGCTCACCGGCGGCAATTGACCGACCACCGCTTCAAGGGCTTCAAGCATTTGCTTGAGGGTCGTGGCCTGGTTCCAGCCGACGTTAACCGCGCCGACTTCGACCTGCGGTTTCTCGATCGCTTGCACCAACAAGTCGACCAGGTCTTCGACGTAGACGAAGTCGCGAGTCTGCTCACCGTCACCGAACACAGTGATCGGCAGGCCCTTCTGCGCGCGCTCGCTGAAAATGCTGATCACCCCGGAATACGGCGAGGACGGATCCTGGCGTGGGCCGAAGATGTTGAAGAAGCGGAAAATCACCGGCTCCAGACCATGCTGGCGACGGTAAAAATCGAAGTAATGTTCGCTCGCCAATTTGTCCGAAGCATAGGGCGTCAACGGTGCCTTGGGCGTGTCTTCGTCGATCGACTCGCCTTCGCCATTGTTGCCGTAGACCGCTGCGCTGGACGCGTACAGCACCCGCTTGACGCCGGTCTGGCGCATGGCTTCGCAGACATTCAGCGAGCCAATGAAATTGCTCTGGTGAGTCTTCACCGGATCATCCACCGACGCCTGCACCGACGCCACTGCGGCCAGGTGCGCCACAGCGCTGCAACCGACCATCGCCTGCGCGACCAGCGCGGCATCGGCGACATCACCCACGATCAGTTCGACGCCAGGATTGTCAAGCGGCAAGTTGCTGCGTTTGCCGGTGGAGAGGTCATCGAGAATGCGCACCGAATGGCCCTTGGCGAGTAAGGCATCGGTGAGGTGCGAGCCAATGAAACCGGCGCCGCCGGTGATTAAAACAGGGCCGTCAGCCATGGCGATAAAACCTATCCAGTAAGCCCGGGAGTGCCGCACGCCAGGCGCGGGGCTTGATCCCGAAAGTGTGCAGAATTTTCTTGCAGGCCAGCACCGCGTGTTGCGGTTCTTCGGCGGCGTCGGGCCGGGCGGCGTGAGCCTGGGCGGTCGGCGCTTCGATGGCCAGCGGGTGCAGGGCGCGTGCTTCGGTGAGGATCGCCTGCCCAAGCGCCAGCGGCGTGGTCGCCTCATGCCCGGCGTAATGGTAGGTGCCCCACAGCGGCGCCGAGCAATCGAGTTGCTTGAGGACCGAGATGATCACCCGCGCAGCGTCATCCACCGGCGTCGGATTGCCCCGGCGGTCATCAGCCATCAGCAACTCTTCAGGTAGTTCGGCGCGACCGAGGAAACGACCGAGGGTGCCGTCGGGGCTGTCATCCAGCAGCCAGCCGAATCGTAGCAACACGTGTTGCGGGCAGGTGGCGCGGACGCTTTGTTCAATTCGCCACAAGGCCTGACCGCGCAGGCCCAAGGGCACCGGTTCGTCTTTTTCGCTGTAGGCCGTCGCCCGGGAGCCATCGAACACGCGATAGCTCGACGGTTGCAGCAGCACGATGTTGTGATGCTGGCACAGTTCGGCCAGACGCTCGATCGCCCGCTCCTGCCCGGCCAGACGTTGTTCGCTGACCGTCTCCGCCTGAAACCAGTCGAAGTAATAGGCGAGGTTGATCAACGCGTCTGGACGGGTGTCGTCGAGCAGTTGCGTCAGGGTCGCGGCGTCCCAGCCGTCTTGCGGTGGGCGGGGGGCGAGGAAGCCGATGTCTTCCTCCGCACCGAGGCGAATCAGCGCCTGCCCAAGGGCATTTCCGCCGCCCAGTAACATAAGGCGCATTCGCATAGAGTCAGCAGGCCCAGTCTGATTGAAACAATGGCTTTATCGACACCGCTCGCGGGCGATGCCGTCGATAGTTGCCGGAATCGTTGCATTTTGCGGGTTTAGTGCGCAACCGTCATCCGTAAAGTGTAGATACCTTGGATCTGTGCTGCCTGTTCCGGCCCCTTCGCGAGCAAGCCCGCTCCCACAAGGGATCTGCGGCGTACACAAATCCAATGTGGGAGCGGGCTTGCCCGCGAAGGGGCCATAAGGATCAATAGAGATCTCCAGCGGTACTTGCATCTTCCTCACCCCGCCCGCATAAATTGTTCCATGAATCTGCCAATCCCGACGGACAGCGCCCTGGCAGGCTTCCACCCCGCCGTCAGCGCCTGGTTCAGCAGCACCTTCCCGACGGTCACCGCCGCCCAGGCCCGGGCGTGGCCGTTGATCCGCCAGCACCGTTCGACCCTGGTCGCCGCACCCACGGGCTCCGGCAAGACCCTCACCGCGTTCCTCGCGGTCATCGACGACCTGGTCCACCGCGCAATGGCCAACGGCGGCCATCTGCCGGATGAAACCCTGGTGGTCTACGTTTCGCCGCTAAAAGCCCTGTCCAACGACATCCAGATCAACCTGCAAGACCCGCTGGCCGGCATAACCGAGCAGTTAAGCGCGATGGGCTTGCCGCAATTGCAGATCAACACCGCCGTGCGCACCGGCGACACACCGCAAAAAGACCGCTCGGCGATGCGCAAGACCGCCCCACACATTCTGGTGACCACCCCGGAATCCCTTTACGTATTGCTCGGTTCCGACTCCGGCCGACAAATGCTCAGCACTGCCCGCACGGTGATCGTCGACGAAATTCACGCGATCGCCGCCAGCAAACGCGGCAGTCACCTGGCCCTGAGCCTTGAGCGACTGCAAGCGTTGTGCGCGCAACCGCTGATGCGAATCGGCCTGTCTGCCACGCAAAAACCCATCGAAGCCGTCTCGCAGTTTCTGGTTGGCCGTGATCGCGCGTGCGAAATCATCGACATCGGCCACGCCCGCCCGAGGGATCTGGACATCGAAGTACCGCCCGTGCCGTTGTCGGCGGTGATGGCCAACGACATCTGGGAGCTGGTCTACGACCGCCTCGCCGCCCTCGCCCGCGAACACCGCACCACGCTGATTTTCGTCAACACCCGACGCCTCGCCGAACGCCTGAGCCGTCACTTGAGCGAGCGTCTCGGCAAGGAGGCGGTGGCCGCCCACCACGGCAGTCTGGCCAAGGAGTTTCGTCTCGACGCCGAACAGCGTCTCAAGCGCGGCGAACTGCAAGTGCTGATTGCCACGGCGTCCCTGGAACTGGGGATCGATATCGGCGATGTCGACCTGGTCTGCCAGATTGCCTCGCCACGCTCGATCGCCGGGTTTCTGCAACGGGTCGGCCGCTCCGGGCACCAGGTCGGCGGCACACCCAAGGGCCGTTTGTTCGCCACCACCCGCGACGACCTGATCGAATGCGCCGCCCTGCTCGATTGTGTGCGGCGCGGCGAACTCGACACTTTGCAGATTCCGAAGGCACCGCTGGATGTCCTCGCGCAACAAATCATCGCCGAGGTCAGCTGCCAGGAATGGCAGGAGCAGGCGCTGCTGGAGGTGTTCCGCAACGCCTCGCCCTACAGCGAACTCGACGAAAAACACTATCAAGCGCTGCTGCAGATGCTCGCCGAAGGCTACAACGGTCGCCTGGGCATCCGCAGCGCTTACCTGCACCGCGACGCCGTGACCCGCACCCTGCGCGGTCGCCGGGGCGCCAAACTGACCGCTGTGACCAGCGGCGGGACGATCCCGGACAACGCCGATTACAGCGTTTTACTCGAACCCCAAGGGCTGAACATCGGCAGCGTCAACGAAGACTTTGCGGTGGAAAGCATCGCCGGGGATGTCTTCCAATTGGGCAACACCTCCTACCGAATTCTGCGGGTCGAAACCGGCAAGGTCCGGGTCGAAGATGCTCAGGGCCAACCGCCGACCATTCCCTTCTGGCTCGGCGAAGCGCCGGGGCGCAGCGCTGAACTGTCGTTTGCCGTGGCCCGCCTGCAAGCGCAACTCGATGAGCTACTCGGCGCCACCCCCGGTCACTTGCAGCCCGCAATCGACTGGCTGACCGACACCCTCGGTCTGAACCTGGCCAGTGCCGAACAATTGGTCGATTACCTGGCCCGTGCGCGCCTGACATTGGGCGCCCTGCCGTCACAAGACACACTGCTGATGGAGCGATTTTTCGACGAGTCCGGCGGCACGCAATTGATCATTCACACGCCGTTCGGCAGCCGCATCAACCGTGCCTGGGGCCTGGCCCTGCGCAAGCGTTTCTGCCGCACCTTCAACTTCGAATTGCAGGCTGCCGCCAGCGAAGACGCCATCGTCCTGTCGCTGTCGGCCAGCCACAGTTTTGAACTCGATGATGTCTGGCGCTATTTGCACAGCAACAGCGCCGAGCACACCCTGATTCAAGCCGTGCTCGATGCGCCGCTGTTCGGTGTGCGCTGGCGCTGGAATGCCGGGGTCGCTCTGGCGCTGCCGCGCTACAGTGGCGGACGCAAAGTCCCGCCGCAGATCCAGCGGATGAAAAGCGAAGACCTGATCGCCAGCGTGTTTCCCGACCAGATGGCCTGCGTGGAAAACCTCGCCGGCGAACGGGAAATTCCCGACCATCCACTGGTGGAACAAACCCTCGACGACTGCCTGCACGAAGCCATGGACAGCGAAGGCTGGCTGGCGTTGTTGCGGCGCATGGAACGTGGCGACATCCGCTTGATCAGCCGCGACCTGCCGGCACCCTCACCGCTGGCCGCGGAAATTCTCAGTGCCCGACCCTACACCTTTCTCGACGATGCGCCGCTGGAAGAACGCCGCACTCAAGCAGTACTCAACCGCCGCTGGAGCGATCCGCAGTCCACCGACGACCTCGGCGCGCTGGATGCGGACGCGATTCAAGCCGTGCGCGAGGAAGCCTGGCCAACGCCGACTGGCGTCGATGAAATGCATGAGGCGTTGATGAGCCTCGCGTGCATCAGCGACGTCGAGGCCAAGGCCCATCCAGACTGGCTCGATTGGCTGAACGCCCTGGCCGACAGCGGTCGCGCCAGCCGCTTGCAAGTCAATGCTGGGCAAGCGCTATGGTTGGCACTGGAGCGGTTGACTTGCTTGCAGGCGATTTATCCACAGGCGATTTTGCAGCCACCGTTGGAGGCGTTGCCCGGGTTCGATGAAGTCTGGGCGCCCGACGAAGCGGTGCTGGAAGTGATTCGTGCGCGGCTCAGCGCGTTCGGTCCGCTGCCGCTGAACGCGATTGCCAAACCGCTCGGATTGGCGGCGACTCAAGTCACCCAGGCGTTGGCGCAACTGGAACGCGAAGGCTATGTGCTGCGTGGCCAATTCACGCCCGGCACGGCGGAGGAAGAATGGTGCGAGCGGCATCTGCTGGCGCGGATTCACCGCTACACCGTCAAGCGTCTGCGGCGGGAAATCGAGCCCGTGGCGTTACAGGATTTCATGCGTTTCCTGTTCGACTGGCAGCATCTGTCCGCCGCGACCCAGGGTCAGGGCAGCGCAGTATTGCCCGCGATAGTCGGTCAGTTCGAAGGCTACCCCGCCGCCGCTTCAGCCTGGGACAGCGATATTTTGCCGGCGCGAATAAAAGACTATTCAGCGAATTGGCTGGATGACCTGTGTCGCAGCGGCAAACTGGTCTGGACTCGCCTGACCGCGCGCAACAAGAGCGCCAGCACGGCATTGCGCAGCACACCGATTCTGCTATTGCCGCGCAGTCAGGTCGGGTTGTGGAGCGGGTTGACCGAGCAAACGCCGGTCAGCGAACTCTCGCCCAAAACGCAAAAAGTCTACGAAGCCCTGAGCCAACACGGCGCGCTGTTTTTCGATGAACTGACTCACGAAGCCCACCTGCTGCGCTCGGAACTGGAAATCGCCTTGCAGGAACTCGTAGGCGCCGGGCTAGTGAACGCCGACAGCTTCGCCGGTCTGCGAGCCCTGATCACTCCGGCCAGCAAGCGACAGAATCGCAGCAGCCGACGCGGGCGCGGAGCGTTTGTCGGCGGGATGGACGATGCCGGGCGCTGGGCCTTGCTGCGACGCGGGGCGCAAGCTCCGGTTGTGGATAACAAACGACCGGCCCCGACGCCGACCGACACCCTTGAACATATCGCGATGACCTTGCTCCGGCGCTACGGCGTGGTGTTCTGGCGCTTGCTTGAACGTGAAGCGGATTGGTTGCCGAGCTGGCGGGAATTGCTGCGCACGTTCCATCGGCTGGAAGCTCGAGGCGAGATTCGCGGTGGGCGGTTTGTCAGTGGTTTGGCCGGGGAACAGTTTGCGTTGCCCGAGGCCATTCCATTACTGCGCGAGGTGCGGCGACGGCCGCATGACGGGAGTTTGATTGCCGTGTGCGGGGTTGATCCGCTGAACCTCGCGGGGACGCTTTTACCCGGTGCGAAGGTGCCGGCGTTAGCGAGTAATCGATTGGTGTATCGCGATGGATTGCCCGCCGCTGCCGAGATCGCCGGCAAGCAGACTTTCTGGCTGGAGTTGGATCAGCAAGCCAGTGCTGAATTACACAACAAACTGATCAGGCATTGATGTTGTCTGGGCCGGCCCCATCGCGAGCAAGCTCGCTCCCACATTTGATCGCATTCCCCTGTGGGAGCGAGCTTGCTCGCGATGAGGCCATCAGCCCCAACACAAATCATTGAGTCCTCGGCTGATCCGGCAGGAACACCGATGAATGCTCCGATGCAAGCCCATCGCTTTGCGGCGACTCAACAGCCTGTCTAGGCATCAACACCTGCTGTGGATAAGTCTGCGCGAAATGCACCCACGGACTGTTATCCACAAGCTTTTTCAAACGCTGGTTGAACGCCCGACTCACTGCGTATTGCCCACCCGACACGGTGCGGAACTGTGCCGTCAACACCACGCCGTTAAGGTCCATCTTGTCGACACCAAACACATCCAGCGGCCCTTGCAGGTTGTACTTGAGGAATGCGTCGTCGCGGATGGAATCCCCGGCCTCGCGGATCAACTCGATAGCCTTGTCGACATCGGTGTCGTAAGTGAATTGCACTGAAAAGAACGCATAGGCGAATTGCCGCGATTGATTGGTCACGGCCTTGATCTGACCGAACGGCACCGAGTGTACAAACCCCTTGCCGTCGCGCAGGCGCAAGGTGCGGATGGTCAGGCCTTCGACAGTGCCGGCGTGGCCGGAGTCGAGCACCACCCAATCGCCAATCGACAACGTGTCTTCGATGATGATGAACAACCCGGTGATCACGTCCTGCACCAGTTGCTGGGAACCGAAACCGATGGCCAGCCCCACGACACCGGCACCGGCCAGAAAGGGCGCAACGTTGATCCCAAGGTTAGCCATGGTGGTGATAGCGCAGATCACCACCAGGATGATTTTGATCGCATTGCGCAGCAGCGGCAGGATGGTTTTGGTTCGGGTACTGGGTTGGCGCGCCGAGCGTTTGTTAACGGGTGGTTTCAGGGCTTCCTGAATCGCCGTGTCCAACACCACCCAGCCCATCCAGGTCACCAGGAAAATCAAACCGATACGGCTCAGGGAATCGCTGATCGCCCGGCCGACCGAATTGCTCACCGCAAACTCGAACAGCGACACACCCCAGATGCGCCCCAGGACATCGATAAAAACAATCGCCAGGGCGATCCGCAGCAACGCGTGCGAAAGGCTGAGAAAGCGTTCTTTGTAGGCACTGCTGCGGCGTACGGCCAACTCACTGCGCGACTTGAACAGGTGATGAAGCGACGTGCTAAGAAACACCATCGCAATCAGTAGCACCGTAGTAAACAACGCACAGCGCAGTACTTTCTGGTTGTCATCGCCAATGCCGATCAGGTTGATCACCGACACCAGCACCATCAACAGAATCGGCCAGTACCAGAGCCCGGAAAAGATCCGCAGCATTTCACGCAAGGCCGGCTGACTGAGGCGCTGGGACAACGGCAAAATGCGGATCAGATGGGCGACCGGACGGCGCATCTTGATCACCAAAATGCCAAAGGTGACCGAGGCCGCCACCCCGGTGAACACCGCGACACTGCTGGTGAGATTGCCGCCGAGCAGGCGGGCGATCTGCGGACTGGTCAAGGCGTCGCTCAAGGCCACGAGGAAGCCCATCAAAAACAGCGGTCGCGGGCTGTACTGACGAATAATCTGCACCGCCCGGCGCTTGTGGCCGGCGTTGAACAGCACCACCAGCGACAACAGCAACGACGCGGCAAAAATGCCGCTGCTGGTGGCATAGGCGAAACACAATGCCAGCGCCCGGCCGGCGGACACTTGCAAGAAGTGGCTGACATACAGCGTCAGGGGCAGGCTGATCAGCGCCGGAACCGTGTAGGGCAACACATAACCCAGTAAAGCCTGACCGCGCTCGCGAGTGAGCAGCAGGCGGTTCTGACACAGACGTTTGGAGAGCAGTCCTCCCAGCAGCCAGAGCAGCACAAAGACGCCCATCCACACACCGGACAACAGCAGGAAGTCCCCCGCCACGCTCCAGCTCGAACGGGCCGAAGGACGATTGACCAGTTGATCCACCTCAACCGCCGCCCGGTCTGCACGCAGACGCCAGGCGTCCAGCAGGTCCTCGTTGAGATCGAGTTTGCCCTGGACTTCCTCAATGCTCGAACTGATGGCACCCAGCAAACCACCCTGTACCAGCGGTTCGGGGTGGGCCAGTGGTGTCGTGGCGGTGGTCGCCGCCGACACACCCGGTAGTGCGGCAGCCTCCAGCTCGTTGCTGCCCAGAATCAGCAACGCCCCCAGTAGTATCGCGGTCTTGAACTTGAACAAACGCGGCGCTCCTGCGAAAGGGTCTGTAAGGAACTGATCGGGGAATTGTAGGCAAGTTCGGTTTTGGCCGGGAGATAACCAGCTGATGCGGCCATAACGCAATCCGTGTAGCAGCTGGCGAAGCCTGCGTCCGGCTGCGCAGCAGTCGTAAAGTCAGACACTGCGGTGTGTCAGATTCACCGTGCACTCAGGGTTCACGACTGCTGCGCAGCCGGACGCAGGCTTCGCCAGCGGCTACAGGGTCTGCGTTGCAGCTGAAAAACCTTTAACCCTTTCGATATTTGATCTACACGCAAATATCAAATGCCCATCCCTGTATTTTTCCACACAACCCAAACCCGGACACTGCGCTCCATCAATCAATCCTCCGGAGTTGCAGCCATGCCCATTGCCTTACTCGCGCTGACCCTCAGCGCCTTCGCCATCGGGACGACCGAGTTCGTCATCGTTGGTCTGTTACCCACCATTGGCGCCGACCTCAGCGTCAGCCTGCCGTCCGCCGGCCTGCTGGTCAGCCTCTACGCATTGGGCGTTGCCATTGGCGCCCCGGTGCTGACCGCCCTCACCGGTAAAGTCCCGCGCAAAATGCTGCTGTTGTCGCTGATGGTGCTGTTCACCCTCGGCAACCTGCTGGCCTGGAAAGCGCCAAGCTACGAATCGCTGATCATTGCACGGATCGTCACCGGCCTGGCCCACGGGGTGTTTTTCTCGATTGGCTCGACTATCGCCACCAGCCTCGTGCCGAAGGAAAAAGCCGCCAGCGCGATCGCCATCATGTTCACCGGCCTGACCGTGGCACTGGTCACCGGCGTGCCACTGGGGACGTTCATTGGTCAACATTTCGGCTGGCGTGAAACCTTCCTCGCGGTGTCTGCACTGGGTGTGATCGCGTTCATCGGCAGCCTGCTTTACGTGCCGAAAGACATTGCCCACAGCAAACCGGCTTCACTGTTGCAGCAATTGCAGGTGCTCAAGCAACCCCGTCTGCTGCTGGTGTACGCCATGACCGCGGTCGGTTACGGCGGCTCGTTCATCGCGTTCACCTTCCTGGCACCGATTCTTCAGGATATTTCCGGCTTCAGCGCCAGCACCGTCAGCCTGGTGTTGCTGGTCTACGGCATCTCGGTGGCCGTCGGTAACCTCTGGGGCGGCAAACTGGCAGACAAACGCGGCCCGATCAGCGCCCTGAAAATCATCTTCGCCCTGCTCGCGGCGGTGTTATTCGTACTGACCTTTACCGCCGGCAACCCATGGATGGCCCTGGCCACCGTGCTGGTCTGGGGCGCGGTTGCCTTCGGCAACGTGCCGGGCTTGCAGGTTTACGTGGTGCGGCAGGCCGAACACCACACGCCGCATGCGGTGGACGTGGCGTCGGGCCTGAACATTGCCGCGTTCAACCTCGGCATCGCCGGTGGCGCATGGGGCGGTGGCTTGATCGTTGCTCACATGGGCCTGATCCACACCGCTTGGATTGGCGGTCTGGTGGTGTTGGTCGCGTTAACCCTGACCGCGTGGAGCGGTCGTCTTGATCGATTGGGCCCGGTGTATGCAGAGAGCTCGACCCAGGTTGTTGCCGGTCACTAAACCCTGTGGGAGCGGGCTTGCTCGCGAAAGCGGTCTGTCAGTCACATCCATGTTGAATGTGCCGCCGTCTTCGCGAGCAAGCCCGCTCCCACATTTGGTCTGTGGTGTTTGGTCGATGCCGTCCGTAGTCCCGTCGAAACTTTCTCGCACGCCTCGCAGTCATCAAAAGACAGGGGCAGTCCGAGAACCATTAGACGGGAGGCGACATGGCGGCGATCCACATCGGTATTTCAGGCTGGCGCTACACGCCCTGGCGGGGGGATTTCTACCCGAAGGGGCTGACCCACAAGCGCGAATTGCAATTCGCCTCACGGGCGGTCAACAGCATCGAAATCAATGGATCGTTTTACGCCCTGCAACGGCCCGAACGTTATGCCCAGTGGTACGCCGAAACCCCGAGGGGCTTCGTTTTCAGCGTCAAAGCCCCGCGTTTCATCACCCACATCAGGCGACTGCGGGACGTCCATAAACCCTTGGCGAATTTCTTTGCGTCCGGGGTGCTGGAACTCAAAGAAAAACTCGGCCCGATCCTCTGGCAATTTCCGCCCAACTTCAAATTCGATGCCGAGCTGTTCGAAACCTTTCTGGAGCAGTTGCCGCACAACACCGAAGAGGCCGCCGCCCTCGCCCGCCAGCATGATTCGCACGTGAACGGTCACGCCAGCCTGAAGGCCTACGGGAAAAAGCCTTTGCGCCATGCCGTAGAAATCAGAAACGAGAGCTTCGTCGACCCGGCCTTCATCCGCCTGCTCAAACGCTATAACGCGGCCCTCGTCATCGCCGACACCGCCGGTAAATGGCCGTACCGCGAAGACCTCACCAGCGACTTCGTCTACCTGCGCCTGCACGGTGCCGAAGAACTCTATGCCAGCGGTTACACCCCCGAGGCGCTGAAACGCTGGGGTGACCGGATCGAAGCCTGGTACCACGGCCAGCAACCGAGCGACCCGCAATTGATCGCGCCCCGGCAGAAGCCCAAGGCGCGCAAATCCCGTGAGGTGTTTTGCTACTTCGACAACGACATCAAAGTCCGCGCGCCCTTCGATGCCCGCCGCTCGCTGGAGCGCTTTCATCTGGATAAAGACCTCGCCACCCGTCCCGGTGAACTGGCCGCCGAGGGGGTGCTGTCATGAGCATTTCCGAACCGGTCGGCACCACCGACGAACAGCAAACTATCATCACCGCCGTGCGCCGCTTCACCGTGCTGACGGTCAACACGCACAAGGGTTTCACCGCGCTCAACCGGCGCTTCATCCTGCCCGAATTGCGCGAAGCGGTGCGCAGCGTGTCCGCCGACGTGGTGTTTTTGCAGGAAGTCCACGGCACCCACGAGCATCATCCCCAGCGCTACAGCAATTGGCCGGCGATACCGCAATACGAATTCCTCGCCGACACCCTGTGGCCGCAGTTCGCCTATGGACGCAATGCGGTCTATCCAGCGGGCGATCACGGCAATGCGCTGCTGTCGAAATTCCAGATCATTCGCCACGACAACCTCGACGTTTCCATCAGCGGTCACGAGAGCCGCGGCATCCTGCATTGCGTGCTGCGCCTGCCCGGTGACGGCCAGGAAGTGCATGCCATTTGTGTGCATCTGGGTCTTCGCGAAACCCACCGGACCGAACAACTCAAGTTGTTGGCCCAGTGCCTCGAAGAACTGCCCAGCGATGCCCCGGTGATCGTTGCCGGTGACTTCAACGACTGGCGCCAGCGCGCCGACGCACTGCTCAAACCCTGCGGTCTGCGGGAGGTTTTCGCCGAACTCCACGGCAAACCAGCGCGCAGTTTTCCAGCGCGCTTGCCAGCGCTGCGCCTCGACCGCATCTACGTGCGCAACCTCAAGGCCAGTCAGCCGCAAGTGCTGGCCGCGCGACCCTGGTCACACCTTTCCGACCATGCACCACTATCGGTGGAGATCGAGCTATGAGCAGCCCATCGATGGATAAAACCCATGTGGAGCACTTATCCACGACCCCGGCGATTCGTGAGCCGGGGGTGGTCGACGTCGAATATGGCTGGCAAGGCAACAACCGCGTAGAGCTGCTGGAAAACGGCGAAGCGTATTTCCCTCGGGTGTTCGAGGCCATACGTCAGGCGAAGACTGAAATCCTGCTGGAAACCTTCATTGTGTTTGAGGATAAGGTCGGTGAAGAGCTGCAGGAAGTACTGATCGCCGCCGCTCAACGCGGCGTGCGAATCACCGCCAGTCTCGATGGCTTTGGCTGCGGTGAACTGAGCACGGGATACCTCACCGCCCTGAGTGAGGCCGGCGTGCGCATCCAGATTTTCGACCCCGCGCCCAAACATCTCGGCATCCGCACCAACTGGTTCCGCCGCCTGCACCGCAAGATCGTGGTGGTCGACGGCACGATTGCGTTCATCGGCGGCATCAACTTTTCTGCCGACCATCTGGCTGACTTCGGCCCTGAGGCCAAGCAGGATTATTCCGTTGAAGTGCAAGGCCCGGCGGTGGCCGACATCCATCACTTCGCCTTGCTGCAATGCGGTCGCCCGGCTCGCGCCAAATACTGGTGGCAACGACGCAGGCAACGGCGCTCGGAACTGGCGTTCACCGATCATGACGGCCAGGTTCGCCTGGTGTACCGCGACAACGGCGAGCATCCGACTGACATCGAAGAGGTTTACCGACAGGTGCTGCGCAGTGCCCAGCGCCGAGTGGTGATCGCTAATGCCTACTTCTTTCCGGGCTATCGCCTGCTGCGCGAGATCCGCAACGCGGCGCACCGTGGCGTCGATGTGCGACTGATCCTGCAAGGTCAACCCGATATGCTGGCGGCCAAACTCGCCGCACGGATGACCTATGACTACCTGCTCAAATCCGGCGTGCAGATTTACGAATATTGCGACCGTCCGCTGCACGGCAAAGTCGCGCTGGTGGATGAGGATTGGAGCACGGTCGGTTCGAGCAACCTCGACCCGTTGAGCCTGTCCTTGAACCTGGAAGCCAATGTGTTGATCCGCGATCGCGCCTTCAACCGCGACCTGTTCAAGCGCCTCGAAGACCTGAGTAACAACCATTGCAAGGTCATGTCGGTCGACAAAACCCCGCGTGGACGGGTCTGGCACATGACCGTCGGCTTTCTGGTGTTTCACTTCTTGGCGCAATTCCCGGCCTGGGCCGGTTGGCTGCCGGCGCATAAACCGCGCCTGAAACCTTTTTCCCATTCCGCCGGGAGTGACACCTGATGAGCCACTCTGATACACAACCGGCGACCCTCGCCGACAACCCGACCAAATCCCGCTGGAGCCGCTGGAAACGGCCGCTGACAATGCTGTTTTTCCTGGCGCTGATCGTGCTGTTCACGATGCTTGCCCAGCGCATCGAATGGGATGAAGTATTCGACAACCTCGCAGATTTCAAGGTGCGCACGCTGATCATCGCGTCCGGTCTGACCTTGGTGAGTTTTCTGGTTTACGCCTGCTTCGACCTGATCGGCCGTACCTACATTCGCCAGAACCTGACGTGGAAGCAGATCCTGCCGGTGGGGATTATCAGCTATGCCTTCAATCTCAATCTGAGCGCTTGGGTCGGCGGTATTGCCATGCGTTATCGGCTGTATTCGCGACTCGGGGTGAGCAAGGGCAACATCGCGAAAATTCTCGGGTTGAGTCTCGCGACAAACTGGTTTGGTTACATGGTGATTGCCGGTGCAGTGTTCAGCAGCGGATTGGTGCGAATGCCGCCAGGCTGGAAGCTGAGCAGCGGCGCCTTGCAAGGTGTGGGTGTGTTGTTGCTGCTGGTGAGTGCGGGGTATCTGGCAGCGTGTCAGTTTTCCAAGCGGCGGGAGTGGGCGATACGCGGGGTGGAAATCAACCTGCCGTCCCTGCGCATGGCGGTGCTGCAACTGGCCCTCGGGGCGCTGAATTGGTCGCTGATGGCGGCGGTGATTTTCACCTTGCTGCCGAGCAAGCTGGATTACCCGCTGGTGCTCGGGGTGTTGCTGATCAGCGCGATTGCCGGGGTCATCACGCACATTCCGGCCGGGCTTGGCGTGCTGGAAGCGGTGTTCGTGGCGCTGCTGCAACATGAAGTGTCCCGAGGGAGCCTGGTGGCCGGATTGCTGGCCTATCGGGCGATCTATTTCATCTTGCCGCTACTGATTACCCTGGTGATGTACCTGATCGTGGAAGCCAAGGCCAAGTCGTTGCGGATCGCGAAAAAGCCCAAGTGATCTGGTGTTTGTGAGGCCGTCATCGCGAGCAAGCTCGCTCCCACATTAGTCCTGCGAACACAGGTCGAGTGTGGGAGCGAGCTTGCTCGCGATTGATCGCAAGAACACCACAGGTCTCAGGTTGATTGGATAATGCTCAACCGCTCGCCCACTACCATCTCGGTGATCCAGCCCACCAGGATCGAGGTGTATGCCTGTTGCGAAACAGGTTCGCTCAAGGCGTGATCGGCGCCGTCGATAATCCGGTGGGTCAGCGAGTGGGTCTGCTGACACGCAGCGCGGTAACTCATGATGGTTGAGTGGGGCACATGGTCGTCGGTCTCGGACTCCACCAGCAGCACATCCCCGGTAAATTGCGAACAGGCATGCAGCGCACGATTGCTCTCGGCGCGGACTAACGTGCTGCGGTAATCACGTAAATCGAGCTTGTCCAGGTCACGTTTTGGCGTGTGCCATTGATCATCGCGATACAGCGCCGGCACCCGCAGCGCCAGCCAGCGCACCGGACGCAATGACGTCAGGATCGAGGCCAGGTAACCGCCATAACTGGTGCCGACCACGGCAATCGCCGATGTATCGAGCGCCGGGTGCGCGAGCAAGCGGTCATACGCCGCCAGCAAGTCGCGCAGGTTGTCTTCGCGCGTGACTCGATTCAGCGCAATTCCGGCCCCGCCGGTGTGCCCGCGCAAGTCGAACGTCAGGCACACGCAACCCAAACCGGCTATGCCTTTGGCCCGCTCCAGGTCTCGCTCCTGACTGCCGCCCCAACCGTGCACAAAGAGCACGCCGGGTACTTTCGATTTTGGACTGAGAAAAGTCCCGACCATCTGCTCATCGTCGATGTCGATCTGAATGGTTTCGCTTCTAGCCGTCATAGGATTTAACCGTTACGTACTTGAGAAGAAAGTCACTGTTTTGCGCCGGCCCGCGATACACCTCGATGGCGTCCGCCGGCAGCGGCTGGTCGATGTAGGTCTCGACCGACGACACGCGAATCGCGCGCATCCCGGAGTCGTTGACGAAGCTTTGCAAGGCGGCAACTTCGGCGCTGCTGGCACCGCCCATCCGCCAGGACTGCTCGAGCACACCGCTGCGCTGCTTGCCATTACTGTCGACACCTTGGGCAATGTCGTAGTTGCGCCGCGAGGCGTAGAAACCGGGATAAGCCTCATCCGCGGCGCGGTCGAACAATTGCGCCTGGCGGATCGCCAGCCGCACATCGTCCGGCAGTTCCAGTTCGAGCAGATCATCGTAGTGACCCCGCACCACCAGCAGGTTGGACCCTCCATAAACCTGCTCGCCCTGACCGTCTTCGGTCAAGTATTGATCACCGCAATAACTCAGCACCGTGTCGCCGATAAAGCTCTGACCGACGCTGTGGGTGATCACGTTGTCCAGGTCCTGCTCCAGCACCACACCTTCGGTGAACAGCGCATTGGCCTCGGGTCTGGCGAGGATGGCATCGAACTGGTCGAGGCTTTTGATCACTTCCTGACCGCGTCCGGCGCAGGCATGAATCGGCTTGATGCGGATCGGGCCGCTGTAGAGCAGATGCTCCGCCGCAGGACGCGCATCGGCCATGGAAAAAACACTGAGGCCGTCGAGCACCACGCTGCGCACCCGTTCGGAAAACAACGGTGACCAGCCTTCCGGTGCGTGAGCATCTTTGTTGCGCAGCCCGTGACTGATGGCTTTGGTACAGATGAAATCATGGTCGACGTAACCGCCCCATAAATCCTCCGGCCCCTTGACGCCCAATTGCCGGGCGGCAGCGACGCCAACAAGCGTCTGGGTCGGCAACAGATAAAGGTCTCGACCGTTGTGCAGTTCGGGGTCGTAACTGCCGCCGTATTTAAGCCCCAGGATCTGTGCCAGCCAACGGGCCAGCGCACGATTGGTTTCCACTTCGTGCAACGGAGCCTCGGGGCGCACGGAGTGGGCGACCACCAGTTTCTTGCGGCTTGCTGGGGTCATGCGTCCCCCTTCAGTCTGCGCTTGATGAATGTAGTTGAAGGGGTGCAGAGATCAGGCCAAGGGGGGCCAAAGACAAACGTTTTTCAAATCAGCCCGTTACGAAAAACATGATGGCACCGTGCCTGCTTGATTCTGCACGACAGCCTTCAAGATTCCGGCATTTTGCACGACCGAAGGCTTACACAGATCCAATGTGGGAGCGGGCTTGCTCGCGAAAGCGGTGTGTCATTCAGCATTAATATCGACTGACAGATTGCATTCGCGAGCAAGCCCGCTCCCACATTTTGATCTGTTGTGATTTGGCTACCGAGCCACGGCTGAGGGCGTCACCCCAAACCGTGTCCGGTAATCACTCGGCGCCAACCCGGTAATCTTCTTGAACGTCGCCCGAAAGGCGCTCGGATCCTGATAACCCACCGTCCAGGCAATGTGATCGATGGTGCCGTTGGTAAACTCGAGCATTTCCCGGGCCTTGCCGACCCGCAGGTGCTGGCAGTACTCAGTGGGTTTGAGTCCAGTTGCCGCACGAAATCGACGCAGGAACGTGCGCTCTTCCAGTCCTGCCCGCTCGGCCATCGCCGCCAGCGACACATCGGTCGCTCCGGTGCTTTGCAACCAATGCTGGACCTTGAGAATCGAGGCGTCGCCATGGCTGAGAATGGGTGAAAAATTGCTGCCGCACTCGCTCGCGCTGTCGCTGTGCTCCACCACCAGAAACCGCGCGGTGCTGGTGGCAATGCTTGGCCCCAGCAGGCGGTTGACCAGACGCAAGCCCAGTTCGGACCAGGCCATCAGCCCAGCGGTGGTGATCAGGTCTCCGTCGTCAACGATGGGGGTTTCGGCCTTGAGCTTGATCGCCGGGTAACGCTCGGCGAAGGTTTTGGCCGAGGTCCAGTGGGTGGTGGCGCTGCGACCGTCAAGCAGGCCGCTTTCGGCCAACAGAATCGACCCCACACAAACCCCGCCGAGTGTCGCGCCATTGGCGTGTTGCTGACGCAGCCAGCGAGTCAGCCCCTGCGGTGCCTGGCCTTCGGAAAAACCGGCAATCGACGGCGGGATCAACACCGCCACCAACGTGCCGCCTGGAGCAGGATGACTGTCGTAGACCCGCTCGGGCGCCTGATCGCCATCAACCTGCCAATGGCTGACCCGCAGCAACGGCAACTGCGCCGCCTGATGCTCGGCGGCAATCCGGTTCGCCACCCCGAACAAGTCTGTCAATCCATGCACCGCCGCCATCTGCGCACCGGGATAGATCAGTACGCCCAACTCGGCGATTGGTCTTTCTGCGTCCATTGTCAGTTTTCCCCCTTCTATTGTCGGTGCGGCCAATCCTCGGACGGCCTGCCAGACCCAATACTTCCTTCCACACCCAACAAGCACTTCGAGGAAACAGTCATGGCCAAGCAAGCACTCATCGTAGTTGATATCCAAAACGACTACTTCCCTCAAGGCAAGTGGCCGCTGGTCGGCGCCGATGCCGCGGCGGACAATACCGTTCGTCTGCTCAAAGCCTTCCGCGATGCGGGTGATTCGGTGGTGCACATCCGCCACGAATTCACCTCCGACGAAGCGCCCTTTTTCACGCCGGGCTCCGAGGGCGCGAAGCTGCACCCCAAAGTCCTCAACCGCGCCGACGAACCGGTCGTGCTCAAACACTTCGTCAACTCGTTCCGAGAAACCGAACTACGGTCAATCCTCGACGAGCAAGGCATCAAGGAACTGGTCGTCGTCGGCAGCATGAGCCACATGTGTGTCGACGGCATCACCCGCGCGGCTGCCGATATGGGCTATACCGTCACGGTGATTCACGACGCCTGCGCTACCCGTGATCTGGAGTTCAACGGTGTCACGGTCCCGGCAGCCCAAGTGCACGCCGCCTTCATGTCGGCCCTGGGCTTCGCCTATGCGAGCGTGATTTCCACTGAGGAATTCCTGGCGGCGCATCACTGACCAACGCTTCTGCCTCATGTGCTGCAATCCGACGCTCCCGAAACAAAGAAGGCCAGTCGCGTGCGCACATGACTGGCCTTTTTTCTGAGACTTACGGCCGAAAAGCCGGATAATGGCGACCAAATCGTCTAGCCCGTTATTCTGGTAATCCCCCATGGAAATCAAGGTCAACTTTCTCGACAACCTTCGACTTGAAGCCAAGTTCGACGACTTCACGGTGGTGGCCGATCAACCTATCCGCTACAAGGGCGATGGCTCGGCACCGGGTCCGTTCGACTACTTCCTGGCTTCGTCGGCGTTGTGTGCGGCTTATTTCGTGAAGCTGTACTGCGACACTCGCAGTATTCCCACCGAAAACATCCGCCTGTCGCAGAACAACATTGTTGATCCGGAAAACCGCTACAACCAGATTTTCAAGATCCAGGTCGAGTTGCCGGCGGATATTTCCGACAAGGACCGCCAGGGCATCCTGCGTTCCATCGACCGGTGTACCGTGAAAAAAGTGGTCCAGGCCGGGCCTGAGTTTGTGATCGAAGAGGTGGAAAACCTCGACGCCGATGCCCAAGCGTTGCTGATGCCTGCTTCTACCTCAGAGGCGAGCACGTATATTGCGGGCAAGGATCTGCCGCTGGAGCAGACCATCGCCAATATGTCGGCCATTCTGGCGGACCTGGGCATGAAGATTGAAATCGCCTCGTGGCGCAATATCGTTCCCAACGTGTGGTCGCTGCATATCCGCGATGCGCACTCGCCGATGTGTTTTACCAACGGCAAGGGCGCAACCAAAGAAGGCGCGCTGGCGTCGGCGTTGGGCGAGTTTATCGAGCGACTCAACTGCAACTTCTTCTACAACGATCAGTTCTGGGGCGAAGAGATCGCCAACGCGCCGTTTGTGCATTACCCGGACGAACGCTGGTTCAAGCCTGGCCGTAAAGATGAACTGCCGGCCGAAATCCTCGACGCGTACTGCCTGAAGATTTACAACCGCGACGGCGAGTTGCGTGGTTCCCACCTGATCGACACCAACTCGGGCAATGAAGAGCGCGGCATCTGCTCGCTGCCATACGTGCGCCAGTCGGACGGCGAAGTGGTGTATTTCCCGTCCAACCTGATTGAAAACCTGTTCCTGAGCAACGGCATGAGTGCCGGCAACACGCTGGCCGAAGCCCAGGTGCAATGCCTGTCGGAGATCTTCGAGCGTGCGGTAAAACGCGAAATCATCGAAGGTGAATTTGCACTGCCGGATGTGCCCGCCGATGTGCTGGCGAAGTACCCCGGGATACTGGCCGGGATTCAGGCGCTGGAAGAGCAAGGGTTCCCGGTGTTGGTGAAGGATGCGTCCCTGGGCGGTGAATTCCCGGTGATGTGCGTCACGTTGATGAACCCGCGTACCGGCGGTGTGTTCGCCTCGTTCGGCGCGCACCCTAGCCTGGAAGTGGCACTGGAGCGCAGCCTGACCGAATTGCTCCAGGGCCGCAGCTTCGAAGGCCTCAACGACTTGCCCCAGCCGACGTTTGAAGGCCATGCGGTGACCGAGCCGAATAACTTCGTCGAGCACTTCATCGATTCCAGCGGCGTGGTGTCGTGGCGCTTCTTCAGCTCCAAGTCCGATTACGAATTCGTGGAGTGGGACTTCTCCGGCCAGGGTGAAAACTCGAATGCCGAAGAAGCCGCGACCTTGTTCGGCATTCTCGAAGGCATGGGCAAGGAAGTGTACATGGCGGTCTACGAGCATATCGGCGCGACGGCATGCCGCATCCTGGTGCCGGACTATTCGGAAATCTATCCCGTGGACGACCTGATCTGGGATAACACCAACAAAGCGCTGTTCTTCCGCGCCGATATCCTGAACCTGCATCGCCTGGACGACGACGAACTGCAAGCGCTGGTTGAGCGCCTGGTGGAAAGTGAGCTGGATGACTACACCGACATCACCTCCCTGATCGGCATCGAATTTGATGACAATACGGCCTGGGGTCAGTTGACGATCCTGGAGTTGAAGCTGCTGATTTATCTCGCCTTGCAGCAGTTTGAAGAGGCGAAAGAGGCAGTGGAGATGTTCCTGCAGTACAACGACAACACGGTTGAGCGTGGCTTGTTCTACCAGGCCGTCAATGTGGTGCTGGAGATGAAGCTGGACGAAGACCTGGAACTGGAAGACTACGAGGCCAATTTCCGCCGGATGTTTGGCAACGAGCGCACGGATGCAGCGATCGGATCGGTGGACGGCAGCGTGCGTTTCCATGGCTTGACGCCGACCAGCTTGAAACTGGAGGGGCTCGACAGGCACCTGCGGTTGATCGATAGCTACAAGAAACTGCACTCGGCACGGGCCAATGTGACCGCGTTATCCAGTTAATAGCGCCAACAAAAAAGCGAAGCCAGATGGCTTCGCTTTTTTGTTACTGACTGGATAGCTGCTTTTTAGAACGGGATATCGTCATCAAAGCTGTCGAAATCCGGAGCCGGTTGCGGAGCAGCCTGCTGTGGAGCCGGAGCCTGACGCGACTGTTGCGGTGCTGCCGACTGCTGCGGACGCGGAGCCTGCTGGCGTGGAGCCGGGGCGGACTGCTGGTAGTTATTGCCCCCGCCTTGTTGGTCGCCCTGCTGTGGACGGCCGCCCAGCAGTTGCATGGTGCCTTGCATGTCGACCACGATTTCAGTGGTGTAACGCTTGATACCGTCTTTTTCCCACTCGCGGGTCTGCAGCTTGCCTTCGATGTAGACCTGCGAACCTTTACGCAGGTACTCGCCGGCGATCTCGGCAACTTTGCCGAACATCGACACACGGTGCCATTCGGTCTTCTCGACCTTCTGACCGGTTTGCTTGTCAGTCCACTGTTCGCTGGTCGCCAGACTCAGGTTGGTCACGGCGTTACCGTTAGGCAAGTAGCGAACTTCGGGATCCTGGCCGCAAGTGCCGACCAATATGACTTTGTTAACCCCACGGGCCATAACGTTCTCCTAGGCTACGCACGCTGCCCCGGCCGGGTTGTTCACCAGGCGCTCAAGGGTGGTGCGATCCAATAGTTCTGTGTCCAATTTGATGTAAATCGCCGCTTCATCTTCGACGATCACTGCATCTGTTACCCCTACGACGGCCTTCAGGCGCTCGACCAGACCCGCTTCGCGGATCGCCTCAGGCGACAACGGCAAGCGCAGGCTCGTCACGTAGGGAGGTTCGCGCATGGTAACAGCAAAGGCCAGCCAGAGGGCAGCCAGACCGGCGCATCCAAGGAACACAACCGACAGACCGCCATGCTGGAACAACCAGCCGCCGAGGATGCCGCCCAGTGCAGAACCGAGGAACTGGCTGGTGGAATAAACCCCCATCGCCGTGCCCTTGCCGCCCGCCGGTGAAACCTTGCTGATCAGCGATGGCAACGAAGCTTCCAGCAAGTTGAACGCGGTAAAGAACACCACCGTCCCGATCACCAGAGCCCGCAAGCTATCGCCGAACTGCCAGAAGAATAGCTCAGTGAGCATCAGCGTCGCGACGGCGCCGAGTAAAACTCGTTTCATTTTGCGTTTCTTCTCGCCGTAGATGATGAACGGGATCATGGCGAAGAAGGAAATCAGCAGCGCGGTCAGGTAGACCCACCAGTGCTGCTCTTTAGGCAGCCCGGCTTTTTCGACCAGCGCCAAAGGCAACGCAACGAAGCTCGACATCAACATCGCGTGTAACACAAAAATGCCCAGGTCCAGACGCAGCAAGTCTGGATGCTTGAGCGTCGGTATCAGTGCCTGGCGCGCAACGCCGGACTCGCGGTGCTGCAACGGCCCGGTTGAGCGCGGCACCATGAACATCACGATCACGATGCCGAACAGCGCCATGCCACCCGTGGCGAGGAACAACCCGGACAGGCCAAAGGCGCGGGTCAGCAACGGTCCTACAACCATCGCGACAGCGAACGACAGACCGATCGTCATGCCGATCATGGCCATGGCTTTGGTCCGATGCTGTTCGCGGGTCAGGTCTGACAGCAACGCCATCACCGCCGCAGAAATCGCCCCGGCGCCTTGCAGGATTCGTCCGGCGATCACGCCCCAGATCGAGTCGGCATTAGCCGCCAGTACGCTACCGAGGGCGAAGACGACCAGCCCCAGGTAAATCACCGGGCGACGGCCGATACGGTCGGAAATAAAGCCGAAAGGAATCTGGAAGATCGCCTGGGTCAGGCCGTAAGCGCCAATCGCCAGCCCGATGAGGGCCGGGGTCGCGCCTGCCAGATCCATCCCATAGGTCGCCAGAACCGGCAACACCATGAACATGCCAAGCATACGGAAGGCGAACACCAGGGCCAGACCGCTTGCTGCTCGGGTCTCACTGCCACTCATGCGTTCGCTGTGGGGATCGTGCATGGAAAAACCTCATGTGAACCGGCGGCGATTCTACCAGTCCCATCGATTGACAGGGTATATCGCGACGCTTTGACGCGCTCTGCTGACAGACTCTTCATGTAAGGCTGCAACCCGCTCATTCGATAGTGTGCATCCATCCAGTATTTGGCCGTATACTCCTACGTTTTCGACGCCCGCCGAGCGAGGCCACTTTGGACAAGATCCTGATTCGTGGGGCCCGAACCCACAACCTGAAGAACATCGACCTGACCCTGCCCAGGGACAAACTGATCGTCATCACCGGCCTGTCCGGCTCCGGAAAATCATCTCTGGCATTCGACACGCTGTACGCCGAAGGCCAGCGCCGCTACGTCGAATCGCTGTCGGCCTACGCTCGGCAATTTTTGTCGATGATGGAAAAACCTGACGTCGACACCATCGAAGGTTTGTCGCCAGCCATTTCCATCGAGCAGAAATCGACCTCGCACAACCCGCGTTCGACGGTCGGCACCATCACCGAAATCTACGATTATCTGCGCCTGCTTTACGCTCGCGTGGGTATTCCGCGCTGCCCGGATCACGACATTCCGCTGGAAGCCCAGACCGTCAGCCAGATGGTCGACCTGGTCCTCGCCCAACCGGAGGGCAGCAAGCTTATGCTGTTAGCGCCGGTGATCCGCGAGCGTAAAGGCGAACACCTTTCGGTTTTCGAAGAACTGCGCGCCCAAGGCTTTGTGCGGGCCCGGGTCAACGGCCGGCTCTGCGAGCTGGACGAATTGCCGAAGCTGGATAAGCAGAAGAAGCACTCGATCGATGTGGTGGTCGACCGTTTCAAGGTGCGCGCCGACCTACAGCAGCGCCTGGCCGAGTCGTTCGAGACCGCTTTAAAGCTCGCGGACGGCATCGCCCTGGTTGCGCCGATGGACGACGAGCCCGGCGAAGAAATCATCTTCTCCGCGCGCTTCGCCTGCCCGATCTGCGGTCATGCCATCAGCGAACTGGAACCCAAGCTGTTCTCCTTCAACAACCCTGCCGGCGCTTGCCCGACGTGCGATGGCCTGGGGGTGAAGCAGTTCTTCGACATCAAGCGATTGGTCAATGGCGAACTGACGCTGGCCGAGGGCGCGATTCGTGGCTGGGACCGGCGCAACGTCTATTACTTCCAGATGCTCGGGTCGCTGGCCTCGCACTACAAGTTCAGTCTGGAGGTGCCGTTCAACGAACTGCCGGCCGATCAGCAGAAATTCATCTTGCACGGCAGCGGTTCGCAGAACGTCGACTTCAAATACCTGAACGACCGTGGCGACATCGTCAAACGTTCGCACCCGTTCGAAGGCATCGTGCCGAATCTGGAACGTCGCTACCGTGAAACCGAGTCCGCCTCGGTGCGTGAAGAGGTGGCCAAGTTCCTCAGCACCCAGCCTTGCCCGGATTGCCGCGGTACTCGCCTGCGTCGTGAGGCGCGGCATGTGTGGGTTGGCGAGAAGACGCTGCCGGCGGTGACCAATCTGCCGATTGGCGATGCCTGTGAATATTTCGGCGTGCTGAAACTCACCGGCCGCCGTGGCGAAATTGCTGACAAGATTCTCAAGGAAATTCGCGAGCGACTTCAGTTCCTGGTCAACGTTGGCCTCGATTATCTGTCGCTCGATCGCAGTGCGGACACATTGTCTGGCGGTGAAGCTCAGCGGATTCGTCTGGCCAGTCAGATCGGCGCGGGCCTGGTAGGGGTTCTGTACATCCTCGACGAGCCGTCGATTGGCTTGCACCAACGGGACAACGATCGGCTGCTCGGTACGCTCAAGCACCTGCGGGACATCGGTAATACGGTGATTGTGGTCGAGCACGACGAAGATGCGATTCGCCTGGCTGACTACGTGGTGGATATCGGCCCGGGTGCGGGTGTACACGGTGGGCATATCGTTGCCGAAGGTACGCCGGCCGAAGTCATGGCTCATCCTGATTCGTTGACCGGCAAATACCTGTCGGGTCGGGTGAAGATTGCCGTTCCGGCCAAACGCACACCGCGCAACAAGAAGTTGTCGCTGTCCCTCAAGGGTGCACGCGGCAACAACTTGCGCGATGTCGATCTGGACATTCCGATCGGCCTGCTGACCTGCGTGACCGGCGTGTCCGGCTCGGGCAAGTCGACGCTGATCAACAACACCCTGTTCCCGCTTAGCGCTACGGCGTTGAACGGAGCGACGACACTCGAAGCGGCTGCCCACGACAGCATCAAAGGCCTGGAGCATCTGGATAAGGTTGTCGACATCGATCAGAGCCCGATCGGTCGAACGCCACGCTCCAACCCGGCGACCTACACCGGATTGTTTACACCGATTCGCGAACTGTTCGCCGGTGTGCCGGAGTCCCGCTCCCGCGGTTATGGTCCTGGACGATTCTCCTTCAACGTGAAGGGCGGACGTTGCGAAGCGTGTCAGGGCGATGGCTTGATCAAGGTGGAAATGCACTTCCTGCCGGACATCTATGTTCCGTGCGACGTCTGCAAGAGCAAGCGCTACAACCGCGAGACTCTGGAGATCAAGTACAAGGGCAAGAGCATCCACGAAACCCTCGAGATGACGATCGAGGAAGCGCGGGTGTTCTTCGACGCGGTTCCGGCCTTGGCGCGCAAGCTTCAGACGCTGATGGATGTCGGCCTGTCGTACATCAAGCTCGGGCAGTCAGCGACCACGCTGTCGGGTGGTGAAGCCCAACGGGTCAAGCTGTCCCGCGAACTGTCCAAGCGCGACACCGGCAAGACGCTGTATATCCTCGATGAGCCGACAACTGGCCTGCACTTCGCGGATATTCAGCAGCTGCTCGACGTACTGCATCGATTGCGCGACCACGGCAACACCGTGGTGGTGATCGAGCACAATCTGGATGTGATCAAGACGGCCGACTGGCTGGTGGACTTGGGGCCGGAAGGCGGTTCCAAGGGCGGCCAGATCATTGCAGTCGGTACGCCGGAAGAAGTGTCCGAGATGAAGCAATCTCACACGGGCTTCTACCTCAAGCCGCTACTGGCTCGCGACAAAGCCTGAATCAGGCCCACGAAAAAGCCCCTGTCACTTCATCGGTGACAGGGGCTTTTTTGTAGCCGGCGGAATCAGAACTGCGATTGCAGGTAATTCTCCAGACCGATCAACTTGATCAGACCCAACTGCTTCTCGAGCCAGTAGGTGTGATCCTCTTCGGTGTCGTTCAGCTGAATACGCAGCATCTCGCGGCTGACGTAGTCCTTGTGCAGCTCGCAGAGCTCGATGCCCTTGCAGAGTGCGGCGCGGACTTTGTATTCCAGACGCAGGTCCGCGGCGAGCATGTCAGGCACTGTGGTGCCGACGTCCAGGTCGTCCGGACGCATGCGCGGAGTGCCTTCGAGCATTAGAATCCGGCGCATCAGGGCGTCAGCGTGCTGCGCCTCTTCGTCCATTTCGTGGTTGATACGTTCGTAGAGCTCGGTAAAACCCCAGTCCTCGTACATCCGCGAATGGATGAAATATTGATCACGAGCCGCCAGTTCGCCGGTCAGCAACGTGTTGAGGTAATCGATTACGTCTGGGTGGCCTTGCATCGCCCTACATCTCCCTGCTTGAAAGTCTGTAGTTTGAACCAAGCAGACTGTTTGGTCACTCTGCTTGCGCGATAAAAGCGAAGATATTCTGAGAAAAGTGGTTTAAATAACGCAAAAACCGCCAAAATGAGGGCGGTTCTGCTTCTCGTTTAGACTTCGTTAAGCTGTACGCCCAACGCCGTTGCGATCGCTTCTCCGTACGCCGGGTCGGCCCTGAAGAAATGCTGCAGTTGACGATCAACCACGTCACCGGAAACTCCCGCCATGGCGCCGGCAATGTTGTTGACCAGCAGGGTTTTCTGCTCATCATTCATCAGGCGGAACAGTGCACCGGCGTGGCTGTAGTAGTCAGTATCTTCGCGATGATCGTAACGATCAGCTGCACCACTCAGCGCCAGCGCTGGCTCTGCATAGCGAGGTGCTTGTTTCGGCGATTCGATGTAGCTGTTCGGCTCGTAGTTAGGTGTCGCACCGCCATTGCTGCCAAACGCCATCGAACCGTCGCGCTGATAGCTGTTCACCGGGCTGCGAGGCGCGTTCACCGGCAATTGCTGGTGGTTGGTGCCAATGCGGTAGCGGTGAGCATCGGCGTAAGCGAACACTCGCCCCTGCAACATGCGGTCAGGCGACAAACCGACACCCGGGACCATGTTGCTCGGACCGAACGCCGCTTGCTCGACTTCAGCAAAGTAGTTCTGTGGGTTGCGGTTAAGTTCCAGCTCACCCACTTCGATCAGCGGAAACTCTTTCTGCGACCAGGTTTTGGTCACGTCAAACGGGTTCTCGTAGTGCGCTGCGGCCTGAGCCTCGGTCATGATCTGGATGCACACGCGCCATTTCGGAAAATCACCGCGCTCGATCGCGCCGAACAGATCACGCTGTGCGTAATCTGGATCGGTACCAGCCAGGCGCGCCGCTTCTGCTGGCGCCAGGTTTTTGATCCCTTGCTTGGTCTTGTAGTGCCATTTCACCCAGTGACGTTCGCCATTGGCGTTGATCAGGCTGTAGGTGTGGCTGCCGAAGCCGTGCATGTGACGGTAGCCATCGGGGATGCCGCGGTCCGAGAACAGAATAGTGACCTGATGCAACGCCTCAGGTGAGTGCGACCAGAAGTCCCACATCATTTGTGCGCTTTTCAGATTGCTTTGCGGAAGACGTTTTTGGGTGTGAATAAAGTCAGGGAATTTGAGCGGATCGCGGATGAAGAACACTGGCGTGTTGTTGCCCACGATGTCCCAGTTACCTTCTTCGGTGTAGAACTTCAGGGCAAAGCCACGTGGATCGCGTTCTGTGTCGGCCGAACCACGCTCACCGCCAACGGTGGAAAACCGCAGGAAGGTTGGGGTTTGCTTACCAACAGATTCAAACAGTTTGGCACTGGAGTACTCGGTGATGTCCCGAGTTACGGTGAACGTACCGTAAGCACCCGAACCTTTGGCGTGTACGCGGCGCTCAGGGATGTTTTCACGGTTGAAGTGGGCAAGCTTCTCGATCAGGTGAAAGTCGTCGAGCAGCAGCGGGCCACGAGGGCCGGCGGAGCGGGAATTCTGGTTGTCGGCGACAGGAGCGCCACTGGCGGTGGTAAGTGTTCTATTTTGGCTCATGCGATGTCTTCCTCTGTCTGTCTTTCCTACTGCCGGCTAATCGGCTGAGAGGGAGTATTGACCATCAACATGACACCATCAAATTCATTAAGTTGTGAGCATCGATAGATAAATACTAATGAAACTGTATCACCTAGTCCTCTCGATACTTTTCGAGCGCTCACAAAAAACCGGACACTAGGCCCGGTTCTTCGTTTCAGACTGACGTCTTACTCAGCGGATACAGCTTCACCACCGGCAGGACGATCAACCAACTCGACGTACGCCATAGGCGCGTTGTCGCCAGTGCGGAAACCGCACTTGAGGATGCGCAGGTAGCCACCCTCACGGGTAGCGTAACGCTTGCCCAGGTCGTTGAAGAGCTTACCAACGATAGCTTTCGAACGAGTACGGTCGAAAGCCAGACGGCGGTTAGCCAGGCTGTCTGTCTTGGCCAAAGTGATCAGCGGCTCAGCAACGCGACGCAGTTCTTTAGCTTTCGGCAGTGTAGTTTTGATCAGCTCGTGCTCGAACAGCGACACTGCCATGTTTTGAAACATGGCCTTGCGGTGCGAGCTAGTGCGGCTCAGGTGACGACCACTTTTACGATGACGCATGGTTCATTCCTTACCAAACACAACGTTCGGTGATTACGACGATCAGGCAGTCGCCTTGTCGTCCTTCTTAAGACTTGCAGGCGGCCAGTTGTCGAGGCGCATGCCGAGGGACAGACCGCGGGAGGCCAGAACGTCCTTGATTTCAGTCAAGGATTTCTTGCCAAGGTTCGGAGTCTTCAACAGCTCTACTTCGGTACGCTGAATCAGGTCACCGATGTAGTAGATGTTTTCCGCCTTAAGGCAGTTAGCCGAACGTACAGTCAGTTCCAGATCGTCAACCGGGCGAAGCAGGATCGGATCGATCTCGTCTTCCTGCTCAACAACCACTGGCTCGCTGTCACCTTTGAGGTCGACGAACGCAGCCAACTGCTGTTGCAGAATGGTTGCAGCGCGGCGAATAGCCTCTTCAGGGTCCAGAGTACCGTTGGTTTCCAGATCAATAACCAGCTTGTCCAGGTTAGTACGCTGTTCGACACGGGCGTTTTCCACCACGTATGCGATACGGCGAACCGGGCTGAACGAAGAGTCAAGCTGCAAGCGACCGATGCTGCGGCTTTCGTCTTCATCGCTCTGACGCGAGTCTGCCGGTTCATAACCACGACCACGAGCTACGGTGAGCTTCATGTTCAGGGCGCCGTTAGACGCCAGGTTAGCGATTACGTGATCGGGGTTAACGATCTCGACATCATGATCCAGCTGAATATCGGCAGCGGTAACCACCCCCGAACCCTTCTTCGACAAGGTCAGCGTAACTTCGTCACGGCCGTGCAGCTTGATAGCCAGACCTTTAAGGTTCAACAGGATTTCAATTACGTCTTCCTGTACACCTTCGATGGCGCTGTACTCATGGAGCACACCGTCAATCTCGGCCTCGACTACTGCGCAGCCGGGCATTGAGGACAACAGGATGCGGCGCAGCGCGTTGCCCAGGGTGTGGCCAAAACCACGCTCGAGAGGCTCGAGAGTGATCTTGGCGCGGGTTGGACTGACAACCTGCACATCAATATGGCGGGGTGTCAGGAACTCATTTACCGAAATCTGCATGGATGCACCTATTTTCTAGCCCTTACTTGGAGTAGAGCTCGACAATCAGGCTTTCGTTGATGTCGGCGGACAGATCACTGCGAGCAGGAACGTTCTTGAAAACGCCCGACTTCTTCTCAGTGTCTACTTCTACCCATTCTACGCGGCCACGTTGGGCACACAGATCGAGAGCTTGGACAATGCGAAGTTGGTTCTTTGCTTTCTCGCGAATCGCGACCACGTCACCAGCACGAACCTGGTACGACGGCACGTTTACGGTCTGACCGTTAACGCTTACGGATTTGTGCGATACCAGCTGACGGGATTCGGCACGAGTAGAGCCAAAACCCATACGGTATACAACGTTGTCCAGACGGCATTCGAGCAGTTGCAACAGGTTTTCGCCAGTTGCACCTTTCTTGCCAGCAGCTTCTTTGTAGTAGCCGCTGAATTGACGCTCGAGAACGCCGTAGATACGACGGACCTTCTGCTTTTCACGCAGTTGGGTGCCGTAATCGGACTGGCGACCGCGGCGTTGGCCGTGGATACCAGGTGCTGCTTCAATGTTGCACTTCGATTCGATCGCGCGCACGCCGCTCTTCAAGAAGAGATCGGTGCCTTCGCGACGAGCGAGTTTGCATTTTGGACCAATGTAACGAGCCATTCTTTACAATCTCCTGGATTACACGCGGCGCTTCTTCGGCGGACGGCACCCGTTGTGCGGGATTGGCGTCACGTCGGTGATGCTGGCGATCTTGTAGCCACAGCCGTTCAAAGCGCGGACTGCAGATTCACGACCTGGACCTGGACCTTTGACGTTAACGTCGAGGTTTTTCAGGCCGTATTCCAGCGCAGCTTGACCAGCACGTTCAGCAGCTACTTGAGCAGCAAACGGGGTGGACTTGCGGGAACCGCGGAAACCCGAACCACCGGAGGTAGCCCAGGAAAGAGCGTTGCCTTGACGGTCGGTGATGGTCACGATTGTGTTGTTAAAAGATGCATGGATGTGGGCGATGCCATCAACCACTGTCTTTTTAACTTTTTTACGAGGACGAGCAGCAGGTTTAGCCATGATTAATTTCCTGTCGATTCGCTGGGGCGATTACTTGCGGATCGGCTTACGCGGACCTTTACGGGTACGCGCGTTAGTCTTGGTACGCTGACCGCGCACTGGAAGACCACGACGATGACGCAGACCGCGATAGCAACCGAGGTCCATCAAACGCTTGATTTTCATGTTGATTTCGCGACGCAGGTCACCTTCAGTGGTGAACTTCGCCACTTCGCCACGCAGCTGTTCAATCTGCTCGTCGCTCAGATCTTTGATCTTTGCGGCTGGGTTTACCCCAGTCACTGCACAGATCTTCTGTGCAGTAGTGCGACCAACACCATAGATGTAGGTCAGCGAGATAACAGTATGCTTGTTATCTGGAATGTTAACGCCTGCAATACGGGCCATTCAGTGGGACTCCAATTGACAGCTACCTACGCCCCGGAAGCCAAGAAATAGGGCGCGAGATAATATCGCTGTAATAACAAATAATCAACCCGGCAGCGCACTAGCTGCCGGGCTTGAAGCACAATCACACTCAGCCTTGGCGCTGTTTGTGACGCGGTTCCGCGCTGCAAATTACTCGAACAACACCTTCGCGGCGAATAATCTTGCAGTTACGGCACAGCTTTTTCACCGATGCACGAACTTTCATCACCAACTCCTCGAACCTTATGGGTACTCAGCGCAACATGCCGCTGCCGTAACCCTTCAGGTTGGCTTTCTTCATCAGGGATTCGTACTGGTGCGAAACGAGGTGCGATTGTACTTGGGACATGAAGTCCATCACAACCACGACGACGATCAGCAACGAGGTCCCGCCAAGGTAGAACGGTACGTTTGCTGCAACCACCAGGAACTGGGGCAGCAAGCACACGGCCGTCATGTAAAGAGCACCGAACATGGTCAAACGAGTCAGAACGCCATCAATGTAGCGCGCAGACTGCTCGCCTGGACGGATGCCCGGAATAAAGGCACCGGACTTCTTCAGGTTTTCCGCTACGTCTTTCGGATTGAACATCAACGCCGTATAGAAGAAGCAGAAGAAAATAATCCCTGCACTAAACAGCAGAATATTCAACGGCTGACCAGGAGCGATCGACTGCGAGATGTCCTGCAACCAGCCCATACCTTCAGACTGGCCGAACCAGGCACCCAACGAAGCCGGGAACAGCAAAATGCTGCTCGCGAAAATGGCCGGAATAACACCGGCCATGTTCACCTTCAGCGGCAAGTGGCTAGTCTGCGCAGCGAAGACCTTGCGGCCCTGCTGACGCTTGGCGTAGTGAACAGCAATACGACGCTGACCACGCTCAATGAACACCACAAAACCGATAATCGCTACTGCCAGCAAACCGATGGCAACCAGGGCGAAGATGTTGATATCACCCTGACGTGCAGACTCGAAAGACTGCCCGATCGCTCTCGGAAGACCGGCGACGATACCCGAAAAAATCAACATCGAGATACCGTTGCCAACACCACGCTCAGTAATCTGCTCACCCAGCCACATCATGAACATCGCACCAGCCACAAAAGTGGATACCGCGACGAAATGGAAGCCAAAGTCACCAGTGAACGCAACGCCCTGCCCTGCCAGACCAATGGACATGCCAATTGCCTGAACGAGAGCGAGAACGACAGTGCCGTAGCGGGTGTACTGGCTGATCTTGCGACGGCCAGCTTCACCTTCCTTCTTCAACTGCTCCAACTGCGGGCTGACGGCGGTCATCAGCTGCATGATGATCGATGCCGAAATGTACGGCATGATCCCCAGTGCAAAGATGCTCATCCGTTCCAGCGCGCCGCCGGAAAACATGTTGAACAAGCTAAGAATGGTCCCCTCATTCTGTCGAAACAGGTCCGCGAGTCGGTCCGGGTTGATACCTGGAACCGGGATGTGTGCGCCTATTCGGTAGACGATAATCGCCAGGAACAGAAAACGCAGACGAGCCCAGAGTTCAGACATACCGCCTTTGCCGAGCGCAGAGAGAGCACCTTGCTTAGCCATTTATTCCTCGAACTTGCCGCCAGCTGCTTCGATAGCCGCACGCGCACCTTTGGTGGCGCCGATTCCCTTTCCGATGGTAACAGCGCGAGTAACTTCGCCGGACAGCATGATTTTCACACGCTGTACGTTGACGTTGATCACGTTGGCATCTTTCAGGGACTGCACGGTGACGATGTCGCCTTCCACTTTAGCCAGCTCAGACAGACGCACTTCTGCGCGGTCCATGGCTTTCAGGGAAACGAAACCGAACTTCGGCAGGCGACGATGCAGCGGCTGTTGACCGCCTTCAAAGCCTGGAGCAATGGTGCCACCGGAGCGGGAGGACTGACCTTTGTGGCCACGGCCACCGGTCTTGCCCAAACCACTACCGATACCACGGCCCGGACGATGCTTTTCGCGACGGGAACCCGGCGCTGGACTCAGATCATTGAGTTTCATCGATTAACCCTCGACACGCAGCATGTAGTAAGCCTTGTTGATCATCCCGCGATTCTCGGGAGTATCAAGTACTTCTACAGTGTGACCGATGCGACGCAGACCCAGACCCTTAACGCACAGTTTGTGGTTAGGGATACGGCCGGTCATGCTTTTGATCAGCGTAACTTTAACGGTAGCCATGATCAGAAGATCTCCTTGACGCTTTTGCCACGCTTGGCGGCAATGGATTCAGGAGACTGCATAGCTTTCAAACCTTTGAAAGTGGCGTGAACCACGTTTACCGGGTTAGTCGAGCCGTAGCACTTGGCCAGAACGTTCTGAACGCCAGCAACTTCGAGGACAGCACGCATAGCGCCGCCAGCGATGATACCGGTACCTTCAGAAGCAGGCTGCATGTACACCTTCGAAGCGCCGTGACCGGACTTCATTGCGTACTGCAGAGTGGTGCCGTTCAGATCAACTTGGATCATGTTGCGGCGAGCAGCTTCCATTGCCTTCTGGATCGCAGCAGGCACTTCACGTGACTTGCCACGGCCGAAGCCAACACGCCCTTTACCATCACCAACCACGGTCAACGCGGTGAAAGTGAAGATACGGCCGCCTTTTACGGTTTTGGCTACGCGGTTAACTTGAACCAGCTTCTCAATGTAGCCTTCGTCGCGCTTTTGGTCGTTATTTGACATAACTTAGAACTCCAGCCCAGCTTCACGAGCAGCATCAGCCAGCGCCTTGACGCGGCCGTGGTACTTGAAGCCAGAGCGGTCGAAAGCCACCTGCGAGACGCCAGCGGCTTTAGCACGCGTAGCGACCAGCTGGCCAACCTTAGTGGCCGCGTCGATGTTGCCAGTGGCGCCATCACGCAGTTCTTTATCCAAAGTCGAGGCAGATGCCAGGACTTTGTTGCCGTCGGCCGAAATGACCTGGGCGTAGATGTGCTGCGACGAGCGGAACACGCAGAGACGCACGACTTCGAGTTCGTGCATTTTCAGGCGTGCTTTGCGAGCGCGACGCAGTCGAGTAACTTTTTTGTCGGTCATTTGCTATGCCCTACTTCTTCTTGGCTTCTTTACGACGGACGACTTCGTCCGCGTAGCGCACACCTTTGCCTTTGTACGGCTCTGGTGGACGGAAGTCGCGGATCTCGGCGGCCACTTGACCTACCAGCTGCTTATCGATACCCCGAATCAGGATGTCGGTTTGGCTAGGAGTCTCAGCGGTGATGCCTTCCGGCAGTTCATAATCCACTGGGTGCGAGAAGCCAAGAGCCAGGTTCAGCACTGTGCCTTTTGCTTGCGCTTTATAACCAACACCGACCAGCTGGAGCTTACGCTCGAAGCCTTGGCTTACGCCTTGGACCATGTTGTTTACCAACGCACGAGTGGTACCAGCCATTGCGCGAGTTTGTTGATCGCCATTGCGAGCAGCGAAACGCAGCTCACCAGCTTCTTCAACGATCTCAACAGACGAATGGATGTTCAGTTCGAGAGTGCCCTTGGCACCCTTCACCGAAAGCTGTTGGCCTGCGAATTTTACTTCGACACCGGCTGGCAGCTTAACGGGGTTCTTAGCGACGCGTGACATGCTTATCCCCCCTTAGAACACAGTGCAAAGAACTTCGCCGCCGACACCGGCAGCGCGCGCAGCACGATCCGTCATCACACCTTTGTTGGTGGAGACGATAGACACACCGAGACCGCCACGAACTTTGGGCAGATCATCGACGGACTTGTACTGACGCAGGCCTGGACGGCTAACGCGCTTCACTTCCTCGATGACCGGACGGCCTTCGAAGTACTTCAGCTCGATGGACAGCAGTGGTTTGATTTCGCTGCTGATCTGATAACCCGCAATGTAACCTTCGTCCTTCAGGACTTTGGCAACAGCTACCTTCAAAGTAGAAGATGGCATGCTTACGACGGACTTTTCAGCCATCTGGGCATTACGGATTCGAGTTAGCATGTCCGCTAACGGGTCCTGCATACTCATGGGCTAGACGCTCCTAATACAAAAAAATTAGCCTTGCGGCTACTACTTGTCGCCGAGCTCATCCATGCGAAAAAAGCACGGGCTCAGGCGAGCCGGGTATTCTAGACACACCCCACAAATGAATCAAGCCCCAAAAGGGGCTTGATTCAAGTTCAAGGTCACCGGCGGTCAGGATCTTGCGATCCCGAACACCGAGACTTTGACAGTGCTTACCAGCTGGCTTTAACCAGACCAGGTACGTCGCCACGCATTGCAGCTTCACGCAGTTTGTTACGGCCGAGGCCGAACTTGCGGTAAACGCCGTGTGGACGACCGGTCAGGCGGCAGCGGTTACGCATGCGCGAAGCGCTTGCGTCACGTGGCTGCTTCTGCAGAGCAACTGTAGCTTCCCAACGCGCTTCTGGACTTGCGTTCAGATCAACGATGATAGCTTTCAGTGCTGCACGCTTTTTGGCGTACTTGGCAACCGTGAGCTGACGCTTCAGCTCGCGGTTTTTCATGCTCATCTTGGCCATTTTCCTACTCCAATCAGTTGCGGAACGGGAATTTGAAAGCACGCAACAGGGCGCGACCTTCATCATCGTTCTTGGCAGTGGTGGTCAGGGTAATGTCCAGACCGCGGAGAGCATCGATCTTGTCGTAGTCGATTTCCGGGAAGATGATCTGCTCTTTAACGCCCATGCTGTAGTTACCACGACCATCGAAGGACTTGGCATTCAGGCCGCGGAAGTCGCGAACCCGAGGCAGGGAGATCGACAGCAGACGATCCAGGAACTCGTACATACGCTCACGGCGCAGGGTCACTTTGACGCCGATCGGCCAACCTTCACGGACTTTAAAGCCAGCGATGGATTTCCGAGCGTAAGTCACAACAACTTTCTGACCGGTGATCTTTTCCAAGTCGGCAACAGCGTGCTCGATGACTTTTTTGTCACCGACCGCTTCGCCCAGACCCATGTTCAGGGTGATTTTGGTAACGCGTGGAACTTCCATCACATTCGAAAGCTTAAGTTCTTCCTTAAGCTTCGGTGCGATTTCCTTCCAGTAAATCTCTTTTAGTCGTGCCATGGTCTTCTACCTAGCAGTGTTCAAGCATCAACCGCTTTTTGGGTCGACTTGAAGACACGAATTTTCTTGCCGTCTTCTACTTTGAAACCAACGCGGTCAGCCTTGTTGGTTTCGCCGTTGAAAATGGCGACGTTAGAAGCGTCCAGTGGAGCTTCTTTTTCGACGATACCGCCTTGTACGCCCGACGCCGGGTTAGGCTTGGTATGACGCTTAACCAGGTTCAGACCACCAATAACCAGACGGTTATTAGCGAGAACCTTAAGCACCTTACCGCGCTTACCTTTGTCTTTGCCGGCGATCACGATGATCTCGTCGTCACGACGAATCTTTTGCATGTCGGATCTCCTTACAGCACTTCTGGGGCGAGCGAGACGATCTTCATGAACTTCTCAGTACGAAGTTCACGAGTCACTGGCCCAAAGATACGGGTGCCGATCGGCTCTTGCTTGTTGTTCAGAAGAACAGCAGCGTTGCCATCAAAGCGGATAATGGAGCCATCAGCACGACGTACGCCGTGACGAGTGCGGACTACAACAGCAGTCATCACTTGGCCTTTTTTCACTTTACCGCGAGGAATTGCTTCCTTCACGGTAACTTTGATGATGTCACCGATACCAGCGTAACGACGATGGGAGCCACCCAGCACCTTGATGCACATAACACGGCGAGCGCCGCTGTTATCGGCCACATCGAGCATGGATTGAGTCTGAATCATATAATTTCTCCGACCCCTAGTCCTTAGACTTCCACAGCGCGTTCGAGAACATCAACCAATGCCCAAGACTTGGTCTTGGCCAGCGGACGAGTTTCACGAATAGTGACTTTGTCGCCGATGTGGCACTGATTGGTTTCGTCGTGCGCGTGCAGCTTAGTCGAACGCTTAACGTATTTACCGTAGATCGGGTGCTTAACGCGACGCTCGATCAGAACGGTGATGGTCTTGTCCATTTTGTCGCTGACAACACGGCCAGTCAGCGTACGGACGGTTTTTTCGGCTTCAGCCATGATTACTTACCTGCCTGCTGTTTGAGCACAGTCTTCACGCGAGCGATGTCACGCTTAACTTGCCGGAGCAGGTGAGACTGCCCCAACTGGCCAGTTGCTTTCTGCATGCGCAGATTGAACTGGTCGCGCAGCAGGCCGAGCAGTTGCTCGTTAAGCTGCGGCGCGTCTTTTTCACGAAGTTCGTTCGCTTTCATCACATCACCGTCCGTTTAACGAAGGCAGTGGCGAGCGGCAGCTTTGCAGCAGCCAAGGCAAAAGCCTCACGCGCCAGCTCTTCAGTAACACCCTCGATTTCATACAGGACTTTGCCTGGCTGAATCTGGGCAACCCAGTACTCCACACTACCCTTACCTTTACCCATCCGAACTTCGAGTGGCTTTTTGGAAATAGGCTTGTCCGGGAATACACGGATCCAGATCTTGCCGCCACGTTTAACGTGACGGGTCAGAGCACGACGCGCTGACTCGATCTGACGAGCGGTGAGACGACCACGAGCTACAGACTTCAGCGCGAACTCGCCGAAGCTGACTTTGCTACCGCGCTGTGCCAGACCACGGTTGTGGCCTGTCATCTGCTTGCGGAACTTCGTACGCTTTGGTTGCAACATTTGGCGTACCCCTTACTTAGCAGCTTTTTTACGAGGCGCTGGTGCTTGTGGTTTCAGTTCTTCTTGGCGACCACCAATTACTTCGCCTTTGAAGATCCAAACCTTTACACCGATCACACCGTAAGTGGTGTGAGCTTCGTAGTTGGCATAGTCGATGTCGGCACGCAGGGTGTGCAGTGGCACACGACCTTCGCGATACCATTCAGTACGTGCGATTTCAGCACCGCCGAGACGACCGCTCACTTGGATTTTGATGCCTTTGGCACCAATGCGCATGGCGTTCTGTACAGCGCGCTTCATAGCGCGACGGAACATTACGCGACGCTCCAGCTGCTGAGCTACGCTCTGCGCAACCAACATACCGTCGAGTTCCGGCTTGCGGATTTCTTCGATATTGATGTGCACAGGCACACCCATTTGTTTGGTCAGGTCCTGACGCAGTTTCTCAACATCTTCACCTTTCTTCCCGATAACGATACCTGGACGAGCGGTGTGGATGGTGATACGTGCAGTTTGAGCCGGACGATGGATATCGATACGGCTTACGGACGCGCTTTTTAGTTTGTCTTGGAGATACTCACGCACCTTCAGATCAGCGAACAAATAGTCCGCATAAGTCCGACCGTCTGCGTACCAGACGGAGGTGTGCTCCTTGACGATTCCCAGGCGAATGCCAATGGGATGTACTTTCTGACCCATCTCTTCGACTCCGTTACTTGTCAGCAACCTTGACAGTGATATGGCAAGACCGCTTGACGATGCGATCAGCACGGCCTTTGGCACGTGGCATGATTCGCTTCAGCGAACGCCCTTCGTTGACGAAAACGGTGCTGACCTTAAGGTCATCAACGTCTGCGCCTTCGTTATGCTCGGCGTTGGCTACGGCCGACTCCAGCACTTTCTTCATGATCTCGGCGGCTTTCTTACTGCTGAAAGCCAACAGGTTGAGCGCTTCGCCCACCTTCTTCCCGCGGATCTGGTCGGCGACCAAGCGGGCTTTCTGGGCGGAGATTCGAGCGCCCGACAACTTAGCGGCTACTTCCATCGTTCCTTACCCCTTAACGCTTGGCTTTCTTGTCTGCCACGTGCCCACGATATGTGCGGGTACCGGCAAACTCGCCTAGTTTGTGGCCGACCATGTCTTCGTTCACGAGAACTGGAACATGTTGACGACCGTTATGCACAGCAATGGTCAAACCGACCATTTGTGGCAGGATCATGGAACGGCGCGACCAGGTCTTAACTGGTTTGCGATCGTTCTTTTCCGCCGCCACTTCGATCTTCTTCAGTAGGTGAAGATCAATAAAAGGACCTTTTTTCAGAGAACGTGGCACTGTCGTATCCCTCTATTTACTTGCGACGACGGACGATCATTTTGTCGGTACGCTTATTACCACGAGTCTTCGCGCCCTTAGTCGGGAAGCCCCATGGCGATACCGGATGACGACCACCAGAGGTACGACCTTCACCACCACCATGTGGGTGGTCAACCGGGTTCATGGCAACACCACGAACGGTTGGGCGAACGCCACGCCAGCGTTTGGCACCAGCTTTACCCAGCGAACGCAGGCTGTGCTCGGAGTTCGAGACTTCACCCAAGGTCGCGCGGCATTCAGCCAGCACTTTACGCATCTCACCAGAACGCAGACGCAGGGTCACGTAGACACCTTCACGAGCGACCAGCTGAGCCGAAGCACCAGCGGAACGAGCGATTTGCGCGCCTTTACCTGGCTTCAATTCGATGCCGTGTACGGTGCTACCAACTGGAATGTTACGCAGTTGCAGAGCGTTGCCCGGCTTGATCGGTGCCAAAGCACCTGCGATCAGCTGGTCACCAGCACTCACGCCTTTAGGGGCGATGATGTAGCGACGCTCGCCATCTGCGTACAGCAGCAGAGCGATGTGAGCAGTACGGTTTGGATCGTATTCAATACGCTCGACAGTGGCAGAGATGCCATCTTTGTCGTTGCGACGGAAATCGACCAGACGATAATGCTGCTTATGGCCACCACCGATGTGACGAGTGGTAATACGACCATTGTTGTTACGACCACCAGTCTTCGATTTTTTCTCGAGCAGCGGTGCGTGAGGAGCGCCTTTATGCAGCTCCTGGTTGACCACCTTGACCACAAAACGGCGGCCAGGGGAAGTCGGTTTGCATTTAACGATTGCCATGATGCACCCCTTCCTTACTCAGCACTGCTGCTGAAATCGAGATCTTGGCCTGGCTGAAGGGAGATAACTGCCTTCTTCCAGTCATTACGCTTGCCCAGACCGCGAGCAGTGCGCTTGCTCTTACCCAGAACATTCAGGGTAGTAACACGCTCTACTTTCACGCTGAACAGGCTTTCGACGGCCTTCTTGATTTCCAGCTTGGTTGCGTCAGTTGCAACCTTGAAAACGAACTGGCCTTTCTTGTCAGCCAGAACCGTAGCCTTTTCGGAAACGTGCGGGCCAAGCAGAACTTTAAATACGCGTTCCTGGTTCATCCCAGCAGCTCCTCGAATTTCTTCACGGCCGACACGGTGATCAACACCTTGTCGTATGCGATCAGACTAACTGGATCGGAACCTTGCACGTCACGCACATCAACGTGTGGCAGGTTACGAGCAGCCAGGTACAGGTTCTGATCAACCACTTCAGACACGATCAAGACGTCAGTCAGGCCCATGCCGGTCAGTTTGTTCAGCAGATCTTTGGTCTTCGGTGCATCAACAGCGAAGTCCTGAACCACAACCAGACGATCAGTACGCACCAGCTCAGCAAGGATGGAACGCATTGCTGCGCGATACATCTTCTTGTTCAGCTTCTGGGTGTGATCCTGAGGACGAGCTGCGAAAGTGGTACCGCCGCCACGCCAGATTGGGCTACGGATAGTACCGGCACGAGCACGGCCAGTACCTTTCTGACGCCATGGGCGCTTACCGCCACCACGAACGTCGGAACGGGTCTTTTGCTGCTTGCTACCTTGACGGCCGCCGGCCATGTAGGCCACGACTGCTTGGTGAACCAGCGTCTCGTTGAATTCGCCGCCAAATGTCAGTTCGGAAACTTCGATCGCTTGAGCGTCATTTACATTTAATTGCATGTCAGCTTCCCCTTAACCGCGAGCCTTGGCTGCTGGACGTACAACCAAGTTGCCGCCAGTAGCGCCAGGAACAGCGCCCTTGACCAACAACAGATTGCGTTCAGCGTCCACGCGCACTACTTCGAGGGACTGCACGGTCACGCGCTCAGCGCCCATATGACCGGACATTTTTTTGCCCTTGAATACACGACCAGGAGTCTGGCACTGGCCGATAGAGCCTGGAACGCGGTGGGATACGGAGTTACCGTGGGTATTATCTTGCCCGCGGAAATTCCAACGCTTGATCGTACCCTGGAAGCCTTTACCTTTGGACTGACCGGTTACATCAACCAGTTGACCAGCGGCGAAGATTTCAGCGTTGATCAGATCGCCGGCCTGGTACTCGCCTTCTTCAAGACGGAATTCCATTACGGTACGACCAGCGGCAACGTTCGCTTTAGCGAAGTGGCCAGCTTGAGCAGCTGTAACACGCGAAGCACGACGCTCGCCTACAGTGACTTGCACTGCACGATAGCCATCGGTCTCTTCAGTTTTGAACTGGGTGACGCGATTCGGTTCGATCTCAATGACCGTGACCGGAATGGAGACACCTTCTTCGGTGAAAATACGGGTCATACCGCATTTACGACCGACTACACCAATAGTCATGTTGTAAACCTCATGAGTGTACGGGGCTTTCACCCGCTATGGCCGCCCATTTCAGAGCGTTACACGACTAAGACCGAGTCTTAGCCGAGGCTGATCTGCACTTCCACACCGGCCGCAAGATCAAGCTTCATAAGCGCATCAACGGTTTTATCCGTCGGCTGGACGATGTCCAGAACGCGCTTATGAGTACGGATCTCGTACTGGTCACGCGCGTCTTTGTTGACGTGCGGGGAGACCAGAACGGTGAACCGCTCTTTACGGGTAGGCAGTGGAATTGGACCACGCACTTGAGCACCAGTACGTTTCGCGGTTTCCACGATTTCCTGGGTGGATTGGTCGATCAGGCGATGGTCAAAAGCCTTCAACCTGATACGGATTTGCTGATTTTGCATTGGATTTCAGACTCCGGCTGCTATTCCCAGCGAGCGCAATACGCCCGTTAAAAGGAGGCGCAATTCTATAGACGGGTTTCTACAGTGTCAACCCAATAAAAAAGCCCCCGCTAGGCGGGGGCTTTTTCAAGTCATCACTTATTAAGCGATGATTTTGGCTACGACGCCAGCGCCGACGGTACGACCGCCTTCACGAATAGCGAAACGCAGACCATCTTCCATTGCGATGGTTTTGATCAGGGTGACAACCATTTTGATGTTGTCGCCCGGCATTACCATTTCAACGCCTTCCGGCAGTTCGCAGTTACCGGTCACGTCAGTGGTCCGGAAGTAGAACTGTGGACGGTAGCCTTTGAAGAACGGAGTGTGGCGACCGCCTTCTTCTTTGCTCAACACGTACACTTCAGCTTCGAAGGTAGTGTGCGGCTTAACCGAACCTGGCTTGACCAGAACCTGGCCACGCTCAACGTCGTCACGCTTGGTGCCGCGCAGCAGCACGCCGCAGTTCTCGCCAGCACGACCTTCGTCGAGCAGCTTACGGAACATTTCAACGCCGGTGCAGGTGGTGACAACAGTGTCACGCAGACCAACGATTTCCAGCGAATCCTGAACCTTGACGATACCGCGCTCGATACGGCCAGTTACAACAGTACCGCGACCGGAGATCGAGAATACGTCTTCGATTGGCATCAGGAACGGCTTGTCGATAACACGAACTGGATCTGGAATGTAGCTGTCCAGAGTCTCAACCAGTTTACGAACGGCAGTGGTGCCCATTTCGTTGTCGTCTTGGCCGTTCAGAGCCATCAGAGCGGAACCGATGATGATCGGAGTGTCGTCGCCCGGGAAGTCGTAAGCACTCAGCAGATCGCGCACTTCCATCTCAACCAGTTCCAGCAGCTCAGCGTCGTCAACCATGTCAGCCTTGTTCAGGAAGACAACGATGTACGGAACGCCAACCTGACGGGACAGCAGGATGTGCTCGCGGGTCTGAGGCATCGGACCATCAGCGGCCGAGCAAACCAGGATAGCGCCGTCCATCTGAGCAGCACCGGTGATCATGTTCTTCACATAGTCAGCGTGACCTGGGCAGTCAACGTGAGCGTAGTGACGGATCAGCGAGTTGTATTCAACGTGTGCGGTATTGATGGTGATACCACGAGCCTTTTCTTCCGGTGCGCTGTCGATTTTGTCGAAAGCAACAGCGGCCGAACCGAAAACTTCGGAGCAGACGCGAGTCAGAGCAGCAGTCAGCGTGGTTTTACCGTGGTCAACGTGACCGATAGTGCCAACGTTAACGTGCGGGAGGTCACGTACAAATTTTTCTTTAGCCACGACAATTAACTCCTTGCCTAAAGGGCTGAATCAGCCTTGTTTTTTGGTAACAGTTTCGACGATATGCGACGGAGCTGTATTGTATTTTTTGAATTCCATAGAGTAGCTTGCGCGACCTTGGGACATGGAACGGACGTCGGTTGCGTAACCGAACATCTCACCCAACGGAACCTCGGCGCGAATCACTTTGCCGGAAACCGTGTCTTCCATACCCAGGATCATGCCGCGACGACGGTTAAGGTCGCCCATCACGTCACCCATATAGTCTTCAGGCGTAACAACCTCTACCGCCATGATCGGCTCAAGCAACTCACCACCGCCCTTCTGGGCCAGTTGCTTGGTCGCCATGGAAGCAGCCACCTTAAACGCCATCTCGTTGGAGTCGACGTCGTGGTAAGAACCATCAAAAACGGTAGCCTTCAGGCCGATCAGCGGATAGCCGGCAACAACACCGTTCTTCATCTGCTCTTCGATACCCTTCTGGATAGCCGGGATGTATTCCTTAGGAACCACACCACCCACTACTTCGTTCACGAATTGCAGACCTTCCTGACCTTCGTCAGCAGGAGCAAAACGAATCCAGCAGTGACCGAACTGGCCACGACCGCCGGATTGACGAACGAACTTACCTTCGATTTCACAGTTCTTCGTGATGCGCTCACGATAGGAAACCTGAGGCTTACCGATGTTGGCTTCGACGTTGAACTCACGGCGCATCCGGTCAACCAGGATGTCCAGGTGCAGCTCGCCCATGCCGGAGATGATCGTTTGACCAGTCTCTTCATCAGTTTTAACGCGGAAAGATGGATCTTCCTGAGCAAGTTTGCCCAGAGCGATACCCATTTTTTCCTGGTCGTCCTTGGTCTTAGGCTCAACGGCTACCGAGATAACCGGCTCCGGGAAGTCCATGCGAACCAGGATGATTGGCTTGTCAGCGGTGCACAAAGTTTCACCAGTGGTGACGTCCTTCATGCCGATCAAGGCCGCGATGTCGCCAGCGCGTACTTCCTTGATTTCTTCGCGGGCGTTTGCGTGCATTTGCACCATACGACCCACACGCTCTTTCTTGCCTTTAACCGAGTTGATCACGCCGTCGCCGGAGCTCAACACGCCCGAGTAAACTCGAACGAAGGTCAAGGTACCCACGAATGGGTCAGTAGCGATCTTGAACGCCAGAGCCGAGAACGGCTCGCTGTCGTCTGCATGACGCTCCAATTCGATAGTCTCGTCATCCGGGTCAGTACCCTTGATGGCAGGAATGTCGACCGGGGCCGGCAGGTAGTCGATAACAGCATCGAGAACCAGGGGAACACCCTTGTTCTTGAAGGAAGAACCGCAGACAGCCAAGACGATCTCACCAGCGATGGTACGCTGACGCAGAGCGGCCTTGATTTCCGGGATGGTGATTTCCTCACCTTCCAGGTACTTGTCCATCAGCTCTTCGCTAGCTTCGGCTGCAGCCTGAACCATGTTGTCACGCCACTCTTCAGCCAATTCCAGCAGTTCTGCAGGAATAGCTTCGCGACGCGGAACAGTACCCTTGTCAGCATCGTTCCAGTAAACAGCTTCCATGTTGATCAGATCGATCTGACCTTCGAAGTTGTCTTCGGAACCGATTGCCAACTGGATTGGCACCGGGGTGTGACCCAGACGCTGCTTGATCTGACCGATCACGCGCAGGAAGTTCGCACCAGCACGGTCCATCTTGTTTACGTAAACAAGACGTGGAACGCCGTACTTGTTGGCTTGACGCCATACGGTTTCCGACTGAGGCTCAACGCCCGAGGTGCCGCAGAACACCACGACAGCGCCGTCGAGTACACGCAGGGAACGTTCAACTTCAATAGTGAAGTCAACGTGGCCCGGGGTATCGATGACGTTGAAGCGGTACTTGTCAGCGTATTGCTTCTCGGAACCCTGCCAGAAGGTGGTAATAGCAGCAGAAGTAATGGTAATACCACGCTCCTGCTCCTGCACCATCCAGTCCGTGGTCGCGGCGCCGTCATGCACCTCGCCCATCTTGTGGCTTTTGCCAGTGTAAAAAAGGACGCGCTCGGTGGTGGTGGTTTTACCAGCATCCACGTGAGCAACGATACCAATGTTACGGTAGCGGTTAATCGGTGTAGTACGAGCCATAAAGCCCTCGCAAAATTAGTGACGCTAAAATTAGAAGCGGTAGTGCGAGAAAGCCTTGTTGGCTTCAGCCATACGGTGCACGTCTTCACGCTTCTTAACTGCAGCACCTTTACCTTCAGCAGCGTCCAACAGTTCGCCAGCCAAACGCAGAGCCATAGACTTCTCGCCGCGCTTACGGGCGAAGTCTACCAACCAGCGCATTGCCAGAGCGTTACGACGGGACGGACGAACTTCAACCGGAACCTGGTAAGTAGCACCGCCTACACGGCGCGACTTTACTTCGACCAGCGGAGCGATGGCGTCGAGAGCTTTCTCGAAGATTTCCAGGGGGTCGCTGTTCTTGCGTTCTTTAACCTTCTCCAGCGCGCCATAAACGATACGCTCGGCAACGGCTTTCTTGCCGCTTTCCATAACGTGGTTCATGAACTTGGCCAGGATTTGGCTTCCGTATTTTGGATCGTCAAGCACTTCGCGCTTGGCTGCTACGCGTCTTCTTGGCATGGATAAGCCCTCAAACGGTCTTCAGGTTCGCTCGGAATCGGTGCCCTTTCGGGACGCCTCCGACCTTACTCTTATCGACTCAGAAAAATAGAAAATCAGTTTTTACAAAAAGCCACTACTACTTAGGCTTCTTGGTACCGTACTTCGAACGACCCTGGTTACGACCTTTAACGCCGGAAGTATCCAAAGAACCGCGTACGGTGTGGTAACGAACACCTGGCAAGTCTTTTACACGACCGCCGCGGATCAGTACCACGCTGTGCTCTTGCAGGTTGTGGCCTTCACCGCCGATGTACGAGGAAACCTCGAAACCGTTGGTCAGACGCACACGGCATACTTTACGCAGTGCCGAGTTAGGTTTTTTCGGCGTGGTGGTATACACACGGGTGCATACGCCACGACGTTGCGGGCAGTTCTGCAGCGCAGGCACGTCGGATTTCTCGACGATACGCTTACGCGGCTGACGTACCAGCTGGTTGATAGTTGCCATCTACTAGCTCCACTGTTGTCTTGCGACGCTATTGTCTTGCAAGAAAAGCAAAATGGCAGGAACGAATTCCCGCCAAATTTAGGGGTACAAGAGTCTAAAGAGGATCTTGTCCCCAGTCAAGGCAAGGCCCCGACCTCCCCACTCATCCAACCTCGACAAATTGTCTCGATTCGATGAGCGGGGCTGCCAGGGCCCCACGCTTATTTACTGCAGAACTCAGTTACCGCTCGAGTTCAGTGCTTCGGTCAGTGCAGCTTCCACTTCACTGGCGCTTACGCGCAACGGTTTGTCAGCATCACGGCGGCGCTTGCGCTCGCTGTGATAAGCCAGACCGGTACCAGCCGGGATCAGACGACCCACGACCACGTTTTCTTTCAGGCCGCGCAGGTAATCGCGCTTGCCGGTTACCGCCGCCTCGGTCAGTACGCGAGTGGTTTCCTGGAAGGAAGCCGCCGAGATGAACGATTCGGTGGACAACGACGCCTTGGTGATACCCAACAGCACGCGAGTGAACTTGGAAACGAATTTCTCGTCGCCAGCCAAACGTTCGTTCTCTACCAGAACGTGAGTCAATTCCATCTGGTCGCCCTTGATGAAACTGGAATCGCCGGATTCAGCGATTTCAACTTTACGCAGCATCTGACGCAGGATGGTCTCGATGTGCTTGTCGTTGATCTTCACGCCTTGCAGACGATAAACGTCCTGGATCTCGTTCACGATGTACTTGGCCAGCGCACTCACACCCAGCAGACGCAGGATGTCGTGTGGATCGCTCGGGCCGTCGGAGATAACTTCGCCGCGGTTTACCTGTTCGCCTTCGAAGACGTTCAGGTGACGCCACTTCGGAATCAGCTCTTCGTACGGATCGCTACCGTCGTTCGGGGTAATGACCAGACGGCGCTTGCCTTTGGTCTCTTTACCGAACGCGATGGTGCCGCTGACTTCAGCCAGAATCGAGGCTTCTTTCGGACGACGGGCTTCGAACAAGTCGGCAACACGCGGCAGACCACCGGTGATGTCACGGGTTTTCGAAGTTTCTTGCGGAATACGAGCGATAACATCACCGATCGCGATTTTCGCACCGTCCGCTACACCGACCAGGGCGTTAGCAGGCAGGAAGTACTGAGCAATTACGTCGGTACCCGGCAGCAAGAGATCCTTGCCGTTGTCATCAACCATCTTCACAGCAGGACGGATATCTTTACCGGCAGCTGGACGGTCTTTGGCGTCGAGTACTTCAATGTTGGTCATACCGGTCAATTCGTCTGTCTGACGCTTGATCGTGATGCCTTCTTCCATGCCCACGTAGGTCACGGTACCTTTCATTTCGGTAACGATTGGGTGAGTGTGCGGATCCCACTTGGCCACGATTGCGCCAGCGTCGACCTTGTCACCTTCTTTAACCGAAATCACAGCACCGTACGGCAGCTTGTAACGCTCGCGCTCACGACCGAAGTCATCAGCGATTGCCAGCTCACCGGAACGGGACACAGCAACCAGGCAACCATCTACTCGTTCAACGTGCTTCAGGTTGTGCAGACGGACGGTACCGCCATTCTTCACCTGAACGCTGTCGGCTGCGGAGGTCCGGCTTGCCGCACCACCGATGTGGAACGTACGCATGGTCAGCTGGGTACCCGGCTCACCGATGGACTGGGCAGCGATAACGCCGACCGCTTCACCGATGTTCACCTGGTGACCACGAGCCAAGTCACGGCCGTAGCATTTGGCGCAAATGCCGTAGCGGGTTTCGCAGCTGATCGGCGAACGCACGATCACTTCGTCGATGCTGTTCAGCTCGATGAACTCGACCCACTTCTCGTCTACCAGCGTGCCGGCAGGAACGATGATTTCTTCGGTACCTGGCTTGAAAACGTCACGGGCAATAACACGACCCAATACGCGCTCACCCAGCGGCTCAACAACGTCACCGCCTTCAATGTGCGGAGTCATTACCAGGCCATGTTCGGTGCCGCAATCGATCTCGGTTACTACCAGATCCTGCGCCACGTCTACCAGACGACGAGTCAGGTAACCGGAGTTCGCAGTTTTCAGCGCGGTATCCGCCAAACCTTTACGAGCACCGTGAGTGGAGATGAAGTACTGAAGTACGCTCAAACCTTCACGGAAGTTCGCAGTAATCGGCGTTTCGATGATGGAACCGTCCGGCTTGGCCATCAGGCCACGCATACCGGCGAGCTGACGGATCTGCGCAGCAGAACCCCGTGCGCCCGAGTCGGCCATCATATACATCGAGTTGAAGGATTCCTGGTCGACTTCGACGCCATGACGGTCGATGACTTTCTCTTTCGAGAGGTTGGCCATCATCGCCTTGGAAACTTCGTCGTTCGCCTTGGACCAAAGGTCGATCACTTTGTTGTACTTCTCGCCCTGGGTTACCAGGCCGGAGGCGTACTGACTTTCGATCTCTTTCACTTCGTCGGTAGCAGCACCGATGATGCGGGCTTTTTCATCCGGGATAACGAAGTCGTTAACACCGATGGAAACGCCGGAAATGGTCGAATAGGCAAAACCGGTGTACATCAACTGGTCAGCGAAGATCACGGTCTCTTTCAAACCAACCACGCGGTAGCACTGGTTGATCAGCTTGGAGATCGCCTTCTTCTTCATCGGCTGGTTGACGACGTCGTACGACAGGCCAGGTGGAACAACCTGGAACAACAGCGCACGGCCGACAGTGGTGTCGACGATACGGGTGTTCTTGACGCTGCCACCATCACGATCGTTGACGGTTTCGTTGATCCGCACTTTGACCTTGGCGTGCAGTGCGGCTTCGCCGGCACGGAACACACGGTCAACTTCTTGCAGATCCGCGAACACACGACCTTCGCCCTTGGCGTTGATCGCTTCACGAGTCATGTAGTACAGACCCAATACAACGTCCTGCGACGGAACGATGATTGGCTCACCGTTGGCTGGCGACAGAATGTTGTTGGTCGACATCATCAACGCACGCGCTTCCAACTGGGCTTCCAGTGTCAGCGGTACGTGCACGGCCATTTGGTCGCCGTCGAAGTCGGCGTTGTACGCAGCACAGACCAGAGGGTGCAGCTGGATAGCCTTACCTTCGATCAGTACCGGTTCAAACGCCTGGATACCCAGACGGTGAAGGGTCGGTGCACGGTTGAGGAGAACCGGGTGTTCACGGATCACTTCAGCGAGAACGTCCCAAACCTCAGGCAGCTCGCGCTCGACCATCTTCTTGGCAGCTTTAATGGTGGTCGCGAGACCACGCATTTCCAGCTTGCCGAAAATGAACGGCTTGAACAGCTCGAGAGCCATTTTCTTCGGCAGACCGCACTGGTGCAGACGCAGGGTCGGACCTACGGTGATTACCGAACGACCGGAGTAGTCAACACGCTTACCGAGCAAGTTCTGACGGAAACGACCTTGTTTACCCTTGATCATGTCAGCCAGGGATTTCAGAGGACGCTTGTTGGAACCAGTGATAGCGCGGCCACGACGACCGTTATCGAGCAGTGCATCGACAGCTTCCTGCAACATACGCTTTTCGTTGCGCACGATGATGTCCGGAGCGGACAGATCAAGCAGGCGCTTCAAGCGGTTGTTACGGTTGATCACTCGACGATACAGATCGTTGAGGTCGGAAGTCGCGAAGCGACCGCCATCCAGCGGGACCAGCGGACGCAGATCTGGCGGCAGAACCGGCAGAACGGTCAGCACCATCCATTCTGGAAGGTTGCCGGAACCCTGGAAGGCTTCCATCAACTTCAGACGCTTGGACAGCTTCTTGATTTTGGTTTCGGAGTTGGTTTGCGGAATTTCTTCACGCAGACGGCCAATCTCGTGTTCCAGATCGATAGCGTGCAGCAGTTCACGGACAGCTTCGGCACCCATGCGGGCATCGAAATCGTCGCCGAACTCTTCCAGCGCTTCGAAATACTGCTCATCGTTGAGCAGCTGACCTTTTTCAAGGGTGGTCATGCCTGGATCGATAACGACATAGCTCTCGAAGTAGAGAACGCGCTCGATATCACGCAGGGTCATGTCCATCAGCAAGCCGATACGCGACGGCAGCGATTTCAGGAACCAGATGTGGGCAACTGGCGAGGCCAGTTCGATGTGTGCCATGCGCTCACGACGAACTTTAGCCAGCGCGACTTCAACGCCGCACTTCTCGCAGATCACGCCACGGTGTTTCAAGCGCTTGTACTTACCGCACAGGCACTCGTAATCCTTTACCGGGCCAAAGATCTTGGCGCAGAACAGGCCGTCACGCTCAGGTTTGAACGTACGGTAGTTGATGGTTTCCGGCTTTTTAACTTCACCGAACGACCACGAACGGATCATCTCAGGCGATGCCAATCCAATACGGATGGCGTCGAACTCTTCGACTTGACCCTGGTTTTTCAGCAAATTCAGTAGGTCTTTCAAGGCCTTTCCTCCTGGCGGAGCAGAGAGCGGGCAATCCTGCCCCGCTCTCGATTCGCGTCACGTGTTATTCGGTTTCCAGATCGATATCGATGCCGAGGGAACGAATTTCCTTGATCAACACGTTGAAGGACTCGGGCATGCCCGGCTCCATACGGTGATCGCCATCCACGATGTTTTTGTACATCTTGGTACGGCCGTTCACATCGTCCGACTTCACTGTGAGCATTTCTTGCAGAGTGTAAGCAGCACCGTATGCTTCCAGTGCCCAGACCTCCATCTCCCCGAAACGCTGACCACCGAACTGCGCCTTACCACCCAGCGGCTGCTGAGTAACCAGGCTGTACGAACCGGTAGAACGAGCGTGCATCTTGTCGTCTACCAAGTGGTTCAGCTTCAGCATGTACATGTAGCCAACAGTAACCGGGCGCTCGAACTTGTTGCCGGTACGGCCGTCGGTCAGCTGCATCTGGCCGCTTTCTGGCAGGTCCGCCAGTTTCAGCATGGCCTTGATTTCGCTTTCCTTGGCGCCGTCGAACACTGGAGTGGCCATTGGAACGCCGCCACGCAGGTTCTTCGCCAGATCCAGGATTTCCTGGTCGGAGAAGCTATCCAGATCTTCGTTACGACCGCCGATCTGGTTGTAGATCTCGTCCAGGAATTTACGAAGCTCAGCGACTTTGCGCTGTTCTTCGATCATCCGGTTGATCTTCTCGCCCAAGCCTTTAGCCGCGAGGCCCAGGTGGGTTTCAAGGATCTGACCAACGTTCATACGCGAAGGTACGCCCAACGGGTTGAGGACGACGTCGACCGGGGTGCCATTGGCATCGTGCGGCATGTCTTCAACCGGCATGATCACGGAGACCACACCTTTGTTACCGTGACGACCGGCCATCTTGTCGCCCGGCTGAATGCGGCGACGGATTGCCAGGTAAACCTTGACGATTTTCAGCACGCCTGGAGCCAGGTCATCGCCCTGCTGCAGCTTGCGCTTCTTGTCTTCGAACTTGTCGTCCAGCAGACGGCGGCGATCAACGATGTAGGCCTGAGCCTTCTCGAGCTGCTCGTTCAGAGCATCTTCAGCCATGCGCAGCTTGAACCACTGACCATGCTCAAGACCGTCGAGAACTTCGTCGGTGATTTCCTGACCTTTCTTCAGACCGGCGCCGCCTTCGGCTTTGCGGCCGACCAGAGCGGAACGCAGACGTTCGAAAGTTGCGCCTTCAACGATACGGAACTCTTCGTTCAGGTCCTTGCGGATCTCGTCGAGTTGAGTCTTCTCGATCGACAGTGCACGAGCATCACGCTCAACGCCGTCGCGGGTAAAGACCTGTACGTCGATGACGGTACCCTTGGTGCCGGTAGGCACGCGCAGGGAGGTGTCTTTAACATCGCTGGCTTTTTCACCGAAGATGGCACGCAGCAGTTTTTCTTCCGGAGTCAGTTGAGTCTCGCCTTTCGGAGTGACCTTACCAACCAGGATGTCGCCTGCGCCAACTTCAGCACCTACGTAAACGATACCGGCTTCGTCCAGCTTATTCAGTGCAGCTTCACCCACGTTCGGGATGTCTGCAGTGATTTCCTCTGGCCCAAGCTTGGTGTCACGTGCCACACAGGTCAGTTCCTGAATGTGGATCGTGGTAAAGCGGTCTTCTTGAACAACTCGTTCCGACAGGCAGATGGAGTCTTCGAAGTTGTAACCGTTCCAGGCCATGAACGCGATGCGCATGTTCTGACCCAGCGCCAGTTCACCCATGTCGGTGGACGGGCCGTCAGCCATGATGTCGCTACGCTGAACCCGATCACCTTTACGCACCAGCGGACGCTGGTTGATGCAGGTGTTCTGGTTGGAGCGGGTGTATTTGGTCAGGTTGTAGATGTCGACACCAGCTTCACCGGTTTCAACTTCATCATCAGCAACACGAACCACGATACGGCTGGCGTCGACGGAATCGATAACGCCACCACGACGAGCCACGACGCAAACGCCGGAGTCACGAGCTACGTTACGCTCCATGCCGGTACCGACCAACGGCTTGTCAGCGCGCAGGGTTGGTACAGCTTGACGCTGCATGTTCGAACCCATCAACGCACGGTTGGCGTCATCGTGCTCGAGGAACGGGATCAGCGACGCTGCAACCGAAACTACCTGCTTCGGAGAAACGTCCATCAAGGTGACGTCTTCCGGCGCCTTGACGGTGAACTCGTTCAAGTGACGAACAGCTACCAGCTCGTCGATCAGCATTTTCTTGTCGTTCATCGTGGCCGAAGCCTGAGCGATCACGTGATCAGCTTCTTCGATGGCGGACAGGAACACGATCTCGTCGGTGACCAGAGCGTCTTTCACCACACGATACGGGCTCTCGAGGAAGCCGTACTGGTTGGTGCGCGCATAAGCGGCCAGGGAGTTGATCAGACCGATGTTCGGACCTTCCGGCGTTTCAATCGGGCATACACGACCGTAGTGAGTCGGGTGTACGTCACGAACTTCAAAGCCAGCACGTTCACGAGTCAAACCGCCAGGGCCGAGTGCAGAAACACGACGCTTGTGGGTGATCTCGGACAGCGGGTTGTTCTGGTCCATGAACTGGGAAAGCTGACTGGAACCGAAGAACTCTTTCACCGCCGCAGCCACTGGCTTGGCGTTGATCAGGTCTTGCGGCATCAGGCCTTCGCTTTCAGCCATCGACAAACGCTCTTTGACCGCACGCTCAACACGTACCAGGCCAACGCGGAACTGGTTCTCGGCCATTTCGCCTACGCAGCGAACACGACGGTTACCCAGGTGGTCGATGTCATCGACGATGCCTTTACCGTTACGGATGTCGACCAGAGTCTTCAGCACCGCAACGATGTCTTCTTTGCACAACACGCCCGAACCTTCGATCTCGGTACGACCGATACGACGGTTGAACTTCATCCGGCCGACCGCAGACAGGTCATAGCGCTCAGGACTGAAGAACAGGTTGTTGAACAGAGTCTCGGCAGCGTCTTTGGTTGGCGGCTCGCCTGGACGCATCATGCGATAGATTTCGACCAGCGCTTCCAATTGGTTGCTGGTGGAGTCGATCTTCAGAGTGTCGGAGACGAACGGACCGCAGTCGATATCGTTGGTGTACAGAGTTTCGATGCGAACAACCTGGGACTTGGCGATTTTTGCCAGGATCTCGGTGTTCAGCTCGGTGTTGCACTCTGCCAGGATTTCGCCGGTTGCCGGATGCACGATGACCTTGGCGGTAGTGCGACCCAGGACGTAGTCCAGAGGCATGACCAGCTCTTTGATCCCGGCTTTTTCCAGCTGGTTAATGTGGCGAGCGGTAATACGACGACCCTGCTCGACAATAACCTTGCCCTTGTCATCGACGATATCGATAGCGGCAATTTCACCACGCAGGCGCTGAGGCACCAACTCCAGGCTGATGCTTTCGCCCTGCACATGGAATACGTTGGTGGTATAGAACGCGTCCAGCACTTCTTCAGTGGTATAGCCGAGCGCGCGCAGCAGTACCGATGCAGGCAGCTTGCGACGACGGTCGATACGCACGAATACGCAGTCTTTCGGGTCGAACTCGAAGTCCAACCACGAACCGCGGTAAGGAATGATACGCGCCGAGTACAACAGTTTGCCGGAGCTGTGCGTCTTGCCACGGTCGTGGTCGAAGAACACGCCCGGGGAACGGTGCAGTTGGGAAACGATTACACGCTCGGTACCGTTGATTACGAAGGTACCGTTCTCAGTCATCAGGGGGATTTCACCCATGTAGACTTCTTGCTCTTTGATGTCCTTGATCGCTTTGTTCGACGACTCTTTGTCGAAAATGATCAGGCGCACTTTTACCCGCAAAGGTACGGCATAAGTTACACCGCGCAATACGCATTCTTTGACATCAAATGCCGGTTCGCCCAGGCGATAACCGACGTACTCCAGCGCAGCATTGCCGGAGTAGCTGATGATCGGGAAAACGGATTTGAAGGCCGCATGCAGGCCCACGTCGCGGAACTGATCTTTAGTCGCTCCCGCTTGCAAGAATTCACGATACGAATCCAGCTGGATGGCCAGGAGGTACGGCACATCCATGACGTCCGGCAACTTGCTAAAGTCCTTGCGGATACGTTTTTTCTCAGTATATGAGTAAGCCATCAGCGTTCCCCAGCTTGGTCACCTGCTTGTTTGGCCCCTCCCGACGGGAGCAGCCAGAAAATCGTGCAAACCCCATGGTTTGCGCCACCGCATCGGGTGGTTACAGCTCGTTATCAGCACCGACCCAGTCGGCTGCCAATAACGGAAAAAGGCCGGTGGCAAGAGCCACCAGCCATCAGCCTTTCGCTTAACGCTCGGGCTGGAGACGCAAAGTCGATGCTTACTTCAGCTCGACTTTAGCGCCTGCTTCTTCCAGAGTGGCTTTTGCTTTGTCAGCTGCATCTTTCGAAACAGCTTCCAGAACAACGCCAGGAGCGCCGTCAACTACAGCCTTGGCTTCTTTCAGGCCCAGACCGGTCAGTTCACGTACTGCCTTGATCACGTTAACTTTCTTCTCGCCAGCTTCCAGCAGCATGACGTTGAATTCAGTTTGTTCTTCAACAACGGCAGCGACAGCAGCTGGACCAGCGGAAGCAGCGGCAGCGGAAACGCCGAACTTCTCTTCCATGGCCTTGATCAGCTCAACGATTTCCAGAACGGATTTTTCGCCGATTGCTTCGATGATTTGGTCGTTAGTCAGAGACATGACTATAAATTCCTGTATTGGGGTGACAGCCTACGCGGCCATCGAAATAAACAATAAACGCTGAAAGGAGTCGCTCAGCCTTAGGCTGCGGCAGCTTCTTTCTGGTCGCGAAGAGCCGCCAGAGTACGAGCCAATTTGCTGGTTGCGCCTTGAATCACGCTCATCAGCTGAGAAATTGCTTCGTCACGGGTCGGCAGGCTTGCCAGTACGTCGATCTGATTAGCTGCGAGGAACTTGCCCTCGAACGCAGCTGCCTTGATCTCGAACTTATCCTGACCTTTTGCGAACTCTTTGAAGATACGAGCAGCAGCGCCCGGATGTTCTTTGGAGAATGCAATCAAGGTCGGGCCGGTGAACACGTCGTTGAGCACGTCATATTGAGTGCCAGCAACGGCGCGCTTGAGCAGGGTGTTACGTACAACACGTACGTAAACGCCAGCTTCACGAGCCTCTTTACGGAGTCCGGTCATAGCGCCTACTGTTACGCCACGGGCATCAGCCACGACAGCGGACAGAGCAACTTGGGCAGCCTTGTTGACTTCAGCGACGATGGCCTTCTTGTCTTCAAGTTTAATTGCCACGGGAAAAACTCCTGCTTGTTACCGTTTCATCCAACCGAGGCCAGATGTCGTTTTGGTGTCTGATTCGGTAAGGAACCGGGAGCACCATCTGCGTAGGCTTGAGGTTTAAGACTTGCGTCGCCTACGGTCTTGGATAGCCCCCGCCAGGCAGGGACCCCAATCTTTCAATTGGCGCAATCGCTTGCGCCAACCTGTGTCTTACGCGTCGAGCGAGCCTTGGTCGATGACCAGACCTGGACCCATGGTGGTGCTCAGGGTAACGCGCTTGACGTAAATACCTTTCGAGGAAGCTGGCTTGATACGCTTCAGATCAGCGATCAGGGCTTCAACGTTTTCCTTCAGCTTGACGGCGTCGAAGCCAACCTTGCCAACGGAGGTGTGGATGATGCCGTTTTTGTCGGTGCGATAACGAACCTGACCAGCCTTGGCGTTCTTAACCGCGGTAGCTACGTCTGGCGTTACGGTGCCGACTTTAGGGTTAGGCATCAGGCCACGTGGGCCCAGGATCTGACCCAACTGACCAACAACGCGCATTGCATCCGGGGATGCGATAACTACGTCATAGTTCAGGTCGCCGCCTTTCATTTCGGCAGCCAGATCGTCCATACCTACACGGTCAGCGCCGGCAGCCAAAGCGGCCTCGGCAGCTGGACCCTGGGTGAACACAGCAACGCGAACGGTCTTGCCAGTGCCGTGTGGCAGCACAGTAGCGCTACGAACGACCTGGTCGGATTTACGCGGGTCAACACCCAAGTTTACAGCAACGTCAAACGACTCGCTGAACTTGACGGTCGACAGCTCAGCCAGCAGAGCAGCAGCGTCTACAAAGTTGTAGGACTTGCCTGCTTCGATTTTGCCGGCGATAGCCTTTTGACGTTTGGTCAACTTAGCCATTACACACCCTCCACGTTAAGGCCCATGCTACGAGCAGAACCGGCGATAGTACGCACGGCCGCGTCCATATCAGCTGCAGTCAGATCCGCGTTTTTGGTTTTCGCGATCTCTTCCAGCTGAGCACGGGTAACGGTGCCAACCTTAACGGTGTTCGGACGAGCGGAACCGCTAGTCAGACCAGCAGCTTTCTTCAGCAGAACCGAAGCAGGTGTGGATTTGGTTTCGAAAGTGAAGCTACGGTCGCTGTAGACAGTGATGATCACTGGAGTCGGCAGACCTGGCTCAATACCCTGAGTACGGGCGTTGAAAGCCTTGCAGAATTCCATGATGTTCACGCCGTGCTGACCCAGAGCAGGACCAACAGGTGGGCTTGGGTTAGCCTGAGCGGCCTTCACTTGCAGCTTGATGTAAGCGGTAATCTTCTTGGCCATGAGGCACTCCAATTACGGGTTCGAACGCCTCGAAAGGCTCCCCGGTTACTTGCGCGTTTATCCCAGTGACGACAAAACCCCACAGCCTAGGGCTGCGGGGTTGGGATGCTTGCTCAGCTAGACTTTTTCGACCTGGCTGAACTCTAGCTCTACCGGAGTAGAGCGACCGAAAATGAGCACTGCCACTTGGATCCGGCTCTTCTCGTAGTTAACTTCTTCGACCGTGCCAGTAAAGTCAGCAAACGGCCCATCATTGACACGCACCGACTCACCTGGCTCGAACAACGTCTTCGGCTTCGGCTTGTCGCTACCATCAGCAACGCGACGCAGAATCGCTTCTGCCTCTTTATCTGTGATAGGTGCAGGCTTATCAGCAGTACCGCCGATAAAACCCATCACCCGAGGAGTATCCTTGACCAAGTGCCAAGTACCCTCATTCATGTCCATCTGAACCAGCACATAACCTGGGAAGAACTTGCGCTCGCTTTTGCGTTTCTGGCCATTACGCATTTCAACCACTTCTTCAGTGGGAACCAGAATTTCGCCAAAGCCATCTTCCATGCCAGCCAGCTTTACGCGCTCTACCAACGAGCGCATGACATGCTTCTCGTAACCGGAGTAAGCATGCACAACGTACCAACGCTTAGCCACGGGACACCCTTAGCCGACAATCAAGGAAACAAGCCAGCCGAGCAGGGAATCAAGCCCCCACAACAGCAACGCCATAACCAGAACAACAGCCACAACAATCAACGTGGTCTGCGTGGTTTCTTGGCGAGTTGGCCATACGACTTTACGAATCTCGGTGCGAGCTTCCTTAACCAGTACAAAGAAAGACTTGCCCTTGACCGTCTGCAGGCCTACAAAGGCAGCTACAGCAGCAATGGCGAGCAAAGCAAGTACGCGGTACAGGATCGGCGAAGCAGAGTAATACTGATTGCCAACAACGCCAACAACCACCAAAGCAACTACTACTAGCCACTTGAGCAGATCGAAGCGAGAGCCTTGAGCTTCAGCTTTAGGAGTCATCTATGAAGATCCTGTGAAAAGAAAGCCAGACACACCAAGTGAATCTGGCAGGTCAGGAGGGAATCGAACCCCCAACCTACGGTTTTGGAGACCGTCGCTCTGCCAATTGAGCTACTGACCTAAAACAAAATCAGGCCGACCATTATGCCGGCCCGAAAAAGACATTACAACAATTTACTCGATAACCTTAGCAACGACACCAGCACCGACGGTACGACCGCCTTCACGAATGGCGAAACGCAGGCCATCTTCCATCGCGATGGTTTTGATCAGGGTGACAGTCATCTGAACGTTGTCACCAGGCATTACCATTTCAACGCCTTCTGGCAATTCGCAGTTACCGGTCACGTCCGTGGTACGGAAGTAGAACTGTGGACGGTAACCCTTGAAGAACGGAGTATGACGACCACCCTCTTCCTTGCTCAGAACGTAAACCTCTGCAGTGAACTTGGTATGCGGCTTGACAGTGCCCGGCTTGACCAGAACCTGGCCACGCTCAACATCATCTCGCTTGGTACCACGCAGCAATACGCCGCAGTTCTCGCCAGCACGACCTTCGTCGAGCAGCTTGCGGAACATCTCAACACCAGTGCAAGTAGTTTTGACTGTGTCACGAAGACCAACAATCTCAACCTCTTCCTGAATGCGGACAATGCCACGCTCAACACGACCAGTCACAACAGTACCGCGACCGGAGATCGAGAAAACATCCTCGATCGGCATCAGGAACGGCTTATCAATAGCCCGCTCAGGCTGCGGAATGTAGCTATCCAGAGTCTCGACCAACTTCTTGACGGCAGTAGTACCCATCTCGTTGTCATCTTGACCATTCAGCGCCATCAGCGCCGAACCAATGATGATCGGAGTGTCATCACCTGGGAAATCGTAAGTGCTCAGCAGGTCGCGCACCTCCATCTCAACCAGCTCCAGCAGCTCCGCATCATCAACCATGTCAGCCTTGTTCAGGAAGACAACGATGTACGGAACGCCAACCTGGCGGGACAGAAGGATGTGCTCACGGGTTTGCGGCATCGGACCATCAGCGGCCGAGCAAACCAGAATCGCGCCATCCATCTGGGCAGCACCGGTAATCATGTTTTTTACGTAGTCAGCGTGACCTGGACAGTCAACGTGCGCGTAGTGACGCACAGCCGAATCGTACTCAACGTGAGCGGTGTTGATGGTAATACCACGAGCTTTTTCTTCAGGGGCGCTATCGATCTTATCGAAGTCTACCTTTGCCGAACCGAAAACTTCGGAGCAGACGCGGGTCAAAGCAGCAGTCAGAGTAGTTTTACCGTGATCGACGTGACCAATGGTACCAACGTTGACGTGCGGCTTATTACGTTCGAACTTTTCCTTAGCCATCAAAATCACCCCTAGGAGAAGAATTGAGCAGGTCAAACAAGCCATTAAAACAAAGGCAGATATTTTCATATCTGCCTTGTTATATGGAGCTCTTGAGCGGATTTGAACCGCTGACCTCACCCTTACCAAGGGTGTGCTCTACCAACTGAGCTACAAGAGCGTAACACTATGCAGGATCTGCAAACTTGGAGCGGGTAGCGGGAATCGAACCCGCATCATCAGCTTGGAAGGCTGAGGTTCTACCACTAAACTATACCCGCGAGCTTGCAGCTCTCGCTAAAAATGGTGGAGGGGGAAGGATTCGAACCTTCGAAGTCGTAGACGTCAGATTTACAGTCTGATCCCTTTGGCCGCTCGGGAACCCCTCCTAAGCGAGCCGGCATTCTATATCATGCCAGCCTTCTGTCAAGCATTTTCTCATTAAAAACCTGAGGTTAGCTGCGTTGACATCACTTTGCGGTGTTAACCATTAAAGGTCTTCACTGCGAAGCGGGCGCCATTCTATGCAAACTATTCGGCGGGTGCAACCCCCTCGCACGGCATTATTTTATGTTTTAACTCATTGAATTCTCTAGAAAGGTTTTTCAGCTGCGAGTCATCCAGCCAACGCCGGCTTTCTGGTGCCACACGCACCCAGTAACCATCAGACTCAGCAGGGGGCCTCAGCAAGGACTCGAACTTGATTTCCATGCCACTCAATCGCCGCTCAACCGCCTGAGCCGCTTCCTGACGAGTAAAACCGCCAAGATAGAGGCATCCCTCGTCTGCCTGGGTAGGCTTTCCTTTGTCACGAGCCGCGTCAGTCGTTTCACTCAACAAGCGAATATCCTGCTGCGACCCCCTATACAAATTCAAAGGGGTTACATCCTTCGCACGCAGAGGAGCCTCTTGTTGGTGCCAGATGTAATAGAACACATTGAGAACAAGCAGCAGCAGAAACAACCAACGCATAAAAACCTCACGACAAGGGACACGCCATAGCCAAACCTACAAACACCAGATCAGGAACCACCCTGGCCTCAGGCACGATCTCGGAAACCAGGTCTGCATCTCCTCCAGTGAGGAACACAGCAAAATCATCCCCCCAATAGCTACGCGCCAACTCTAGCTGTGTCAGGACAAAGCCTCTCAGCATCAACGAGCACCCCCGCTCGACCGCCTCGACAGTTGTCCGACCAGGAACAAGACTTTCCAGAGCGCGCTCAGCTGCTAGATCGCCATAACGAATTCTACGGGTGTGGGTACGCAATTGGTTTCGCATCAGAGGCATTCCCGGACATATAAATCCTCCTAGGTGCTCTCCATCCCTAGAGATGAAGTCCGCAGTAACAGCCGTACCAAAATCAAGCACAAGGCACGCACCCGAAGCCAGTTGGAATCCCCCAAGCATCGCCAGCCAACGGTCGAGCCCTAACCGTTCGAACTCCTCATAACCATTACGAACCCCGGATATTTCGCGGGACGGCGCCGCACATACCACCGACACGCCAAAAGCTTCTGTCAGCAGAGAAATCAGTGCACTGGTTTCTTCGGCGGTCCTGACACTGACCAACCGACAAAACTTGAGAGCGAGACCCTTGAGCACTTTCAAGCTCTCCAACAAAGCGAGATCCGAATCAACGACGCCCTCGCCAACCACCCACCGAACATCCGCGTCGAGCACACGCCACTTGATAAAACTGTTTCCGCAGTCGAGCTCAAGAATCATCACGCAACCTCAGACTGAGCTCACCACCACTAAAGACTTTTTCCACACCACCCACCTTCAAGCGCAGAGCACCCTGACTATCAATACCCAGCACTTCGCCATCTATATGGTTAACACCTGCGATCAACGACACGGCCCGCCCCTGCCAGAGATGATTTTGCTCCCACTCTGCCTGGATAGCTGAAAATCCGTCGACTTGATGACGAGACAGATATGCCTTGAGCGTCGCACCCAACTGCCCGACCAAGTGATTTCGATCAAACACCTTGCCCGACTCTAGCCGCATGGACGTCCACTGCTGATCTACCTCATCGGTAATCTGCATGTTCACATTAATTCCCACACCCAGCACAACGTGACACACATCAGCAGGATCCCCCACCAGCTCGAGCAATATCCCGGCGATCTTCTTCTGACCAACCAGAACATCATTGGGCCACTTCAATCCAGCCCCCGAAATACCAAGCTCACGCAGGGCCTGCATGACGGCGAGCCCAACAACAAGGCTCAAGCCTTCCAGCTGACGCATTCCACCTTCAATACGCAGCACGAGGCTGTAATAGATGTTTTCCGCGAATGGACTCGCCCATTTACGTCCACGCCGCCCGCGCCCTGCAGTTTGCCGCTCGGCAAGCACCAGAAAGGGTGCCGCCTGCCCCCGCTCTATGGCGCGCAATGCCTCGGCATTAGTGGAGTCAATTGAATCGAAAACCAGGATGGGCCAATCACAAGAAGGCGCCTGCTCTCTTATCTCGACAGGATCAAGCAGCGTCAATGGCGCAGCCAGTTGATAGCCGCGACCCCGCACCTTGTGAATAGATAATCCCAGCTCAGCTTCTAAATGCTGAAGCTGCTTCCAAACGGCACTACGACTGACACCCAAGGCGACGCCCAAGGCCTGACCCGAATGGAATCGGCCATCTTTAAGAAGCTTTAACAATGTCAGCATGCAAGTCTCGCCTCACAATGAGGCCCGCATGATAGCCATGCCCCGCGCCATTGCATAGAAACCCTACAGGTCAGTTTTCCTGCGGACAAAACAAAACCCCTACCTGCATACGCAGATAGGGGTTTCGGAATTTAATCTTGACGATGACCTACTCTCACATGGGGAAACCCCACACTACCATCGGCGATGCATCGTTTCACTGCTGAGTTCGGGATGGGATCAGGTGGTTCCAATGCTCTATGGTCGTCAAGAAATTCGGTAGCCAGGTCGTGGGCCTTTTCAGGTTCACGCTCCAGCGAATGGGTATGCGATAGTTGGGTGTTTTGTGAGTATCTCGAACTTTCGGTTCGTTTCGTCTTCACACACCGCAATCT
>NZ_CP024866.1:3372560-3378146 GCF_004136015.1 Pseudomonas sp. ACM7 | reverse complement strand
AAAACAAAACCCCTACCTGCATACGCAGATAGGGGTTTCGGAATTTAATCTTGACGATGACCTACTCTCACATGGGGAAACCCCACACTACCATCGGCGATGCATCGTTTCACTGCTGAGTTCGGGATGGGATCAGGTGGTTCCAATGCTCTATGGTCGTCAAGAAATTCGGTAGCCAGGTCGTGGGCCTTTTCAGGTTCACGCTCCAGCGAATGGGTATGCGATAGTTGGGTGTTTTGTGAGTATCTCGAACTTTCGGTTCGTTTCGTCTTCACACACCGCAATCTGGTGCTCTTTCGCTTTTTAGCTCGAAGCATGCAAATTGCTTGGGTGTTATATGGTCAAGCCTCACGGGCAATTAGTATTGGTTAGCTCAACGCCTCACAGCGCTTACACACCCAACCTATCAACGTCGTAGTCTTCGACGGCCCTTCAGGGGACTCAAGGTCCCAGTGAGATCTCATCTTGAGGCTAGTTTCCCGCTTAGATGCTTTCAGCGGTTATCTATTCCGAACATAGCTACCCGGCAATGCCACTGGCGTGACAACCGGAACACCAGAGGTTCGTCCACTCCGGTCCTCTCGTACTAGGAGCAGCCCCTCTCAAATCTCAAACGTCCACGGCAGATAGGGACCGAACTGTCTCACGACGTTCTAAACCCAGCTCGCGTACCACTTTAAATGGCGAACAGCCATACCCTTGGGACCGGCTTCAGCCCCAGGATGTGATGAGCCGACATCGAGGTGCCAAACACCGCCGTCGATATGAACTCTTGGGCGGTATCAGCCTGTTATCCCCGGAGTACCTTTTATCCGTTGAGCGATGGCCCTTCCATACAGAACCACCGGATCACTAAGACCTACTTTCGTACCTGCTCGACGTGTCTGTCTCGCAGTCAAGCGCGCTTTTGCCTTTATACTCTACGACCGATTTCCGACCGGTCTGAGCGCACCTTCGTACTCCTCCGTTACTCTTTAGGAGGAGACCGCCCCAGTCAAACTACCCACCATACACTGTCCTCGATCCGGATAACGGACCTGAGTTAGAACCTCAAAGTTGCCAGGGTGGTATTTCAAGGTTGGCTCCACGCGAACTGGCGTCCACGCTTCAAAGCCTCCCACCTATCCTACACAAGCAAATTCAAAGTCCAGTGCAAAGCTATAGTAAAGGTTCACGGGGTCTTTCCGTCTAGCCGCGGATACACTGCATCTTCACAGCGATTTCAATTTCACTGAGTCTCGGGTGGAGACAGCGCCGCCATCGTTACGCCATTCGTGCAGGTCGGAACTTACCCGACAAGGAATTTCGCTACCTTAGGACCGTTATAGTTACGGCCGCCGTTTACCGGGGCTTCGATCAAGAGCTTCGCGTTAGCTAACCCCATCAATTAACCTTCCGGCACCGGGCAGGCGTCACACCCTATACGTCCACTTTCGTGTTTGCAGAGTGCTGTGTTTTTAATAAACAGTCGCAGCGGCCTGGTATCTTCGACCGGCATGGGCTTACGCAGTAAATGCTTCACCCTCACCGGCGCACCTTCTCCCGAAGTTACGGTGCCATTTTGCCTAGTTCCTTCACCCGAGTTCTCTCAAGCGCCTTGGTATTCTCTACCCAACCACCTGTGTCGGTTTGGGGTACGGTTCCTGGTTACCTGAAGCTTAGAAGCTTTTCTTGGAAGCATGGCATCAACCACTTCGTCACCCAAAGGGTAACTCGTCATCAGCTCTCGGCCTTAGAATCCCGGATTTACCTAAGATTCCAGCCTACCACCTTAAACTTGGACAACCAACGCCAAGCTGGCCTAGCCTTCTCCGTCCCTCCATCGCAATAACCAGAAGTACAGGAATATTAACCTGTTTTCCATCGACTACGCTTTTCAGCCTCGCCTTAGGGACCGACTAACCCTGCGTCGATTAACGTTGCGCAGGAAACCTTGGTCTTTCGGCGTGGGTGTTTTTCACACCCATTGTCGTTACTCATGTCAGCATTCGCACTTCTGATACCTCCAGCAAGCTTCTCAACTCACCTTCACAGGCTTACAGAACGCTCCTCTACCGCATCACCTAAGTGATACCCGTAGCTTCGGTGTATGGTTTGAGCCCCGTTACATCTTCCGCGCAGGCCGACTCGACTAGTGAGCTATTACGCTTTCTTTAAAGGGTGGCTGCTTCTAAGCCAACCTCCTAGCTGTCTAAGCCTTCCCACATCGTTTCCCACTTAACCATAACTTTGGGACCTTAGCTGACGGTCTGGGTTGTTTCCCTTTTCACGACGGACGTTAGCACCCGCCGTGTGTCTCCCATGCTCGGCACTTGTAGGTATTCGGAGTTTGCATCGGTTTGGTAAGTCGGGATGACCCCCTAGCCGAAACAGTGCTCTACCCCCTACAGTGATACATGAGGCGCTACCTAAATAGCTTTCGAGGAGAACCAGCTATCTCCGAGCTTGATTAGCCTTTCACTCCGATCCACAGGTCATCCGCTAACTTTTCAACGGTAGTCGGTTCGGTCCTCCAGTTAGTGTTACCCAACCTTCAACCTGCCCATGGATAGATCGCCCGGTTTCGGGTCTATTCCCAGCGACTAGACGCCCTATTAAGACTCGCTTTCGCTACGCCTCCCCTATTCGGTTAAGCTCGCCACTGAAAATAAGTCGCTGACCCATTATACAAAAGGTACGCAGTCACCCAACAAAGTGGGCTCCCACTGCTTGTACGCATACGGTTTCAGGATCTATTTCACTCCCCTCTCCGGGGTTCTTTTCGCCTTTCCCTCACGGTACTAGTTCACTATCGGTCAGTCAGTAGTATTTAGCCTTGGAGGATGGTCCCCCCATATTCAGACAAAGTTTCTCGTGCTCCGTCCTACTCGATTTCATGACTAAGAGATTTTCGCGTACAGGGCTATCACCCACTATGGCCGCACTTTCCAGAGCGTTCCGCTAATCTCAAAGCCACTTAAGGGCTAGTCCCCGTTCGCTCGCCACTACTAAGGGAATCTCGGTTGATTTCTTTTCCTCAGGGTACTTAGATGTTTCAGTTCCCCTGGTTCGCCTCTTAAGCCTATGTATTCAGCTTAAGATAACCATCTTATGATGGCTGGGTTCCCCCATTCAGACATCTCCGGATCAAAGTCTGTTTGCCGACTCCCCGAAGCTTTTCGCAGGCTACCACGTCTTTCATCGCCTCTGACTGCCAAGGCATCCACCGTATGCGCTTCTTCACTTGACCATATAACCCCAAGCAATCTGGTTATACTGTGAAGACGACATTCGCCGAAAATTCGATTCTTGCTCATAAAGAGCAACTCACAAATTTTACCTTAGCCTGATCCGTTACCAGTGAAAGTAACGTCCAGTCTATCTTTCTATCACATACCCAAATTTTTAAAGAACGATCTAGCCAAAGACTAGAAATCAACATTCACCATCATCACAATGGAATGCTCATTTCTAAGCTTTCTAACAACAGAAGCAGTAAGTGGTGGAGCCAAACGGGATCGAACCGTTGACCTCCTGCGTGCAAGGCAGGCGCTCTCCCAGCTGAGCTATGGCCCCGTATCTCTACAGGCGTTTCCCACACAAAATTGGTGGGTCTGGGCAGATTCGAACTGCCGACCTCACCCTTATCAGGGGTGCGCTCTAACCAACTGAGCTACAGACCCAATTTCGGGCTGCTTCTAAATCGTCTTCTTCAATGAATCAAGCAATTCGTGTGGGAACTTATGGAGCAGCTGATGTCGTCGATTAAGGAGGTGATCCAGCCGCAGGTTCCCCTACGGCTACCTTGTTACGACTTCACCCCAGTCATGAATCACACCGTGGTAACCGTCCTCCCGAAGGTTAGACTAGCTACTTCTGGTGCAACCCACTCCCATGGTGTGACGGGCGGTGTGTACAAGGCCCGGGAACGTATTCACCGCGACATTCTGATTCGCGATTACTAGCGATTCCGACTTCACGCAGTCGAGTTGCAGACTGCGATCCGGACTACGATCGGTTTTCTGGGATTAGCTCCACCTCGCGGCTTGGCAACCCTCTGTACCGACCATTGTAGCACGTGTGTAGCCCAGGCCGTAAGGGCCATGATGACTTGACGTCATCCCCACCTTCCTCCGGTTTGTCACCGGCAGTCTCCTTAGAGTGCCCACCATTACGTGCTGGTAACTAAGGACAAGGGTTGCGCTCGTTACGGGACTTAACCCAACATCTCACGACACGAGCTGACGACAGCCATGCAGCACCTGTCTCAATGTTCCCGAAGGCACCAATCCATCTCTGGAAAGTTCATTGGATGTCAAGGCCTGGTAAGGTTCTTCGCGTTGCTTCGAATTAAACCACATGCTCCACCGCTTGTGCGGGCCCCCGTCAATTCATTTGAGTTTTAACCTTGCGGCCGTACTCCCCAGGCGGTCAACTTAATGCGTTAGCTGCGCCACTAAGAGCTCAAGGCTCCCAACGGCTAGTTGACATCGTTTACGGCGTGGACTACCAGGGTATCTAATCCTGTTTGCTCCCCACGCTTTCGCACCTCAGTGTCAGTATCAGTCCAGGTGGTCGCCTTCGCCACTGGTGTTCCTTCCTATATCTACGCATTTCACCGCTACACAGGAAATTCCACCACCCTCTACCATACTCTAGCTTGTCAGTTTTGAATGCAGTTCCCAGGTTGAGCCCGGGGATTTCACATCCAACTTAACAAACCACCTACGCGCGCTTTACGCCCAGTAATTCCGATTAACGCTTGCACCCTCTGTATTACCGCGGCTGCTGGCACAGAGTTAGCCGGTGCTTATTCTGTCGGTAACGTCAAAACACTTACGTATTAGGTAAATGCCCTTCCTCCCAACTTAAAGTGCTTTACAATCCGAAGACCTTCTTCACACACGCGGCATGGCTGGATCAGGCTTTCGCCCATTGTCCAATATTCCCCACTGCTGCCTCCCGTAGGAGTCTGGACCGTGTCTCAGTTCCAGTGTGACTGATCATCCTCTCAGACCAGTTACGGATCGTCGCCTTGGTGAGCCATTACCTCACCAACTAGCTAATCCGACCTAGGCTCATCTGATAGCGCAAGGCCCGAAGGTCCCCTGCTTTCTCCCGTAGGACGTATGCGGTATTAGCGTCCGTTTCCGAGCGTTATCCCCCACTACCAGGCAGATTCCTAGGCATTACTCACCCGTCCGCCGCTCGCCACCAGGTACAAGTACCCGTGCTGCCGCTCGACTTGCATGTGTTAGGCCTGCCGCCAGCGTTCAATCTGAGCCATGATCAAACTCTTCAGTTCAAACATCTTTGGGTTTTTAAGAAACCCTAAACTTGGCTCAGCAATCGTTGGTTACATCTTTGATTTCTCGCGGAGTAACTTGTGATGCTGATAATCTTGTTGACTATCAGTCTGACTCCACAAGCACCCACACGAATTGCTTGATTCAGTTGTTAAAGAGCGGTTGGTTAAGATCTTTCGTCTCAACCGAGGCGCGCATTCTACAGCAGCTTGCGATCTCTCGTTAGCGGGAGGCGAATTCTACAGCGTTACTCGCTGCTGTCAACACCTCTTTTACACCGCTGTCGACCGAGAAGATCGAA
>NZ_CP024866.1:3367177-3372460 GCF_004136015.1 Pseudomonas sp. ACM7 | reverse complement strand
GAGTGAGTAACTTGTGATGCTGATAATCTTGTTGACTATCAGTCTGACTCCACAAGCACCCACACGAATTGCTTGATTCAGTTGTTAAAGAGCGGTTGGTTAAGATCTTTCGTCTCAACCGAGGCGCGCATTCTACAGCAGCCTCTGTTGCTGTCAAGCGGTTATTTTTCGAAGTTTTCAAAGTTTCCTTTGCAACTTCAACCACTTGCGCTTGCGATCTCTCGTTAGCGGGAGGCGAATTCTACAGCGTTACTCGCTGCTGTCAACACCTCTTTTACACCGCTGTCGACCGAGAAGATCGAATCGTCAAAAGAGCCAAACCACCCCGCTCTTTCAACTCCTTCTGGGCTTCGATGACCTGAAGCAACTCGCTGTCGAAAACTGCGTAACTCATTGTTTACCAAGGAGTTTTCCGTTTCGACTGCGCCGGAAGTGGGGCGAATTATAGACTTCCAGAATCTGCCGTCAACACCTAATTTGAGCTTTATTCGGATTTGAGCGTAATACGTGCAAATGCCTTCTTCCCGGCCTGGCAAACATGGGTCGCGCCCAGTACGTATATAAAGGTGCGATCGACAACCTCACCATCTATACGCACACCACCAGAACCTAGAAGGTCCCGCGCGACTGCCGAGTTCTTGACCAGACCTGCCTTATTAAGGACAGCCGCAATCGGCATGTCTTCAGTAGCAGTCAATTCAATCTCTGGCAGATCGTCCGGTAGCTCGCCTTCCTTCATACGGTTACCCGCCGCACGGTGAGCATTGGCTGCAGCCTCTTCACCATGGAAACGCGCAACGATTTCTTCGGCCAGCTTGATCTTGATATCACGCGGATTGGCACCCGCCTCGACATCAGCACGGTATGCATTGATCTCATCCATGGAGCGGAAACTGAGCAATTCGAAGTAGCGCCACATCAGCGCATCCGGAATGGAAACCAGTTTGCCGTACATCACACCCGGCGCTTCCTGAATACCCACGTAGTTGCCCAAGGACTTGGACATCTTCTTCACGCCATCCAGACCTTCGAGCAGCGGCATGGTCAGAATGCACTGGGCCTCTTGACCATATCCACGCTGCAGTTCACGCCCCATCAACAGGTTGAACTTCTGATCGGTACCACCCAGCTCGACATCCGCGCGCAATGCGACCGAGTCATACCCCTGAACCAACGGATAGAGGAACTCATGAATGGCGATTGGCTGATTGGTGGTATAGCGCTTATAGAAGTCGTCGCGCTCGAGCATGCGAGCCACGGTGTACTGCGAAGTCAGGCGAATGAAATCGGCCGGCCCCATCTGATCCATCCAGGTGGAGTTGAACGCAACTTCGGTTTTCGCCGGATCAAGAATCTTGAAAACCTGGGTCTTGTAGGTCTCGGCATTCTCGAGAACCTGCTCGCGGGTAAGAGGAGGACGTGTCGCACTCTTTCCGCTCGGATCGCCGATCATCCCGGTGAAGTCACCTATAAGGAAGATCACCTGATGCCCCAGCTCCTGGAACTGGCGCAGCTTATTAATAAGGACGGTATGACCCAGGTGCAAATCCGGCGCGGTCGGATCGAAGCCTGCCTTAATACGTAGCGGCTGGCCACGCTTGAGCTTTTCGATCAGCTCGGACTCGACCAACAGTTCTTCCGCACCACGTTTAATCAGCGCTAGCTGCTCTTCAACCGACTTCATAACAGACCCGCAAGGCTCGAATTCAAAGGGAACCAACCATACAAGATCGCGCGTCAAATACAAGTTCTGCCCGGCGCACGGATGCCAATCCACGGACACAGCGTTCGCGGACTTGCTTCAGAGATGATTTGGTTATATTTTATACAGTTATTTCATCTTCATCATGTCATTCATCTTTTCCAATTCATCTTTTTCAAAGTCAAAAATCACCTATGACCAAAGAATCGTCTAAAGCGCCGCCGCTTTACCCGAAGACCCACCTGCTCGCAGCAAGTGGCATCGCCGCCCTTCTGAGCCTGGCGCTTTTGGTATTTCCTTCCAGTGATGTTGAAGCCAAAAAGACGACCCTGAGTCTTGAACTGGAAAGCCCTGCCGAACAACTGACACAAGATCAAGACGCTGCCGAGGCCGTCCAGGCCACAAATGAGCCAGCAGCTTCCCCTTTCGCTCAGATCGAAAACAGCGCCGAAGAACCCCAGGAAACCGCTCAGGCCGCGCCCGCGCCGGCGCCTGTGATCGAAGAAAAAAAGTCTCCAAACCACAGGGAAGTGATCGTGTCCAAAGGCGATACACTCTCCACACTGTTCGAGAAAGTCGGCCTTCCAGCAGCTTCAGTGCATGAGGTGCTGGCCAGTGACAAGCAGGCCAAGCAGTTCAGCCAACTCAAACACGGCCAGAAACTTGAATTCGAACTGAGCCCCGATGGCCAGCTGACCAATCTGCACAGCAAGGTCAGCGATGTCGAAAGCATCACCCTGACCAAGAATGACAAGGGTTATGCATTCAACCGCATTACCGCCAAGCCGACCGTGCGCTCTGCCTACGTTCATGGTGTGATCAACAGTTCGCTGTCGCAGTCCGCTGCACGCGCCGGTTTGTCCCACAGCCTGACCATGGACATGGCCAGCGTGTTTGGCTATGACGTCGACTTCGCCCAGGATATTCGCCAGGGTGATGAGTTCGATGTCATATACGAACAAAAAGTCGTCAACGGCAAGGCCGTCGGCAATGGCCCAATCCTTTCCGCTCGCTTCACTAACCGCGGCAAGACCTACACCGCCGTGCGTTACACCAATAAACAAGGCAACAGCAGCTACTACACTGCTGACGGCAACAGCATGCGCAAGGCGTTTATCCGTACCCCGGTAGACTTCGCCCGTATCAGCTCGAAATTCTCGATGGGCCGCAAGCACCCGATCCTGAACAAGATCCGCGCTCACAAAGGCGTCGACTATGCAGCGCCGCGTGGCACTCCAATCAAGGCAGCCGGTGACGGCAAAGTGTTGTTGGCCGGTCGCCGTGGCGGCTACGGCAATACCGTGATCATCCAGCACGGCAACACCTACCGTACGCTTTACGGCCACATGCAGGGCTTTGCCAAAGGCGTGCAGACTGGCAGTAGCGTCAAACAAGGCCAGGTGATCGGCTACATCGGCACCACCGGACTTTCCACCGGACCGCATTTGCATTACGAGTTCCAGGTCAATGGCGTGCACGTCGACCCACTAGGCCAAAAGGTAGCGATGGCCGATCCGATCTCCAAGGCTGAACGCGCACGTTTCCTCGCCCAGAGCCAACCGCTGATGGCGCGCATGGATCAAGAAAAATCCACGCAGCTAGCTTCGAGCAAGCGCTAAGCCATGACGCTCTATATAGGTGTGATGTCCGGGACCAGCCTCGATGGCCTGGACATTGCGCTGGTCGAGCTGGCCCCGGCGATCAAACTGATCGCCACGCACTACACCCCAATGCCTGACTCCCTGCGCACCGAGCTGCTTGGCTTGTGCGCCAGCGGCCCGGACGAGATTGCCCGCTCCGCCATCGCTCAGCAAAACTGGGTGAAATTGGCAGCACAAGGCATTCATACCCTCCTCGACCAACAAAACCTGAACCCCGAAGACATTCGCGCGATTGGCAGCCACGGCCAGACCATTCGCCACGAACCGGCGCGTGGCTTCACCGTGCAGATCGGCAATCCCGCCCTTCTGACCGAGTTGACCAGCATCACCGTGGTCAGCGACTTCCGCAGCCGCGATGTTGCGGCTGGCGGACAAGGTGCCCCACTGGTCCCAGCCTTTCACGAAGCGTTGTTTGAAGAGCGCGCAGGCAATCGCGCGGTATTGAACGTTGGCGGTTTCAGCAACCTCAGCCTGATTGAACCTGGCAAGCCTGTTGCGGGTTTCGACTGTGGCCCGGGCAATGTCTTGCTGGATGCGTGGATTCACCAGCAACACGGCGACAACTTTGATCGCGATGGCCAATGGGCTGCCAGCGGCAAGGTCGAACCGGTTCTGCTGAACGAACTGCTGAGTGATCCATTTTTCGTGACCAAAGGCCCAAAGAGCACCGGCCGCGAAGTGTTCAACCTGCCATGGCTGACACAGCATCTATCGAAACTGTCGACCTTCGCCGCCGAAGACGTGCAGGCAACCCTGCTCGAACTGACCGCCCTGACCATCGTCGAGTCACTGCAAAGCGCTCAATCAGATACCCAGGAACTGTTGGTCTGCGGCGGCGGCGCCCACAACGCCACGCTGATGAGCCGCTTGGCCAGCTTGCTGCCGAACACCAAGGTCAGCAGCACCGCGGCTTACGGTGTAGACCCCGACTGGGTCGAAGCCATGGCCTTCGCCTGGCTGGCCCATTGCTGCCTTGAAGGCATCGCTGCCAATCGCCCTAGCGTCACCGGCGCCCGTGGCCTGCGCGTACTCGGCGCCATTTACCCTGCCTGACTAGCCATACCGAATCCCAGACAACAAAACGCCGCAGAGCCCTGAGGCCATGCGGCGCTTGGTGATGCGGTAGATTACGATCAGATCGAGAACGAAGAGCCGCAGCCACACGTGGTGCTGGCGTTCGGATTCTTGATCACGAAGCGCGAACCTTCCAGACCTTCCTGATAATCCACCTCGGCACCTGCCAGGTACTGGAAGCTCATCGGATCAACGACCAGGCTCACCCCTTCGCGCTCGACAATGGTGTCGTCATCGGCCACTTCTTCATCGAAGGTGAAGCCGTACTGAAAACCTGAACAACCGCCGCCCGTAACGAATACGCGCAGCTTCAAGCGATCATTCCCCTCTTCATCGACTAGGCTCTTCACCTTGTGCGCGGCACCGTGGGTGAATTGCAAAGCCGTGGGGGTGAAGGATTCGACGCTCATGCTAACTATCTCCCGGCGTTACGCCGCCATAATGCGTGATGACGCGCATTATCCGCTTCTCCTAGAAAATCGGTCAACTATTGTTACGGTATATCAATAAACCCGATTGCCGGCTCGAAATGTAAAAAAAGGCCCGTCAGACGGCAATGCTGTTCACTTAAGGATTGTTGACTAATCCTCAGGCAGCAGGAAAATCCGGAATCTGATAAGGATTCCGGATTTTTTATGTCTGTTGCTCAGGATTTAAGCGCGGTTTTGGATTTTGCTGAGCAACCGCTCTCTCGCCTTGAGGTGTTCACCGATCATATTCCTCATGATTGGATTACCGCGGCGGCCGCTCTGGCGGATAAAGCCACGATCCGACGTCGGCGCTTGCCTTCGGACGTAGTCCTTTGGCTGGTAGTCGGGATGGCACTTTTCAGAGGTGAGCCAATAG
>NZ_CP024866.1:3107265-3367077 GCF_004136015.1 Pseudomonas sp. ACM7 | reverse complement strand
GTTACTGGCTTATAACGTAGTGCGTCGAGAAGCCAGTCAGGCGGCTGTAGCTCATAAGCGGGCTCCCAGCGAGGTGAGTTTCAAGTTTGCCTGTCAGCACATCGCCAGCCATCTAGTGGTCATGGCCGGAGCGGTCTCGCCCTCACACACGCCAAGACGCCTGGACGAGCTTCGCGGCAGCATTGGTGTGCTCTTCATAGTAAAACGCCCCAGGCCTGCGAGGCCTAGGGCGGTGAAGATGTCTAAAACCCGGTATCCGGTTAACCGCAAGGCTGCTCCGCTTAAGTGAACAGCATTGCCGTCAGACGGGCCTTTTTGCTGAGCGGGCTAAAGCCTTACGGCAACATGCCAGCGTGAGACAAGCCCAGGCGCTCATCCAGCCCGAACAGGATGTTCATGTTCTGCACCGCCTGCCCCGACGCGCCTTTGACCAGGTTGTCGATCACCGACAACACCACCACCAGGTCACCATCCTGTGGACGATGCACCGCAATGCGGCAAACGTTGGCACCGCGCACGCTGCGGGTTTCCGGATGGCTGCCAGCGGGCATGACATCGACGAACGGTTCGTTGGCATAACGCTTTTCAAACAGCGCCTGCAGATCCACCGAGCGATCCACGACCGTCGCGTAGAGCGTCGAGTGGATGCCTCGAATCATTGGCGTCAGGTGCGGAACGAAAGTCAGACCGACGTCCTTGCCCGCTGCGCGACGCAGGCCCTGGCGGATTTCCGGCAGGTGACGGTGACCTTTTACGGCGTAAGCCTTCATGCTTTCCGACGTCTCGGAGTACAGCGAACCTACAGACGCGCCACGACCGGCACCACTGACACCGGATTTGCAGTCGGCGATCAAACGGGTGGTGTCGGCCAGGCCGGCTTCAAGCAATGGCAGGAAACCCAATTGCGTAGCAGTCGGGTAGCAACCCGGCACAGCGATCAGGCGAGCCTGCTTGATTTGCTCGCGATTGACTTCCGGCAAACCGTAAACCGCCTCTTCCAGCAGCTCCGGCGCGCCGTGCGGCTGACCGTACCACTTGGCCCACTCATCAGCGTCTTGCAGACGGAAGTCCGCCGACAGGTCGATGACTTTGGTCCCGGCCGCCAACAGTTCGCCAGCCAGCGCATGGGCAACACCGTGGGGCGTGGCGAAGAACACCACGTCGCAAGCGCCCAGCGTTTTGATGTCCGGAACGCTGAACGCCAGACCGTCGTAATGACCGCGCAGGTTCGGATACATATCAGCCACGGCCAGACCGGCCTCGGATCGGGAAGTGATGACGACCACTTCAGCTTGCGGGTGCTGCGCCAACAGACGCAGCAGTTCGACACCGGTGTAACCCGTGCCGCCGACGATACCGACCTTGACCATAAACCTGCCCTCAACGAACCCACTGGAAAGCCGTCGATAATAGGGGCCGCGCGGCTCTGCGACAACCGTCAAGGTGACGTGCGGGCGCTCTACCCTCTACTATCTTCGCTACCGTGAACCTGGGAATAACTAAAAATGCTTTATCTGTGGCTCAAAGCGCTTCACATCGTCAGCATGGTCTGCTGGTTTGCCGGCCTGTTCTACCTGCCGCGCCTGTTCGTTTATCACGCCCAGAGCGAAGACACCGTCAGCAAAGAACGCTTCAGCATCATGGAGCGCAAGCTGTACCGCGGCATCATGGGGCCGGCGATGATCGCCACCTTGATTTTCGGCATCGCACTGATCGGCCTGAACCCAAGCATATTCAGTCAAGGTGCGTGGATTCACGCCAAGTTGACCCTTGTGGTGATCCTGATCGGCTACCACCACATGTGTGGCGCCCAGGTGAAACGCTTTGCCCGTGGCGAGAACACCCGCAGTCATGTCTTTTATCGCTGGTTCAATGAAGTGCCGGTTCTGATATTGCTGGCCATTGTAATTCTGGTCGTCGTTCGGCCGTTCTAACGCCAATAAGCACAACTCACCGGGGTACTTCCAATGTCGCTGCCCGCTCTGCTCGAACAACGCCTGCGTCTGCCTGTGGTGGCAGCGCCAATGTTCCTGATCTCCAACCCACAACTGGTGCTCGCCTGCTGCCGTAATGGCGTGGTGGGCAGCTTTCCTGCGCTGAACCAGCGCGAGAGCAGCGGCTTCAAGGCCTGGCTGGAAGAGATCGAAGCAGGGTTGGCGACACTGGAGAATCCGGCGCCTTATGCGGTGAACCTGATCGTCCACAACAGCAACCCGCGACTGCAAGCGGACCTGGCGATCTGCATCGAGCACAAAGTGCCGATTGTGATCACCAGCCTCGGAGCTGTGAAAGAACTGGTCGATGCAGTGCACAGCTATGGCGGTCTGGTGTTCCATGACGTGACGACTCGTCGCCACGCAGAGAAAGCCGCCGAGGCCGGGGTCGACGGTTTGATCGCCGTGGCAGCGGGCGCCGGTGGACACGCCGGAACCTGGAGCCCGTTCTCGCTGATTGCCGAGATCCGCCAATTCTTCGACAAGACCCTGCTGCTGGCCGGTTGCCTGAACCACGGCCACGAGATTCTCGCGGCACAACTGCTCGGTGCGGATCTGGCCTACTTCGGAACGCGATTTATCGGCACCACCGAAAGTCATGCGCCTGACGCCTATAAAGAGATGCTGCTGACTTCCAGAGCCGCGGACATCGTCCATACTCCAGCGGTGTCGGGAGTACCGGCGAGCTTTATGCGTCAGAGCCTTGAGGCTGCGGGTTTCGACATGGCAGCGCTGCAAGGCAAGGGCCAGGTAGACTTCGGCTCCAAACTCAAGCCCATTAACGATGAAGCCAAAGCCTGGAAAACCGTCTGGTCCGCGGGCCAGGGTGTCGGCGAGATCGATGACCTGCCGAGTGTCGATCAATTGGTCGCTCGCCTTGATGCCGAGTACCGCAAAGCGCTGGAGCTAGCGGCAGCGCTGCCCAAGCGCTGGCCACGCTGACAGGAAAACTGGGCCAGTCCATTCCGGCTGGCTTTACACTCAACCCGCAATACTCCCTAAAACATTCGCGACAAGGATGCCTCGCAATGAGCGAAAACCGTTTCAAGATCCTGTTCGACGGCGCTCTGCTGCCAGGTGTTGCTGTCACCACCGCCAAGCTCAATCTCGCCGAGTTGTTCAAAAGCGATGTGGCTGCCATCGAGCGGCTGTTCAGTGGCAAGCCGGTTGCGCTCAAACGCGACCTGTCGCAGGTCGATGCGCAGACTTATCTCCAGGCGCTGACCAAAACCGGTATCGATGCCCGGATCGAATCCGAACCCTCGATCGAGCTGAACCTGTCTGACGTTCATGAACACGCCCCTGCCGTCGCGGCAGATCCCGAATCCCCTTACGCACCACCCCAGGCTACCGTTGGGGAAGCCTTGCCTGCGTTTTCCACACTCAAGCCGTTCAGCTTCGAGGGTCGGATCGGTCGCTTGCGTTATCTGGCCTGGACGATGTCGCTGACGCTGGTGACCCTTAGCGTTGGCGCTGTGCTTGCTGTTTTCGGCTTGGCCCTCATCAGTACGGACTCGACCGCTGGCCTGATTCTCGGTGGCTTGCTGGCCTTTATTCTCTTCGTGGCGCTCGCGTTCGTCAGCATTCAGTTCAGTGTCCAGCGCCTGCATGATATTGGCTGGTCTGGCTGGCTCTGGCTGCTTACCCTCGTGCCGTTCGTGGGCAGCATCTTTCCGTTCGTGATGATGATTGCTCCGGGAAATAACACCGCCAATCGATACGGTGCGCCACCACCGCCCAACAGCACCGCGGTCAAGGTCCTGTCTTCACTGTGGCTGGTGTTTATCGCGATCCTGTTCATCGGCGGACTGACCGGTGGCCTTACTACCCTCCAGAGCGAATACGAAAGCGCCACCCAGAGCAGCTATGAAAGTGACTCCGTGACCACCGAAGAGATCGAAGATCAAACCGCCGTAGAAGCAGAGCCAGCGCCAAATTCAGCCGACGATGCAGCCGAAGTAGCCCAGCCCCCTGTAGACTCTGCGAAAGAATGAACAGCGCTCCCCGTCCGTGACACCTGCGTCGCCGGCGCGGAGCTGTTGCGATGGAGAAATGCATGACCCGTTACGCTCTGATCACTGGCGCTTCCAGCGGCATCGGCCTGGCGATGGCCGAAGCGCTGGCCCGGCGCGGACGCAGCCTGATTCTGGTGGCCCGTCAGCGTGATCAGCTGGAAAGTATTGCGATTGAACTGACTCAACGTTTTGGCGTGGAAGTGTTGTTCCGAGCCTGTGACCTCGGCGAGCCGCTACGGCTGTCCGGTTTTCTGCTGGAGCTGGAGGAAGGTGACCGACAGATCGATTTGCTGGTCAACTGCGCCGGCATCGGCACTTGCGGCCCTTTCCTGGCTCAGGACTGGATGACCGAGCAGGACCTGATCGAAGTGAACATCCTCGCGCTCACTCGCCTGTGTCACGCGATCGGCAACAGTATGGCGCTGCAGGGCGGCGGGCAAATTTTGAATGTCGCCTCGGTGGCGGCTTTCCATCCGGGCCCGTGGATGAGTACTTATTACGCCAGCAAGGCTTATGTGCTGCACTTTTCCGAAGGGTTGCGCGTCGAACTGAAAAAATGCGCGGTCAAGGTCTCGGTGCTCTGCCCCGGCCCTACCCGTACGGCGTTTTTCCGCACCGCGCAATTGGACGCCGGCAAACTGATCGACAGCAAAATGCTGATGAGCCCCGAGGAAGTCGCGCTCTATACCGTGCGGGCGCTGGAGAAAAATCGCGCCATCATTATTCCGGGTCGATGCAACCGCTGGCGCGCCTTCCTGCCGCGGCTCGGCTCGCGCTGGCTGACCCGGACAATCGCCGGCATGGTCAACAAGGCTTACTGCCCGCGCTGATCGCACCCTCAAGGTAAAAGGCTGGGCTAGGGCATAACCCATGGTTACACTCAGGCCAGCCCAAACAACGGAGAAAACAGCTGTGGATACTCTGTTCACCAAGATCATCAACCGGGAAATCCCGGCCAAGATCATTTACGAGGACGACCAGGTACTGGCCTTCCACGACATCGCCCCACAGGCACCGGTGCATTTTCTGGTGATCCCGAAAAAAGCGGTGCGCACGCTTAACGACCTGACCGAGGACGACAAGGCATTGGCGGGGCATCTTCTGTTCACCGCCCAGCGTCTGGCCCTGGAGCTGGGTTGCGAAGAGGGCTTCCGCGTGGTCATGAATTGCAATCCACTGGGTGGGCAGACCGTCTATCACATTCATATGCATGTATTGGGTCAGCGCCAAATGCATTGGCCTCCGGGCTGATTCATTACCCGCCCTTGTAGGAGCACAGCTTGCTGGCGATGGCGTCATTGAGATCGCCATCGCCAGCAAGCTGTGCTCCTACAGGAGAAGCCTGCATCACAATGACCCACCGCAAACCTTCCCCGGCCGATTGGGTTAAACTGGCCGCCGAGATTCTTCCCGGAGGTCAGCATGACTACCCAACGTCACTACTCGCCGATTGACCGTCTTCTGCTGCAAGCCGATGCCGCGATGCGTACCTTGCTGCCCTTCAGTGGCCAGCCGTACCGTCCTTCGCCCGCTATCGTGCAGCCGGATGCGCAAATGAGCGACGAAGACACCCGGCACGTCGCCGGCCTGATGCGCATCAACCATACCGGCGAAGTCTGTGCCCAGGCGCTGTATCAGGGTCAGGCCCTGACCGCCAAGCTGCCGCAAGTGCGCGCAGCCATGGAACATGCCGCCGAAGAAGAAATCGACCACCTGGTCTGGTGCGAACAACGCATAAAACAGTTAGGCAGCCACACCAGCATTCTCAATCCGCTGTTCTATGGCATGTCGTTCGGGATCGGCGCGGTAGCAGGGTTGATCAGCGATAAAGTCAGCTTGGGTTTCGTTGCTGCCACCGAGCATCAGGTCTGCAAACACCTGAACGAACACCTTGAGCAACTGCCGGCCGAGGACGAAAAGTCCCGGGCGATCCTCGAGCAGATGCGCATTGATGAAGAACACCACGCCGAAAGCGCGCTGGAGGCTGGAGGTTTGCGCTTCCCGGCACCGGTGAAGTTCGGCATGAGCCTGATGGCCAAGGTCATGACCAAGAGTACTTACCGGATCTGACCTCAGGGGCTTTCGTAGGAGCAAGGCTTACCCGCGATGGCGATCTCAAGGACGCAATCGCGGGCAAGCCTTGCTCCTACAAGGGATACTCGCAATAAAAAAGGCGACTGCCGTGAGGGAGTCGCCTTTTTTGTGCTCGAAAATCTTAGCTCGGCATGTTGCGCGCGTAGAAGATTTCCAGCATTTCGTGTTTAACACGCTCGGTCACCTGGGCACGCTGCTCAGAAGACAGGTTGCTGGTAGCGTCGCCGAACAGGTAGTTATCCAGTTCGAAGTTCTTCAGCAGCATTTTGGTGTGGAACAGGTTTTCCTGGTACACGTTCACGTCGGTCATCTGGTACGCGTCGCGGGTGTCTTCGGAAAGGTAGTTCTGAATCGAGTTGATCTCGTGGTCGATGAAGTGCTTTTTGCCTTCTACGTCACGGGTGAAGCCGCGCACACGATAATCCACGGTCACGATGTCCGAATCGAACTGGTGAATCAGGAAGTTGAGCGCCTTGAGCGGTGAAATGACGCCACAGGTCGACACATCAATGTCCACACGGAATGTCGCGATGCCATCGTCCGGATGGATTTCCGGGTAGGTGTGCACCGTAATGTGGCTCTTGTCGAGGTGGGCCAGGATAATTTCAGGCAGCGGGCCCGGGGACTCTTCGATCTGACTGTCGGTCGGGGTCACCGGCTCTTCGGAGATCAGAATCGTGACACTGGCGCCCTGGGGTTCATAGTCCTGACTGGCAATGTTCAGGATGTTGGCGCCAATGATATCGACAACTTCTGTGAGGATCTGCGTCAGGCGCTTCGCGTTGTACTCTTTATTGATGTACTCGACGTAAGCCTGCTGGTCTTGCGGGGTTTCCGCGTAGCAGATGTCATAGATGTTGAAGCTCAAGGTCTTTGTCAGGTTATTGAACCCGTGGAGCTTGAGTTTGCTTTTCACCGTTAGACGCTCTCTGTGTATTGCGGACCGGCCGCGTGATCAAGCATGCCCGTCAGATGCGAACGACGCACCTGCGCAGGACGGATCAATACCTCTTCGCGATGGCGATTTTAGTTATCTGTACGGGTGCAGACGCGAGCTTTAGATCGCCACAGTCTGCACTGCCTTTATGATAGTTGAATGTCGATTCAACCGAGTTCGATGATCTCGTAGTCATGGGTAATGACCACGCCAGCCGCGCCCAGCATGATCGACGCCGAGCAATACTTCTCGGCAGACAGCTCGATGGCGCGTTTGACCTGGGCTTCTTTCAAGCCGCGGCCCTTGACCACGAAGTGCATGTGGATCTTGGTGAAAACCTTCGGATCTTCGGTGGCGCGCTCGGCTTCGAGGAAGGCTTCGCAGCTTTCAACGGCCTGACGAGACTTCTTGAGGATGCTGACCACGTCGAAATTGCTGCAACCGCCAACACCCAGTAGGAGCATTTCCATCGGCCGGACACCCAGGTTGCGACCGCCGGCATCGGGCGGACCGTCCATGACCACGACATGACCGCTGCCGGATTCGCCGAGGAACATGGCTTCGCCAGCCCATTGGATGCGTGCCTTCATCGCCAAGACTCCACTGTATAAAAAAGGGTCGCCAGCTTAGCACAGGGGCCTTGATTGACGGCGTCTCGCCTTCCTACGACGCAAGCCGCTGCGCTGTAGGTAAATTCTCGAATATTGCAGGAAGTGTCTGTTAAGCTGGCGCCAATTCACTGGCGCATAGCCAGCTTTGTAGCAACCTCAGCGACTCATAAGAAAACCAAACACACCGTGAAGTCTTTTCGGGATACAACCATGGTTGCTATTACCCCAACACCCAAAATCAAGAACCTCGACAAGCTGTTGATGCACTGCCAGCGCCGTCGTTATGCGGCCAAAAGCAACATCATTTGTGCCGGTGATCGCTCGGACACGCTGTTCTTCATCATCAAAGGTTCGGTCACCATCCTGATCGAGGATGACGACGGCCGCGAAATGATCATCGCCTACCTGAACTCCGGAGACTTTTTCGGCGAGTTGGGCCTGTTCGAACAGGCCGGCCTGGAACAGGAACGCAGCGCCTGGGTGCGCGCCAAGATCGAATGCGAAGTCGCCGAGATCAGCTACGCGAAATTCCGCGAGCTGTCCCAACAGGATCCAGACATTCTTTACGTGCTCAGCGGACAAATCGCACAGCGCCTGCGCAACACCACCCGCAAAGTAGGTGACCTTGCATTCTTCGACGTCACCGGCCGCGTCGCACGCTGCCTCTTGGAACTGTGCAAGCAGCCAGATGCAATGACCCATCCCGACGGAATGCAGATCAAGGTGACCCGTCAGGAAATCGGGCGGATTGTCGGTTGTTCACGTGAGATGGTCGGTCGCGTACTCAAGGACCTGGAAGAACGCAACCTGGTGGACGTCAAAGGCAAGACCATGGTGGTCTTCGGTACGCGCTAAACCCTGAACATATCTGCCAGCAACTGGCGGTACAACGTGTCGAGTCGCCCCAACGCATCAGGTGCTGCATATTTTTCATGAAGAGCAATGTGGCTCTCGGCGCGAACTCGCTGCTCCAGGCCACAGGCTTCATTGAAACGGTTAACCGCCGCAACCATCGACTCACGCTCGTTATCGAGCAACAAAGCACCGTGCACCAACCCTACCGGACGCGTACCGCCCTTGCTCTGGCGCCAGCGTTGAGCCGTGCCGACCATCTTGCGACCATCAAGGTTGACGTTGAAACGTCCATCGCAGAACGCCCCCTCTATTTCACCCAAAGACGAAACGCCGCCCAGTTCATCGAGTAACTGACAAATCGGATCGCAAAGCCGGCGATAACCGGTTTCGATGCGGTTCTGGTCGCCCTCGCTACGCGGTGGCGCGTAGACCAGCGCGATGTTGATCGTTGAAGCCGATTGCGGCACCGGTTCACCGCCGGTCTCACGCAACAACACCGGCCATCCTGCCGCTGCCGACACTTCGCACGCGGCCTCGAACCCAGGCAGACGATTCAACCGTCGCGGCATGACCAATGCGCGGTCGTTAGGTTGCCAGAACAGCAGGCCAAACTCCGAATCGCCGGTGCACACATGGGCCAACAGGTCCTGTTCGGCGAGCAGGCCGGCTTCGACGGGCAGAGCGATAGGTGAGGTCATCAGGTAATCCATAGGACGTTCAATCTGCTGTGCATCTCATACCGTCTTCGCGAGCAAGCCCGCTCCCACATTGGATCGGCGTTGTCTGAATGGACGCGGACTAATGTGGGAGCGGGCTTGCTCGCGAAGGGAGCGCCGCGGTTTGTCTATTTGTACTCAGTCGAGTGTAGAACCGCTCAACGCGATACCACGCTCAGGAAAGAACAGACGCTGCAGTTCGGTGCCCGGGCTTTCGGCGCGCATAAACGCTTCGCCAACCAGGAACGCGTACACATCGCTGATTTCCATCAGCTCGACATCGGCCCGGTTGAGAATGCCACTTTCGGTGATCACCAAGCGATCACGCGGGATACGCGGCAACAGATCGAGCGTGGTTTCCAGATTGACTTCGAAGGTGTGCAGGTTGCGGTTGTTTACGCCGACCAACGGAGTGTCGAGGGTTTTCAAGGCTCGCCCCAGCTCGTCGCCATCGTGAACTTCCACCAGCACATCGAGGCCGACACTTTTGGCCACGGCAGCCAGCTCGGCCATTTTCATGTCATCCAGTGCGGAGACGATCAATAGCACGCAGTCGGCGCCCAACGCTCGGGCTTCGACGATCTGGTACGGATCGATCATGAAGTCCTTGCGGATCACCGGCAGTTTGCACGCCGCCCGCGCCTGTTGCAGATACGCATCGGCGCCCTGGAAGTAATCGATATCGGTGAGCACCGACAGGCAGGTAGCGCCACCCTTCTCGTAACTCTTGGCGATGTCGGCGGGAACGAAGTTCTCGCGGATAACGCCTTTGCTCGGTGAAGCTTTCTTGATTTCTGCAATGACCGCTGGCTGCTTAAGCTTGGCCTGAGCCAACAATGCCTTGGCAAAACCACGGGGTGCATCGGCCGCCTTGGCCAGACTTTCCAGCTCCGCCAGGCTTACGCGAGCGCTACGCTCAGCGACTTCCTGGACTTTACGGGCCAGAATGTTTTCCAGAACCGTCGGTACACTCATCCCTCATTCTCCACTTTGAATACCGCGGTAAATGCACCCAACTCCTCCAGTTTTTCCCGAGCGAGGCCTGTGTGCAGCGCATCGTGCGCCAGGGCAGCGCCTTCTTTCAAACTGCTGGCATGGTCGGCGGCGTACAGCGCGGCACCGGCATTGAGCATAATCATTTCCGCGGCTTTCTGACCGTTCTCGGTCTTGCGCTTGCCCAGGGCATCGCGAATCAGCTCCAGCGAGGCCGCCGGGCTATCCACTGCCAGACCGTGCAGGCTCTGGCTTTTCATGCCCAGGTCTTCTGGCTCGACCCAATACTCGGTGATCTGGTCATCCTTCAATTCCGCCACGAAGGTTGGCGCCGCCAGACTGAACTCGTCCAGGCCATCCTTCGAGTGAACCACCAGCACGTGCTTGCTGCCCATACGCTGCAAGACTTCGGCCAGCGGCCGGCACAACGCCTGATTGAACACGCCCACCACCTGATGCTTCACGCCGGCCGGATTCGTAAGCGGGCCGAGCATGTTGAACAGCGTGCGCAAGCCCAGCTCCCGGCGCGGGCCGGCGGCGTGCTTCATGGCGCTGTGATGGGTCTGGGCGAACATGAAACCGATGCCGACGTTGTCGATGCAGCGTGCGACCTGAACCGGCGTCAGGTTCAGGTAGATACCCGCCGCCTCCAGCAAATCGGCGCTGCCGCTTTTGCCCGAGACCGCACGGTTACCGTGCTTGGCCACCGTGCAACCGGCCGCCGCCACCACGAACGAGGAAGCGGTCGAGACGTTAAAAATGTTCGCGCCATCGCCACCGGTGCCGACCACATCGACGACGCCGTCGAGAGTCTTGAGCTCGACCTTGTCCGCCAGCTCGCGCATGACCGACACGGCGCCGACGATTTCGTCGATGCTTTCACTCTTCATGCGCATGGCCATCATGAACGCGCCGATCTGCGCATCCGTGCATTGACCGGTCATGATTTCGCGCATGACATCGCGCATCTCATCGGTGCTGAGGTCGAGCTGTTCGACGATACGGCTCAGGGCTGTCTTGATATTCATGAAAAGTCCTTAGCGCGTGCCGCCGGTTTGTTTGAGGAAATTAGCGAACAGCTCGTGGCCCTGTTCGGTGAGGATCGACTCAGGGTGAAACTGGACGCCCTCGATGTTCAGTGTCTTGTGGCGCAGGCCCATGATCTCGTCGACCGAGCCGTCTTCAAGCTGAGTCCAGGCGGTCAGCTCCAGGCAATCGGGCAGGGTTTCACGTTTGACGATCAGTGAATGATAGCGGGTGACCGTCAGCGGATGGTTCAGGCCTTCGAAAACGCCCTTGTCCTCGTGGAACACCGGGCTGGTTTTGCCGTGCATGACCTGACGGGCGCGCACCACATCGCCGCCAAAGGCCTGGCCGATGGACTGATGACCCAGGCAGACGCCCAGAATCGGCAATTTACCGCCAAAATGTTTGATCACATCAATCGACACGCCGGCTTCGTTCGGCGTGCAAGGGCCGGGCGAAACGACGATCCGCTCCGGGTTGAGGGCTTCGATTTCGGCAATGGTGAGCTCATCGTTGCGCACGACTTTGACCTGGGAGCCGAGCTCACCAAGGTATTGCACAACGTTGTAAGTAAAAGAGTCGTAGTTATCGATCATCAGCAACATGGCGTTATGAACCTCTTGAATTTACTGACTTTGAATACAGCCTTCGAATGATTTACCCGCAGCGTCCTGCGCTTTGTCAGTCGCTGGAGTCGCGCTGCAAAGCGGTTTGTCTTATGGGTAAAGAAGGCAAAGCGGTAAAGATCCGGCCGGGCCGGCAGAAGGATTCAGGCGCGCCAACGCCAACGGGCGTGTGCCTTGATGACTTGATCCAGAAGTTTGCTGACGATCAACACGGGGAAGGTCTCATTTATACGTCTCGGCACAGTAACTTAGCTGGGCAGAGCGTGCAATATGGGGCGATGGAAGCTCTTGAAACAATTGACGGGTTCGCGCCGAACGGCAACAGGCTCTATAGTTTTTGGCACTGTCGTTTTGCTCACTACAACAATAACAAACGGACTTGCTCATGATCAGACAGACGCTGGCTGTACCGCTTGCCGGGTGCTTGCTCGCTATTGCCTGCACCCAGGCGATCGCGGCGCCCAACCCCTATTCGAATTTCATCGTCTTCGGCGATAGCCTCAACGATGCCGGGCAGTTTACCGACACGGGCGGCCCTCCCGGCTCGACCCTGCGCTTCACCAACCGCACCGGACCGGTTTACCTGGACGGAAGCGGCGAAGCCTACTCCGCCAACTCGACCCAACTGCTGGGTGGAAGGCTCGGGCTTTCACCGGACCAGACGGCCGCTTCAACCTCGGCGGCGCGTGCGAACCAGGGCCTGCCGGACGGTAATAACTGGGCCGTTGGCGGATATCGCACCGACCAGATCCTCACCTCGATCACCAGCGTATCCGCCACGGGTGAACGCACACGCTCGGGCTATCTGCCGACAAACAACTTCAGCGCCGATCCGAATGCGCTGTATTACATTTCCGGGGGTGGTAACGATTTTCTTCAGGGACGTGTACAAAGTGGCGCTCAGGCGAATACCGCTGCGGATCGACTGGCCAACAGCGTCCAGGTTTTGCAGACCGCCGGCGCCCGGTACATCGTCGTATGGCTGCTGCCCGACCTGGGTTTGACGCCCGCCATCAATGGCACGCCCCAGCAGACACCCACCTCACTACTGAGCTCTGCCTTCAACCGGCAACTGGTCACCCGTCTCGCGGGGATCGATGCCGAAATCATCCCGTTGAACATTCCGTTGCTGTTGCAGGAAACCTTCGCCGATCCGGCTCGATTCGGTTTTGCTACAGGCCAGAACCTGACGGCGACTTGCTTCAGCGGCAACAGCTGCACCGAAAACCCTACGTATGGCATCAACAGTGCCACCCCGGACCCCAGCAAGCTGATTTATAACGATGGGGTTCATCCGACCGAAGCCGGGCAGAAACTGATTTCCGACTACGCCTACTCCCTACTGGCTGCGCCGTGGGAGCTGACGTTGTTGCCGGAAATGGCCCACGCTACTTTGCGTGCGCACCAGGATGAGCTGCGCAGCCAATGGCAATCGGACTGGGAGAACTGGCAAGCGGTCGGCCAATGGCGCGCGATTGTCGCCGGTGGCGGCCAGCATCTGGATGTCGATAGCCAAAGCAGCGGCGCCAGCGCCGACGGCGACGGCGACGGTTACAACCTGAACATCGGCGGCAGCTATCGGCTCAATGACGCCTGGCGCGTCGGTGTGGCGGCGGGTTTCTATCGTCAGAACCTGGAAGCAGGCAATAACGATTCGGACTACAAACTCAACAGCTACCTGGCCACCGCCTTCGCCCAGTTCCAGCAGAATCGCTGGTGGGCCGATGCCGCGTTGACCGGCGGCAAGCTGGATTACGACAACCTCAAACGCAAATTCGACCTGGGTGCCAGCGAAGGTGCGGAGAAAGGCGATACCGATGGCGATCTCTGGGCCTTCAGCACACGGGTTGGCTACGACATTGCGCAACCGGGCAGCGAGTGGCACCTGTCGCCGTTCATCAGCGCCGATTACGCAAAAGTGGAAGTCGACGGCTACTCGGAAAACAGCACTCGTTCCACGGCGCTGACCTTTGATGATCAGACTCGCGATTCAAAACGTTTGGGCGCCGGTCTGCAGGGTAAGTATCAGATCACCACGCAGACTCAAGTGTTCGGCGAATACGCGTATGAGCGTGAATACGAGGATGACACTCAGAAAGTAAACATCGCGCTCAACAGCCTGCCGTCCCTGGACTTCAAACTGGACGGCTATACACCGCAAAGCCACTTGAATCGCGTGAGCCTGGGGGTCAGCCACAAGTTGACGGCCGATCTGGCGCTGCGTGGCGGATACACGTTCCGCAAGGATGATGACTTTACCCAGCAAGGCATCAATGTGGGGGTCAGTCTGGATTTCTGATAACCGACTAGACCTGTGGGAGCGGGCTTACTCGCGAAGGCGGCATTTCATTCAACATTTGAGGTGAATGACACTCCGCTTTCGCGAGCAAGCCCGCTCCCACAGGTTTTGCGTGAACTCAGCTTGCCGGGGTTTGTTCAGCCAGGGCTACGGCGCGGAACATCGCGCGGCGCTTGTTCAGGGTTTCTTCCCATTCCAGCGCCGGTACCGAGTCGGCAACGATGCCGCCACCGGCCTGCACGTGCAGTTCGCCGTTCTTGATCACCGCGGTGCGGATCGCGATCGCGGTGTCCATGTTGCCGTTCCAGGCGAAGTAGCCGACCGCGCCGCCGTAGACACCACGCTTGACCGGTTCCAGTTCGTCGATGATTTCCATCGCGCGAATCTTCGGTGCGCCAGACAAGGTGCCCGCCGGCAGAATGGCCCGCAGTGCGTCCATCGCCGTCAGCCCGGCCTTCAATTGACCGGTGACGTTGGAAACGATGTGCATCACGTTGGAATAGCGCTCGATCACCATTTTTTCAGTGAGTTTCACCGAACCGATTTCCGAGACCCGACCGGTGTCGTTACGGCCCAGGTCGATCAGCATCAAGTGCTCGGCAATTTCCTTGTCGTCGGACAGCAGGTCTTTTTCCAGCGCCAGGTCGGCCTCTTCGTTAGCGCCTCGAGGACGGGTGCCGGCGATCGGCCGCACGGTGATCAGGTTGTCTTCGACCCGTACCAGCACTTCCGGCGAACTGCCGACGACGTGGAAGTCGCCGAAGTTGAAGAAGTACATATAAGGCGTCGGGTTGAAGCAACGCAGCGCCCGGTACAGATCAATCGGCGCGGCCTTGAAGTCGATCGACATACGCTGGGACGGCACGACCTGCATGCAGTCGCCGGCCAGGATGTATTCCTTGATGGTATCGACGGCTTTTTCGTAATCGTCCTGGGTGAAGCTCGAACGAAACACCGGATCAGCAGACTGTTGCTTGCTGAAATCCAAGCCACGGCGCGGGGTAATCGGCTGACGGAGTTTTTCCAGCAGCTCTTCCAGACGCGCCTGACCTTGTTCGAAAGCATCGTCTTGCGAGGGATCGGCCAGGACAATCGCGTGCATCTTGCCGGCGAGGTTGTCGAATACCACTACCGCGTCAGAAACCATCAGCAGAATGTCCGGCACGCCCAACGGATCCGGGTTCGGGCACTTGCCCAGACGCTTCTCCACATAGCGCACGCAGTCGTAACCGAAGTAACCCACCAGGCCGCCGTTGAAACGCGGCAGGCCAGGGATGGTCGGCACGTTGTAACGGGCCTTGAACGCTTCGACGAAGGCCAGCGGATCTTCAGCCTCATGACTTTCGATCTCGACGCCGTCGTGGGTCACGCTGACGTGATGGTCGTGAACCCGCAGCACGGTGCGGCACGGCAGGCCGATGATCGAGTAACGGCCCCACTTCTCCCCGCCCTGCACCGATTCCAGCAGGTAGGAGTTGGGCTCGTCGGCCAGTTTCAGGTAGATCGACAGCGGCGTGTCGAAGTCGGCCAGGGTTTCGCAGGCAAGCGGGATGCGGTTGTAGCCGGCAGCGGCCAAACGCAGGAATTCTTCGCGGATCATGGGGTAGCCTCGTGGCTTGAGGGTCTAACAGTCAGGTATGCAAACGCGCCGGTATGCCGGCCAGGAACAAGTCAGGCGCGCCAACGCCAGCGGGCCAGGGCCTTGATGACTTTCATCCAGAGTTTGCGAGTGACCACCACGATGGGGTTTCCAGAAGGGGGTTGAACAGCGTCGGGCAACGTTATCTCAGCGGCCGGATCCAGGCAACCGGGAATTAACTTGCGCAGATCGTCGATCACCAGCGCCGGCGACTCTTCGGCAATCGGCCGGCCGTGGTTATAGCCATAACTGAGCGCCACGCATTTGACCCCCGCCGCTTTCGCCGCCAGCACGTCGCTACGCGAATCGCCGACGAACAAGGATTGCGACGCCGGGATGTTGGTCATTTTCATCACGAAAAACAGCGCTGCCGGGTCCGGCTTTTTCTGAGGCAGGGTGTCGCCGCCGATGATCAAGCGGAAGTAACGACCGATTTTCATCTGATCCAGCAGCGGCGCGACGAAGCGCTCCGGCTTGTTGGTGATCAGCGCCATCTCGACACCCTGCTTGTGCAGCCATTTCAGGGTGTCGCGCACGCCGGGGTAAACCACCGTCAGCTCGTGACCGTCCTCGTAAAAGCCGTTGAACAGCTCCAGGGCATGCTCGGCCTCGACCTCATCGACACCCTCGGCGTCGATGTGGTTGGCCAAGGCCCGGCGTACCAGCGTGTGCACGCCATTGCCCACCCACTCACGCACCGATTCGATGCCGGCAGGTTGACGCCCGAGTTTGAGCAGCATGTTATCCACAGCCGCTGCGAGGTCGGGGACCGAATCGACCAGAGTGCCATCCAGATCGAACATCACCAGCCGCGGCAGAGACCCCGGGAACAGCTGCTCAAAGCCACTCATGGACGGGCCAGCGCCAGTTCGGAGCGCATCTTTTCAATCACCTCTTGGTAGTTCGGCGCATTGAAGATCGCCGAGCCGGCGACGAAGGTGTCAGCGCCAGCAGCGGCGATTTCACGAATGTTATTCACGTTCACGCCGCCGTCGATTTCCAGGCGGATGTCACGGCCGGAAGCATCGATCAGTGCCCTCGCTTCACGCAGCTTGTCGAGGGTGCCGGGGATGAACTTCTGCCCGCCGAAGCCCGGGTTGACGCTCATCAGCAGGATCATGTCGACCTTGTCCATCACGTACTTGAGCACGTCCAGCGGGGTCGCCGGGTTGAACACCAGGCCCGACTTGCAGCCACCTTCGCGGATCAGTTGCAGGGAGCGGTCGACGTGCTGCGAGGCTTCCGGGTGAAAAGTGATGTAGGTCGCGCCGGCTTCGATGAAGTCACCGACGATGCGGTCCACCGGGCTGACCATCAGGTGCGCGTCGATCGGCGCGGTCACGCCGTACTTGCGCAGTGCGGCACACACCATCGGGCCGATGGTCAGGTTCGGCACGTAGTGGTTGTCCATGACGTCGAAGTGCACGAAGTCGGCGCCAGCGGCCAGGACGTTGTCCACTTCTTCACCCAGGCGGGCGAAGTCGGCGGAGAGAATCGACGGAGCAATTACGAAGGGCTGCATGACGCACCTTTTTTGAGCAGAATCACGATGGCGCGCATTGTATACCTCATGCTTTGACCCGCGCACCGTGGCCGCGATGATTGGGCCTGCCATCCATTATTTTCTGTGTCGCGTTGTCGTCTGAAAGCGGGCCAGGCAAGGCGCAGTCCGCCGGTAATGGTTGTTCCCTTGCCAAGGACTGCAACGCAGCCTGGCCCGCTTTCAGACACAACCCGAAGGGCCGGGCCTGCTGTTGCGCAGGGCTGCGTTGCTCGGTGCTTATTTGGAATGACCAAACCACGCTCCTCGCGCCTTGCCCTGCGCAACAGCAGACCCGGCGCGGCACAGAAAATAATGGATGGCAGGCCCTAGTAAGCCGCTCGGTAGATCTTCTCGATATCAACCGCACTCAATTTGCGCGGATTGTTGCGCATCAGGCGCTCAATTCCCGCCGCTTCCACGGCCATGGCCGGGATGGCGTCTTCGGGAACGCCGAAGCTGCGCAGGCCCGGCGGGATTTCCACCGCAGCGCACAACTCGGTCATCGCCTCTACGGCCTTGTCCGCCGCGTCATTGGCGCTCAGATGAGCGGTCTTCACCCCCATGGCCTCGGCGATATCTTGCATGCGCTCCACGCAGGCCATTTTGTTCCAGGTCATGACATACGGCAGCAGCAAGGCGTTGCTGACGCCATGGGCAATGTTGAAACGGCCGCCCAGCGGATACGCCAGCGCGTGCACCGCGCCGACCCCGGCATTACCAAACGCCATGCCGGCCATCAGGCTGGCGGTAGCCATGTCTTCGCGGGCCTGGAGATTGGACGGATTGGCGTAAGCCTTGGGCAGCGCCTTGGCGATGAGCTTGATGGCGCCGATGGCCAGCGCGTCGGTAATCGGTGAGGCGTTCAATGACAGATAGGATTCGATGGCGTGCACCAGTGCATCGACGCCACTGGCGGCAGTGACACTGCGTGGACAGGTCAGGGTCATTTGCGGGCTGACCAGCGCCACGTCCGGTAATAGATAGTCGCTGACGATGCCTTTCTTCAGCTGCGCGACCTTGTCGGAGAGGATCGCCACGTTAGTGACTTCCGAGCCGGTGCCCGCGGTGGTCGGAATGGCGATCAGCGGCGGGCCTTTGCGCGGCACCTGATCGATGCCGAACAGATCCTCCAGCGCCCCGTGATAACCGGCGTAGGCCGCGACACTTTTAGCGATGTCGATGGCACTGCCGCCGCCCAGGCCGATCAGTCCGTCGTGCCCGCCTTCGCGGTAGACCCGCATGCAGTCTTCGACGATGGCGATTTCCGGGTCTGGCAGCACACGGTCGAAAATTTCGTAGGCTCTATTGCCCAGCTGCGCCAGCGCCAGCTCGACCGTGCCGGACTTGACCAGTGCGGCGTCGGTGACGATCAACGGGTTGTCGATGTCCAGGCGTGTCAGTTCAGCCGCCAGTTGCTCGATGGCACCGGCGCCGGTGATCAGTTTGTGAGCGATTTTGAAAGAGGAAAGACTCATGTGCGCAGCCTCTTATAGATAGGGGAGCTGGGCACAAGAGTAGCTGGGGATTGGAGTTTGTCTGCTATTCAGGCCGTGAATGACCAAACATCTCGAATACCACACAAAACCCCTGTAGGAGCTGTCGAGTGAAACGAGGCTGCGATCTTGTGATCTTAAGGAAATCAAGATCAAAAGATCGCAGCCTCGTTTCACTCGACAGCTCCTACAGGGATCGGGTCAGACCTGTGAAGTGCGCAGTTTTTCGCTACGGCCGCGCAGCCACTCGAGGGTCAGCAGCAGGATCACCGAGAAGGCAATCAACAGCGTTGCAGCCGCCGCGATGGTCGGGCTGAGGTTTTCGCGGATGCCGCTGAACATCTGCCGTGGCAGGGTCGCTTGTTCAGGACCGGCGAGGAACAGCGTCACCACCACTTCATCGAACGAAGTGGCGAAGGCAAACAGCGCACCGGAAATCACGCCAGGAGCAATCAGCGGCAAGGTCACTCGACGGAACGCCGTCAGCGGCGAAGCACCCAGGCTCGCAGCAGCACGCACCAGATTCTGATTGAACCCCTGCAACGTCGCCGACACCGTGATGATCACAAACGGCACGCCCAATACGGCGTGCACGACGATCAGCGAGATATAGCTGTTGCCAAATCCCAGCGGGGCAAAGGTCAGGTAACTGGCCACACCAATGATCACTACCGGTACCACCATCGGCGAAATCACCAGCGCCATCACCAGCGGCTTGCAGGGGAAGTCGCCCCGCGTCAGGCCGATGGCCGCCAGCGTACCGAAGATCATCGCCAACACCGTCGCCGCCGGAGCAACGATGATGCTGTTCTTCAGCGAACGCATCCACTCGGCCGAAGCGAAAAAATCCTGGTACCAGTGCAGCGAAAAGCCTTGCAACGGGTACACCAGAAAACTCCCGGAGTTGAACGACAGCGGAATGATCACCAGCACCGGCAGGATCAGGAACAACAGAACCAGCCCGCAGAGAATGCGCAAACTGTAGAACCACACCCGCTCAATGGGCGACATATAAGGACTCAGCATTTCGTTCTCCCCTTAGCTCAGGCGCAGGCGACTGGCGCCCACCAGCCAGCTGTAAATCAGATAAAGCACCACGGTCGCCAACAGCAGCAGCCCACCGAGTGCGGTCGCCATGCCCCAGTTGATGCTGGTGTTGGTGTAGAAGGCGACGAAGTAACTGACCATCTGATCGTTCGGGCTGCCCAGCAAGGCCGGGGTGATGTAGTAGCCGATGGCGAGGATGAACACCAACAGGCAACCGGCGCCGACACCGGCATAGGTCTGCGGGAAGTACACCCGCCAGAAACTGGCGAACGGGTGGCAGCCGAGGGAAATCGCGGCCCGCATGTAAGTCGGCGAGATGCCTTTCATCACGCTGTAGATCGGCAGAATCATGAACGGCAGCAGGATGTGCACCATGGAGATGTAAACCCCGGTGCGGTTGAACACCAGCTCCAGCGGTTTATCGATGATGCCCATCGCCATGAGGCCGCTGTTGATCAAGCCACCCGATTGCAGCAACACGATCCACGCGGCGACCCGCACCAGGATCGAGGTCCAGAACGGCAGCAGCACCAGAATCATCAGCAAGTTGCTTTGCCGTGACGGCAGGTTCGCCAACAGGTAGGCCAACGGATACGCCAGCAGCAGGCAGATCACGGTGATGACCAGCCCCATCCAGAACGTCCGGGCAAAGATGTCGAGGTAGATTGCCTGATCGGGCGTGGCCGGGGCGATTTCGCCGAGGTCGTCGATACGGTGATCGACTGCCGCCAGCAAGTAATAAGGCGTGATGCTGCTGGTGTTGCGGCGCACGGCTTGCCAGTAGGCCGGGTCGCCCCAGCGCTCGTCGAGACCTTCCAGCGCTTCTTTATAGGAGGCCGGTTCGGTGGCGAACGGTAAGGCACGTGCGGTTTTGGTCAGCAGGCTGCGGTAGCCGGCCAACTCCATGTTCAAGCGCTTGGACAAATCGCCCAGGGTCTGATTCTTGCGGGCTTCAGCGAGGTCTTCGCTTGCGGCCTTGTAAACCGGTTCAGCGGGCAGGCCTCGGCCATCCCAACTGGCGATAGCCGCCACGGTGCGCGGCATGCCGCCGACCACTTCCGGGTTACCGACGCTTTTGTAGAGCAGCGCCACGATGGGCACCAGAAACACCAGCAACAGAAACAACACCAATGGCGCGATCAAGGCTTGTGCTTTCCAGCGGTTGATCCGCTCGGCGTGCTTGAGCCGCTGCTTCAAGGTGGGGTCGGTGCCCGCGTTCAGGGGAATGGCGGTGGCCATGGCGTACTCCGGAAATCTTTGATCGTTGCAGAGGCATACAAACAACCTGTGGGAGCGAGCTTGCTCGCGATGGGGGCATTACATTCAACATCAATGTTGACTGACCCACTGCTATCGCGAGCAAGCTCGCTCCCACAAGGATTGCGGTGTTCAAACCACAGGGTATTGCTTACTTCGCAGCCCAGGAATTGAAGCGCTGTTCCAGTTGCTCGCCGTTGTCAGCCCAGAAGCTGACGTCGATCTGCACCTGGTTGGCGATGTTTTCCGGGGTGGTCGGCATGTCTTTGAGGACATCCTTGGCCAGCAACGGTACGGCTTGGGTGTTGGCCGGGCCGTAGGCGATGTTTTCCGAGTAGGTCTTCTGCTGCTGCGGCATCACCGAGAACGCGATGAATTTCTTCGCCGCTTCAGCGCGTGCTTTATCCAGACCTTTCGGGATGGCCCATGCGTCGAAGTCGTAGATACCGCCATTCCACACGACTTTCAGGTTGCTTTCTTTCTGCACGGCAGCGATCCGGCCGTTGTAGGCCGAGCTCATGACCACGTCGCCGGAAGCGAGGTACTGCGGCGGTTGCGCGCCGGCTTCCCACCACTGGATGCTTGGTTTCAGCTCATCAAGCTTCTTGAACGCGCGGTCCTGGCCATCTTTGCCGGCCAGCACTTTGTAGACGTCTTTCGGCGCAACGCCGTCGGCCATCAGAGCGAATTCCAGGGTGTACTTGGCGCCTTTACGCAGGCCGCGCTTGCCCGGGAATTTCTTGGTGTCCCAGAAATCTACCCAGCTAGTCGGTGCGGAAGCCAGTTTGTCGGCGTTGTAGGCCAGCACGGTCGACCACACGAAGAAGCCCACGCCGCATGGCTGGATGGCGCCTTTGACGTAGTCTTCGGACTTGCCGAACAGCTTCGGATCCAGCTGCTCGAACATGTCTTCGTCGCAACCACGGGACAGTTCTGGCGATTCAACTTCTACCAGGTCCCAGGACACGCTTTTGGTGTCGACCATGGCTTTGACCTTGGCCATCTCGCCGTTGTACTCGCCCGCCACGATCTTGCCGTTACCTGCCGCTTCCCACGGTGCGTAGAAGGCTTTGACCTGCGCCGCCTTGTTCGCCCCGCCAAAGGACACCACGGTCAGGTCCGGGCCCGCCGCCATTGCGTGTGCCGCGCCGATCATGCCCATGACCAAAGCGGTGAATTTCAGGGATCTCAACATTTATTGTTCTCTCCACGTGCAGGGTTGGTGTTGTTGAAGCAGGGGGGCGATCAATGCGCCTCCAGAAGTGGGTCGAGCGCGCGAACGTGTTCGACCTGCCAGCCAAGCGGTACCACGTCGCCGACGGCCAGCGCGGGATCGAGCTCGGCAATCGGTTGTTTCACAAAAAAATCGGTCTTGCCGCAGACTTCCAGGCGAACCCGGACGTGGTCGCCCAGATAGATGAATTCCGCCACCCGCCCGGAGAAGCGGTTGACGCAGGACTCGCTGGAGCCGTTGAGGCTGACGCGTTCCGGGCGAATCGACAGCGTGACGGGTTCGCCGGTCTTGCCGACGTTGACCGCCAGCGCTTCAACCTTTTCACCACGACCGAGTTCGACGATGCAGCGGTCGCCGGTCTGGCTGTGCAAGCGGCCATTGAGGCGGTTGTTCTCGCCAATGAAGTTGGCGACGAAGGTGTTTTTCGGCTCTTCGTACAAAGTGCGCGGCGGCGCGATCTGCTGAATCTCGCCCTGGTGGAACACGGCAACGCGGTCGGACATGGTCAGGGCTTCGCCCTGGTCGTGGGTCACGTAGACTACGGTCACGCCGAGGCGCTGGTGCAGGTGCTTGATTTCCATCTGCATGTGTTCACGCAGTTGTTTGTCGAGTGCACCGAGGGGCTCGTCCATCAGCACCAGTTGCGGTTCGAACACCAAGGCGCGGGCCAGGGCCACACGCTGCTGCTGACCGCCGGACAGTTGTGCCGGATAACGCTGGGCGAAGGTGTCGAGCTGAACCATGCTCAGGACTTTTTTGACCTTGTCGCTGACATCGCTCTTGTTCAGGCCGCGCACGGTCAGCGGGAATGCCAGGTTCTCGGCGACCGTCATGTGCGGGAACAACGCGTAGTTCTGGAACACCATGCCGATGTCGCGTTTGTGTGGCGGCACGTTGTTGATGGAACGCCCGGCCAGCTGGATTTCGCCAGCGGTCGGCGTTTCGAAACCGGCGAGCATCATCAGGCTGGTGGTCTTGCCGGAGCCGGAGGGCCCGAGCAAAGTGAGGAATTCGCCTTTGCGAATATCCAGGTTGAGGTCTTTGACGATCAGGTTCTCGCCGTCGTAGCTTTTTTGCACTCCACGAAAGCTGACCAGAATGTCATTGGCCCCTGCGCTTGAATCGACCTGGCTCATACCCACACCTTTGTTGTGATGACTGCTGTGGACTAAGCCTAGTGGACGCTGCTGACCACGCAAATCGGGGCGCAGGAGAGAATCGCCTCAGCGGGATGGAAGGTTGGGGGTAGGGATTGCCCTACAAGGATGGCGGGATTGGATAGGGGCAGCGGCAATCTTGAAGCTGCAAGCCGCAAGAACGGGCGAAAGCAGCTTTAAAGGTATGTCGCAAATGGATACGCGGACGCGGTCATGTAGGAGCTGCCGAAGGCTGCGATCTTTTGGCGCCCTCACTATCGCTGTAGATCACGATCAAAAGATCGCAGCCTTCGGCAGCTCCTACACGGGATCGCGTGCCGCATCAGAGCAGTTTGTGCTCCATGGCGTACTTCACCAGTTCCGCCAGGGAGGTGATGTTGAGTTTCTGCATCAGCCGCGCCTTGTGGGTGCTGATGGTTTTGCTGCTCAAGGCCAGTTGCTGGGCGATGTCGTTGACGTTGGCGCCCTGGGCCAGGCGTTCGAATACCGAGAATTCGCGCTCGGACAGCAACGAGTGCAACGGCCGCGAATCGGTCAGGCCGACTTCAAAGACCATGCGGTCGGCCAGGTCCGGGTCGATGTAGCGCCCGCCCGCCGCGACCTTGCGGATCGCCGTCAGCAGCAGCGCCGGATCGCTATCCTTCGTCGCATAACCCGCAGCGCCGACCTTCAACGCACGGGCGGCCATTTGCGCTTCGTCGTGCATCGACAACACCAGAATCGCCGGCGGATTGTTCAGCGCACGAATCCTTGGAATCGCCTCCAGACCGTTAACCCCGGGCATGGAGATGTCCAGCAAGACCACTTCGCAGGGAACATGGCGCAAGGTCTCGAGCAACTGCTCGCCATTGCTCGCCTCCCCTACCACCAGCAAATCCTTGGCCAGGCCGATCAATTGCTTGATGCCTTCGCGGACGATGGTGTGGTCTTCGGCTACCAGTACACGGATCACGTTCTTCTCCAGATTCAAGATCATTCGCGAGCAAGCCCGCTCCCACATTTGGAATGCGTTCCCCCTGTGGGAGCGGGCTTGCTCGCGAAGACGTCAGCACAGACACCACAAATGCTTCAGGCTTCATCCAGCGGCACTCGCACGCTCAGGGTCGTGCCTTCACCTGGTTCACTCTCAAGCGACAACTGCCCGCCCATGATCAACACTCGCTCGCGCATGCCGACCACCCCGAAGGATGTTGACCTACCGGTGGCGGGGACAAATCCTACGCCATCATCGCTGACGGTCAGACACAACTCGTCGCCTTCCAGCGCCAATGTCAGTTCGACAGTATGCGCCTGGGCATGGCGCATGACATTGGTCAGCGCTTCCTGAAGGATCCGGAACAGGCCAATCGCCTTGGCATCACTGAGCACCGGCAGATTCTCCGGCACCTGCACCAGACACGGAATCTGCGTGCGCGCCTCGAATCGGCGGGCCTGCCACTCGATGGCCGAGGCAATCCCGGCGTCGAGAATCGGCGGCCGCAGCGCCGTGGCGACATCGCGAACCAGTTGGAACAGCTGAGCGATCAAGCGCTTCATGCTGTTCAAACGTTCGTTCAGACCGGGGTCGAGCTGCGCGTAGGCCAGTTCGCACATGGAAGTTTCCAGCTTCAGCACGGTGAGCATCTGACCCAGTTCGTCGTGAACTTCCCGGGCGATGCGGGCCTTTTCCTCTTCCCGCACGCTCTCCAGGTGCGCGGACAACTCACGCAGCTGCTCGCGAGAGCTGGCCAGTTCCAGTTCGATGCGTTTGCTTTCGCTGATGTCCCAGACGATCCCGTCCCAGACATAGGCGCCGTCTTCGAGTCGGCGGGTGATGGCTTTGATTTCGGCCCAGCGCTGTTCGCCGGATCGGGTGAGAATCCGTCCCTGCCACGACCAGTCACTGTCGGTATCCAGCGCATGGTCCTGGGTTTGGTGATAACTGGCCTTGTCGTCCGGGTGCACCAGGCTGCGCAGGCCTTTGTCGCGATGGGCCAGGGTGACCGGTGAGTAACCCACCAGGCTCTCGCTGCCTTCACTGATGTAGGCAAAGTCGATCTGCCCCGTCACCGGCGCCCGTTCTAGACGAAAGACCAGTCCTGGAACGTTGGCGGCGATCCCTTGCAGACGCGCCTCGCTTTCCTGCAACGCGGCCAATGCACGACGGCGCTCGGTGACGTCGTTGAGGTAAACCACCAGGTATTCGCCGTCGCGAAACCGCAAAAAGCTCAGCGAAACATCCACCGGCAGATTGCTGCCATCCGCCCGTACGCAGTTGGTTTCGAAACTTTGCGGGCCTTCTTCGCTGGCCCGGGCGCGTTTCCACAGGTTCAGCCAGCGGTCCATGTGCAAGCCGGGTTCGAAGTCGATCAGCGGCCGATCAATGATCCCGCCCGCCGGATAACCCAGCATGGTTTCGGCCGCGCGATTGGCGTAGCGCACATGGCTGTCCCAGTTGACCCAAAGGATGCCGACGGTGCTCTGGTCGATGGAAAACTGAGTGAGGCGCAAGGCTTCTTCGCTGGCGGCACGCAGGGCAATGTCCTCGCGCGCTGCCCGCAAACGATGCTCAAGACTGTGCTGCTGCCGACGCTGCCAGAACACGATGGCCATGCTGCTCAGCATCAATACCGCCAACAGCAGGCAGAGGTTTTGCCAGAACCCAGGGGACTCGGTCAGGCGCGGGTATTTGGGTTGCAGCCATTGGTTGTGCAGCTGCTCCAGGTCCTTGGCCGGGATCGCCCGCAAGGCGCTTTCGACGATGCCGGCCAGCTCCGGCCAGTCCCGGCGTGTGGCCACCCGCAACAGTTGCGGCAGACCGATATCACCGACCACCACCAGCCCGGCGAACTCAGGTTCGGCGGACAAACGCCCCAGCTGCGCTTCGTCGACCACGGCGTAACTGGCCTGCTGACTCAGTAACAGTTGCAGTGCCTGGCGCTCGATCGGTACGCCTTGAAGGTTCAGGTGCGGGTAATTGCTGCGCAGGTAATCGGCGGTGGCGCCGGGCATGCGCACGGCGACGCGGGTCTGGCTGTCGAGTTTTTCCAGCTCCACCACGCCGGTGCTTTTCTGGTCGCTGACCACCAGTTGCGGCACCCGCATATACGGGTCGGAAAACTGCCAGAGCCGCAGGCCACCGGGGGTTTGGGTCAGCCCCGGAGCGATGTCGATTTCACCCTCGCGCGCGGCGTCTTCCAGCTGCGCCAGGTCGGGAAAGTTGCGCCAGCTCAGCTCGACTTTGAGCGCCTTGGCCAGCCACTTCATCAGCTCGACATTGACCCCGGACAAACGCTGCAAGCGGCGATCGTATTGGGCGTAGGGCACCTGCAACACCAGCCCCACGCGCAATTCGCCATGTTGCGCCAGCCATTGCTGCTGGCCCACGGACAACTGCGCGACGTGCACCGGTGGCGCGGGAGCCGCCCAGCCCATCAAGGGAAACCACAAACAGCCGATAACCCACAGGCAGCGAAAACGCATCATCGAAGTCTCACACACTGACAAATACTGACCAACCCATTAGGCTGCCGGAATAATTTCTGGCCTGGAATATCCGATGCCCCCTGTCTACCGCCTGGCACTGCCAGCATTGTGCCTGTCGCTGATCCTGCCTTGCGCCTTTTCCGTCGAGGCTGCCAACCCGGTACCTGCCGCAACGGAAACACCCGGCGAAGAAAAACCGGTCGCGCGCCAGCCGCTGCTTGAGCGTAGTCAGGAAGAAGCGTCTGCACTTGAGCGACAAATCCCTGCTCAGGAACAGCAGCAACTGCAAGCGGGCAGCGACACGTTTCTGGCCTTGTGGAAACCGGCCAATACCGGCGAACCCAAAGGCGCGGTGATTATCATCCCGGGCGCCGGCGAAACTGTTGACTGGCCGCAAGCAATAGGTCCATTGCGACGTAAATTGCCGGACGCCGAGTGGAGCAGCCTGAGTATCACCTTGCCGGACCCGCAAAGCGATGCCATTGCGCCGCGTATCGCAGAAGTGGCACCCACACCAAAAGCCCCGGACACCGGCAGCAAAGACTCGACCACCGCCGCGCCCATCGAACAAGCGGCGGGCGGTGAAGCGGAGGTTGCGGACAAGGCGATCGCCGAAACCACCGAGGAACAGGCCAAAGCCGACGCTGAACGAATCTTCGCCCGCATCGACGCCGCCATTGCCTACGCCGAACAGCAAAGTGCTCGCAGCATTGTCGTGCTGGGGCATGGGACTGGCGCTTACTGGGCCGCGCGCTACCTGAGCGAGAAGCAGCCCTCGCAGGTGGAGAAGTTTGTGATGGTCGCCGCTCAGATGCCGGTGAAAGCCAAACCAGAGCTGGCCGAACTGACTCCGACCCTGAAGCTGCCCACCGCAGACATCTTCTATATGGATAGGCCGCTGGATCGCAACCTGGCACTGGAACGCTTGCAGGCCAGCAAACGGTTGAAGACTTCGGGGTTCAGTCAGGTCTCGCTCAAGGCTCTGCCGGGTAATTCCAAGGCTGAGCAAGAGCAACTGTTCCGTCGGGTGCGGGGCTGGTTGAACCCACAGAACGCGAATTAAGCAAAAGCAAAAGATCGCAGCCTGCGGCAGCTCCTACACCGGGTTATGCGTACATCTGTAGAGCTGCCGCAGGCTGCGATCTTTTGATCTTCCGGGCCACTACCGAAAATCCCGCCGCTCGCGAATCAATGTGTAGGCGCTATGCAGTTCGCGAGTCTTGTCAGTGGCTTCGCGCACCTGCAGCGCCGTCGCACCGCTGCCGGCGATCTTGTCCGGGTGATGGCGACTCAGCAGGCGTCGATAAGCACGCTTGATCTGCGCCGGCTCGGTGGTCGCCGAAACGCCCAAAAGCCGCAGAGCATCTTGATAGGTCAGCGCGCTGCTGGCCTGTGCAAACTTGTGCTGCTCGTAATCAGCCGCCAGAGCCTGCACCTGTTGTGACGTCCAGCCCAGCCATTTACCCCACTGCCTGATCAGCGCTCGTTCTGCACTGCCGGCGCGGCCATCAGCCCAGATCATCCGCCAACAGGCGCGCAAGACGCCTTCGGCGGCATGGGGTTGATGACTCAAGCGGCGCAGGTAACCGCGCAACCGCTCATCTCCCGACTTGCCGCGATTAAACGCGGCAATTGCCCGGCGCTGGGCCGACTCGGTCATGTCCAGCGAGCGCATTTCCTGACGGGCCTGCTGGATGTGGCCTTCCACCACCCGTCCATCGCTCTTGGCCAGCCGTCCCAACAACACAAACAGCAGTTCATCATTGCGCAGCACCGAGCGGCCACCGAGCTTTTCTCGCAAATGCGCCCAGCTCTGTAAGTGCAAGTGCCGGTCCAGCGCCTGCCCCAACAAGGCGCCAAGCATGGCCCCCGGAATGCTGGCGATGAAAAAGCCCGCCCCGGCTCCAATCAGAGTCCCTGGCCACAGCATGTCAGCGTCTCGCTTCTAACAGAGTTTCGACTTCAGCCAGACGCTCGTGAGTGCCGACATCCACCCAATGTCCATTCAAGTGCTCCCCGGTGACGTGCCCATCGGCCATGGCTTTGCGCAGCAGCGGTGCAAGCTTGAAGGCGCCGGCGGAGCAACCGTCGAACAGCTGCGGGTGCAGGACCGCGATGCCGCTGTAGGTCAGGGTTGCAGTGTCCGGTTGACCGTCGCGTACTTGCCCGCCGATCAGGCTGAAATCGCCGGCCGGGTGATGGGCAGGGTTGTCCGCCAACACCAAATGCGCCAGCCCGGTGATGGGTTGGTGCAATACGCTGAAGTCGTAGTCGGTCCAGATGTCACCGTTAACCACCATAAAGGCCTCGTCACCCAGCAACGGCAGCGCGCGGAAAATCCCGCCTCCGGTTTCCAGCGGCTCACCTTCTGGCGAGTACTGAATACGTACGCCGTATTGCGAGCCATCACCCAGGTAGTTTTCGATCAGCTGGCCGAGCCAGGCATGGTTGATCACCACCTCGGTAAACCCCGCCACCGCCAAGGCTTTCAAATGATACTCGATCAACGGTATACCGCCCGCGCGAACCAGCGGTTTCGGCGTGGTCAAGGTCAGCGGGCGCATGCGCTCGCCTTTGCCTGCAGCCAGAATCATTGCCTTCATGCATTCGCTCCAGCACGCAGACTCAACAGCAACACATCCAGCTCGGCCAGTTCAGGACGGCGGGCGATCACGGCGTCTATATAAGCAAAGAAGCGTGGCACATCGCCGAGATAGCGCGGCTTGCCGTCGCGGTGGCAGATGCGGGCAAAGATGCCGATCACTTTCAGGTGCCGCTGCACGCCCATCAGGTCACTGGCACGCAGGAAATCTTCGAAGTCGGGCTGAACCGGGATCCCGAGATCGCCCGCTTGCTGCCAGTAAGCTTCCAGCCAACCGCGCACACGCTCCTCGGGCCAGCTGAGGAACGCATCCTTGAACAGGCAGGTCACGTCGTAGGTCACGGGACCATAGACGGCGTCCTGGAAATCCAGCACACCGGGATTTGGCTCGCTGAGCATCAGGTTGCGCGGCATGTAATCGCGGTGCACCAACACTTTAGGCTGGGCCAGTGCGCTGTCGATCAATAGCTCAGTCACGTTCTGCCAGAGTATTTGCTGCGCCGAGTCGAACTCGATGCCCAACTCGCGCTTCACGTACCATTCAGGGAACAATTCCAGCTCGCGACGCAGCAGCGCCACGTCATAACTTGGCAGCGGTGCAACCATCGGCAACTGCTGAAAAGCCAGCAGCGCTTGCAGGGCATCCTTGAACAAATCGTCGGCATTTTCGCTGTCGATCACGTCCAGGTAAGTCTTGTTGCCCAGGTCATTAAGCAAAAGAAAACCACGTTCGAGGTCTTCGGCATAAATTTTCGGAACATTTATTCCGGATTTCGCCAGCAAAAAAGCGATATCCACGAAGGGTTTACAGTTTTCCTGGGGCGGTGGCGCGTCCATCACGACGAAGCTTCTGCCCTCGCCTTCCCAGCGGAAATAACGTCGAAAACTCGCATCGCTACTGGCCGCGGTCAACGTGGCCGGGGGTACGACACCCCAACCCTGTTCTGCAAAGAGGGCAGCCAGTTGCTCATCGAGCCAAACTTTCAGGTGTTGCAAACGTACATCTTGGTCAGGCATTGCAAGGGTCTCCGACGGCGCTAGCCGTCAAGCGGGTCATGCTTTATTATCCAGCATCTTTTTCAGACCATCGAGAGGCGTGCGGCCCACACCGCGGGCAGATGGCACGCAGGAAGCCCGGACTAATAAGATGGCATTGAAATCCCCCGCGTTTCGTAAAAAATTTCCGTTGTTGGTTACCGGCAGTCTGCTGGCCCTGCAACCTCTAGCCACTTCGTTCGTGGTCGCCGCGGAACAGTATGACTGCTCAGTCTCTGCTTCGGGCGCCTGGAACTGTGCGCCAAAATCTCCAGCAGCTGCGCTGCCACCTCGCCCCGTCCATGACGGCAGTGCGGCGGTAAGCACGAGCGGCGAGACTCCGGCTGACAGCGGTGCCAGTCAAGACACCGGCGCCAAGCCTGTGCTGGTGACCGAATCCAAGGGCCGCGGCCTGAAGTCGCGTAGCGAAGACTACAGTCACCTCGATTGGGTTCCGCGCGAGAAGCTCACTGCAGCGCAATTGGCCGAAACCGGTCCTTACTGCTCTGGTTCCTATATCGAACCGATTCGTCCTGGCATGAATGACAAGACGAATAAAAGTGACACTCCGACCTTTCTTGGCGCCAAAGCCTCTCGCTATAAGCAGGATGAGCAGGTCGCGACCCTGGCGGGTGACGTGGTCATGCGTCAGGGCAGCATGCAGGTCGAAGCCGACGAAGCGAACCTCTACCAGGCCGAGAGCCGTGGCGAACTGAGCGGCAACGTCCGTGTTCGCGACAACGGCGCACTGATCGTGGGCGACCACGCCGACGTGCAGCTCGACACTGGTGAAGCCAAGGTCGACAACGCCGAATACGTGATGCACAAATCCCGTATCCGCGGTAATGCGCTGTACGCAAAACGTGCCGAGAACGCGATCATTCGCCTCAAGGATGGTACGTACACCACGTGCGAACCGAACAGCAACGCCTGGCAGCTCAAGGGCAACAACATCACCTTGAACCCGGCCACCGGCTTCGGTACCGCGACCAACGTGACACTGCGGGTCAAGGACATTCCGGTTCTGTACACGCCGTACATCTATTTCCCGATCGACGACCGTCGCCAGTCCGGCTTCCTGCCGCCGACCATCGGCACCGGCAGCGATACCGGTTTCATGCTGGTCACACCGTATTACTTCAACCTGGCACCGAACTACGATGCCACGTTGTACCCGCGCTACATGAGCAAGCACGGGCTGTTGATGGAAGGCGAATTCCGTTACCTGACCAAGTCCAGTGAAGGTCAGTTCGGCGCCGCGTACCTCAACGACGAAGACACCGATCGCAGCAAGCAGACCGATTACCAAAAAAACCGCTACATGTATAACTGGCAGCACAAGGGCGGTCTCGACTCGCGCGTCTTCACGCAAGTCGACTACACCAAGCTCAGCGATCCTTACTACTTCCAGGATCTGCAAACTGATCAGATCGGTGTGAAAAGTGCCGATTACGTGAACCAGCAGGGTTCTGTGAGCTATCGGGGCGACAGCTACACCGCTCGCCTCAACGCCCAGGCCTATCAGCTGGCGACCGTATCGAACATCACGCCGTACGACCGCTTGCCGCAGATCACTTTCAACGGTCAGCTGCCTACGCACCCGGGCGGTCTGAATTTCGATTACGAAACAGAACTCGTGCGCTTTGATCGTGACCTGGAAACGGGTCAGTTCTCCGATGAAGACGGCAACCTGTCGCCTCGCCTGGACACCAACGTGACCGGCCTTGCACGGGCCAACGGCGACCGTATGAACCTCAAGCCAGGTGTCAGCCTGCCGTTGGACTGGACTTATGGTTTCCTGAAGCCGTCGCTCAAGTACCAATACACCCAGTACCAGTTGGATCTCGACGGCCAGGGTAAAGCCGACATTGCCAATCAGACCGCTGAAGGTGATCGACTCAACGGCACCTTTAGCAGCAACCAGAACCGTGGAGTGCCGATCGCAAGCATCGACAGCGGCCTGTACTTCGATCGCAACACCACCTGGTTCGGCAAGAACTATCGCCAGACCCTGGAACCGCGCCTGTTCTACCTCTATGTTCCAGAGAAGGATCAGAGCGACATTCCGGTATTCGACACCGGCGAGTACACCTTCAACTACGCGTCGCTGTTCCGCGACAACCGCTTCTCCAGCTCCGACCGCGTCGGCGACGAGAACAAGTTGTCCCTGGGTATTACCAACCGCTGGATCGAAGAAAACGGTTTCGAACGTCAACGCATCAGCGTCGGCCAGGCCTTGTACTTCAAGGACCGCGAAGTCCAGTTGCCAGGGATCGATGCCAAAACCCGCGACGATGCGCATGCCAACGTTTCGCCTTATGCACTGGAATACGAATACCGCTGGAACCGCGATTGGCGCACCACGGCCGATTACAACTGGGACCCGGACAGCCGCAGCCCTCGCTCGGGCAGCGCGATGTTCCACTACCAGCCTGAAGACAACCCGAACAAGGTCATCAACGCCGGCTATCGCTATCGCAATGACCAGGTCCGTTACGACCAGAACACCGGTAAGTGGCAAGTCGGCGGTGGTGACTACGGCACCCCTGGCCAGCCTGGCTACGTGAAGGATTACTACAAAATCAAACAGCACGACTTCTCGGTGATCTGGCCGATCGTGCCGCAGTGGAACGCCATCAGCCGCTGGCAGTATGACTACAACCGTAACCGTACCCTGGAAGCCTTTGGTGGTTTCGAGTACGACAACTGCTGCTGGAAACTGCGTTTGATCAACCGCTACTTCGTCGACTACGACGAATTTAGTCAGAACGCCCCGCAAAACGAAAAAGGCGACCACGGCGTCTTCCTACAAATCGTTCTGAAAGGTCTCGGCGGCCTCACCGGCGCCAAAGTAGAGAGCTTCCTCGACAAAGGCATCCAAGGTTATCGTGAACGTGAAGACCAAGCTTTCTGATTGTCTGCGCCCGCTAGTGTTGGGCGCGTTGTTCCTGGGTACCGCGGCGAACGCCGCGGTACAGTCCATCGATAAAGTGGTGGCCATTGTCGATAACGACGTGGTCATGCAGAGCCAACTGGACCAACGTGTTCATGAAGTTCAGCAAACCATCGCCAAGCGTGGTTCTGCCGTACCGCCGGCCAACGTGCTGGATCAGCAGGTACTTGAACGTCTGATCGTCGAAAACCTGCAACTGCAGATCGGCGAACGTTCCGGTATCCGCATTACCGACGAAGAACTGAACCAGGCTGTCGGCACCATTGCCCAGCGCAACAACATGTCTGTGGATCAATTCCGCGCCGCCCTGACTCGCGACGGTCTGTCTTATGAAGACGCCCGCGACCAGATTCGCCGCGAGATGGTCATCAGCCGTGTGCGTCAGCGTCGTGTAGCCGAGCGTATCCAGGTTTCCGAACAGGAAGTGAAGAACTTCCTCGCTTCCGACCTTGGCAAAATGCAACTGTCCGAAGAGTTCCGCCTGGCCAACATCCTGATTCCTACGCCGGAAAGCGCCAACTCCGACGCGATTCAGAATGCAGCCAAACAGGCAGACGCGGTTTACCAGCAGCTCAAGCAAGGCGCTGACTTCGGTCAGTTGGCAATCGCCAAATCCGCCAGCGAAACCGCACTGGAAGGTGGCGACATGGGCTGGCGTAAAGCCGGTCAACTGCCACCTCCGTTCGATCGCATGCTGAGCACCATGGCTGTCGGCGACATTACCCAGCCAATGCGCACACCGGGCGGCTTCATCATCCTGAAGATCCTCGATAAGCGTGGCGGTGAGACCCAGACACGCGATGAAGTGCACGTGCGTCATATCCTGGTCAAACCGAGCCCGATCCGCGACGAAGCAAAAACCAAAGCCCTGGCTCAATCGCTCTACTCCCGTATCGAAGCGGGCGAAGATTTCGGCGAACTGGCGAAAAGCTTCTCGGAAGATCCGGGTTCCGCCCTCAACGGTGGCGACCTGAACTGGATCGACCCGAATGCATTGGTGCCTGAATTCCGCGGAGTGATGGCCAAGACCCCGCAAGGTCAGCTGTCCAAGCCGTTCCAAACCCAATATGGCTGGCACGTGCTGGAAGTCCTTGGCCGTCGTGCCACTGACAGCACCACCCAGGCCCGCGAGCAGCAAGCAATGACCGTATTGCGTAACCGCAAATACGACGAAGAGCTGCAAACCTGGCTGCGTCAGATCCGTGACGAAGCGTACGTAGAGATCAAACTCCCTGGTGCAGACCAGGCAACGCAGTGAAACCCAAACGTTTCGCGTTGACACCCGGCGAACCGGCCGGCATAGGTCCTGACCTGTGCCTGCTGCTCGCCTCGCAAGCCCAGCCACATCCCCTGATTGCCATTACCAGCCGCGACCTGCTCCTTGAGCGGGCCGTGCAGCTGGGTGTGGTTGTCGATTTGCTGCCGGTCACCCCGGACAACTGGCCGGATGTACCCGCGCCAGCCGACAGCCTGTATGTCTGGGATACACCGCTCAACGCCAAGGTCACTGCCGGGCAACTGGACAAGGCCAACGCGGCTTTCGTTCTGGAAACCCTGACCCGAGCTGGCCAAGGCTGCCTGGACGGGCATTTTGCCGGCATGATCACGGCCCCTGTGCACAAGGGCGTGATCAATGAATCCGGGATCGCCTTTTCCGGGCACACAGAATTTCTCGCCGACCTGACCCATACCGCCCAAGTGGTGATGATGCTCGCCACTCGCGGTTTGCGTGTGGCGCTGGTTACCACTCACCTGCCTCTTCGCGAGATTGCCGATGCGATCACGCCGGAGCGTCTGGAACGGGTCACGCGAATTCTGCACGCGGATCTACAAGAAAAATTCGGCATTGCCCGGCCACGCATCCTCGTATGTGGGCTCAACCCCCATGCCGGCGAAGGCGGACACCTGGGCCATGAAGAAATCGACATCATCGAACCTACATTAGAGCGCCTGCGCGGCGAAGGAATGGACCTTCGTGGCCCCCTGCCCGCCGACACTCTGTTTACCCCCAAGTATCTGGAGCACTGCGATGCAGTGCTGGCGATGTACCACGACCAGGGCCTGCCTGTGCTGAAGTACAAAGGCTTCGGCGCGGCAGTCAACGTGACCCTCGGCTTGCCGATCATCCGCACATCGGTCGACCACGGCACTGCCCTGGACCTGGCCGGCAGCGGAAAAATCGATACCGGCAGCCTGCAAGTCGCCCTGGAAACCGCCTACCAGATGGCCGAGACCCGTTTATGACCGAGCATTACCAACACCGGGCGCGCAAGCGTTTCGGCCAGAACTTCCTGCACGATGCCGGCGTTATCGACCGCATCCTGCGCGCCATCCACGCCAAGCCCGAAGACCGTCTGCTGGAAATCGGCCCTGGCCAGGGTGCGCTGACTCAAGGCCTGCTTAACAGCGGCGCCCAGTTGGACGTGGTGGAACTGGACAAGGATCTGATCCCGATCCTCAACCAGCAATTTGCCAGCAAGAGCAATTTCAACCTGCATCAGGGCGACGCGCTGAAGTTCGACTTCACCAGCCTGAACGCTGCGCCGAACAGCCTGCGGGTGGTCGGCAACCTGCCGTACAACATCTCTACGCCGTTGATTTTTCACCTGCTGCATAACGCCAGTCTGATTCGCGACATGCATTTCATGCTGCAAAAGGAAGTGGTCGAGCGCCTGGCAGCAGGCCCCGGTGGTGGTGACTGGGGTCGCTTGTCGATCATGGTTCAGTATCACTGCCGGGTTGAACATCTGTTCAACGTTGGCCCGGGTGCGTTCAATCCGCCGCCCAAAGTCGATTCGGCTATCGTGCGCCTGGTGCCTCACGCGGTGCTGCCGCACCCGGCCAAGGATCACAAGCTGTTGGAGCGTGTCGTGCGCGAAGCCTTTAACCAGCGCCGCAAGACCCTGCGCAACACCCTCAAGCTGCTGCTGAGCAACGCTGAAATCGAAGCCGCCGGCGTTGATGGCAGCCTGCGCCCCGAACAGCTCGATCTGGCCGCCTTCGTGCGCCTGGCCGACAAGCTCAGCGAACAAGTCCTACAGACGCCCGCCGCCGACTGACAGGCAATGAGCGTTATCGGGTAGGACACCAGCCTTCATGTCTGGTTTACTACCCGATACTTGGCCTAGACTGAGTTCTATCAGCTACGCCCCGCGTTCCGCTTCGTTTAAGGCCTCTTGCATGTCCGATCCTCGTTACCAGGTCGACGTCAGCGTCGTCACCCGCTATCTGGCAGAACAATCGCAACCCGAGCAAAACCGCTTTGCCTTCGCCTACACCATCACCGTGCACAACAATGGCGAGCTACCGGCCAAACTGTTGTCGCGGCACTGGGTGATCACCGACGGTGACGGGCATGTCGAAGAGGTTCGCGGAGCCGGCGTTGTTGGCCAACAACCGTTGATCGAGGTGGGCGAAAGCCATACCTACAGCAGCGGCACCGTCATGACCTCCAAGGTCGGCACGATGCAGGGCACTTATGAAATGGTTGCCGACGACGGCAAACACTTCGACGCCATCATCGCCCCATTCCGTCTGGCGGTGCCCGGAGCCCTGCACTGATGGCAACGTACGCCGTCGGCGATCTGCAAGGCTGCCTTCAAGCATTGCAATGTCTGCTCAAGCAAGTCGCCTTCGACCCGACACGGGATCGTCTGTGGCTGGTCGGCGATCTGGTCAACCGTGGTCCGCAGTCTCTGGACACCTTGCGCTTCCTCTATAGCATCCGCGAATCGCTGGTGTGCGTGCTCGGCAACCATGACCTGCACTTGCTGGCTGCCGGGAAAAACATCGAACGCTTGAAGAAGTCCGACACCCTGCTCGAGATTCTCGCAGCGCCCGATTGCGCGGAACTGCTGGAGTGGCTGCGTCAGCAAAAGCTCATGCACTACGACGAACAGCGCGATGTCGCCCTGGTACATGCTGGTATTCCGCCCCAGTGGTCACTGCGCAAGGCCTTGAAGTATGCCGCCGAAGTCGAGACGGCATTGCGCGATGACAACCTGTTGCCGCCCTACCTCGATGGCATGTACGGCAACGATCCGGCGAAATGGGACAACGATCTCAAAGGCGTGACACGCCTGCGGGTGATCACCAACTATTTCACCCGCATGCGGTTTTGTACCGCCGAGGGCAAGCTTGACCTCAAAAGCAAGGAAGGCCTCGACAATGCGCCACCGGGCTACAAACCCTGGTTTCAGCACAAAGAGCGCAAGACCAAGGGCCTGAAGATCATCTTCGGCCACTGGGCCGCTCTGGAAGGCCAATGCAAAGAGCCGGGCATCTCGGCCCTCGACACCGGCTGTGTTTGGGGTGGCGCCCTGACCCTCATGAATGTCGACAGCGGTGAACGCCTGTCTTGCAAATGCGACGAGCATGGCCTTGTCCTGCCGCCAGTCGCCGCACTTATCCCCGAACCATCGTCAGCAAGCGCCCCGCGCTAGACTGCGCTTTCAGCCGAGCCACAGGAGCCCGCCATGAGCGAATTCAAACGTATCCCCCCAGAACAGGCCCAGGCCCTGCGCGAACAAGGCGCGGTGGTGGTCGATGTTCGCGACCCAGCAACCTTTGCCGCGCTGCACATCGCCGGCTCGAAGCATCTGGATAACCACTCCATCTCGGATTTCATCCGCGCTGCCGACCTCGACGCACCGACTGTGGTCGTCTGCTACCACGGCAATTCCAGCCAGAGTGCCGCTGCGTACCTCATTAGTCAGGGCTTCTCCGACGTCTACAGCATGGATGGCGGTTTTGAGCTGTGGCGTACGACTTACCCTTCGGAAACGGCGCAAGGCACTTCCGAATAATTTTTTTGTAACGCGCAAGCCCCGCTCCCCGCGGGCTCGCGCGGTAGCAGACGAACGGTCTGCCACAACTAATTACGTATCTCGCCTTTACCTCCCGAATTCCCAACTATCCTTAAGCGCAGGCCATCCAAAACAGGGGAGAGCCGGTACACCGGCGCGCGGGTCATCGGGAGTAGCTTTCGGGGCAGTCAGCTTCGAAAGAGTTCTGGGGGGTAAACAGCGACTGCATATTCGGTCGCTGCCAGCATCGACTGAATGATCCGGCGTCGGCTCCACGTATCGAGCGAGGTGACGTCATGAGTATCTTTAGCCACTTCCAACAACGCTTCGAGTCCACACGCCAGGAAGAACTCTCGCTGCAAGAGTATCTGGAGCTGTGCAAAAGCGACCGCAGCGCCTACGCCTCCGCCGCCGAGCGTCTGTTACTGGCCATCGGTGAACCGGAGCTCCTCGACACCTCGGCCAACTCGAGGCTGTCGCGAATCTTTTCCAACAAGGTGATCCGCCGCTATCCGGCCTTTGAAGACTTCCACGGGATGGAAGAATGCATTGACCAGATCGTGTCGTATTTCCGCCATGCCGCTCAGGGCCTGGAAGAGAAGAAACAGATTCTCTATTTGCTCGGCCCTGTGGGTGGCGGTAAATCATCCCTGGCCGAGAAGCTGAAACAGCTGATCGAAAAAGTGCCCTTCTACGCGATCAAGGGCTCGCCGGTATTCGAATCACCTCTGGGTCTGTTCAACGCCACCGAAGATGGCGCGATCCTCGAGGAAGACTTCGGCATTCCACGGCGCTACCTCAACACCATCATGTCGCCATGGGCGACCAAACGCCTCGCCGAATTCGGCGGCGACATCAGCCAGTTCCGCGTGGTGAAGCTCTATCCGTCGATCCTCAACCAGATCGCCGTGGCCAAAACCGAGCCGGGAGATGAAAACAACCAGGACATCTCGGCGCTGGTGGGCAAGGTCGATATCCGCAAACTCGAAGAATTCCCGCAGAACGACGCCGACGCCTACAGCTACTCGGGCGCACTGTGCCGGGCCAACCAAGGCCTGATGGAATTCGTCGAAATGTTCAAGGCACCGATCAAGGTGCTGCACCCACTGCTGACGGCCACTCAGGAAGGCAACTACAACAGTACCGAAGGTCTGGGGGCGATTCCGTTTACCGGGATCCTGCTGGCCCACTCCAACGAATCGGAATGGCACACCTTCCGCAACAACAAGAACAACGAAGCCTTCATCGACCGGATCTACATCGTCAAAGTGCCGTACTGCCTGCGGGTCAGCGACGAAGTGAAGATCTACGACAAGCTCTTGTTCAACAGCTCCCTGGCCAAGGCTCACTGCGCGCCTGACACCCTGAAGATGCTTGCCCAGTTCACCGTACTCTCGCGACTGAAAGAGCCGGAAAACTCCAACATCTACTCCAAAATGCGCGTGTATGACGGCGAAAACCTCAAGGACACCGATCCGAAGGCCAAGTCGATCCAGGAATACCGCGACAACGCGGGTGTCGACGAAGGCATGAACGGCCTGTCGACCCGCTTCGCGTTCAAGATCCTGTCGAAGGTGTTCAACTTTGATCCGCACGAAATCGCTGCCAACCCGGTGCACTTGCTTTACGTGCTGGAACAACAGATCGAACAGGAACAATTCCAGGCGGAAACCCGCGAACGCTATCTGCGCTTCCTCAAGGAGTACCTGGCACCGCGTTATATCGAGTTCATCGGCAAGGAAATCCAGACCGCCTACCTCGAGTCTTACAGCGAGTACGGCCAGAACATCTTCGATCGTTATGTGCTGTACGCCGACTTCTGGATCCAGGACCAGGAATACCGCGACCCGGAAACCGGCGAGATCCTCAACCGCGTAGCGCTGAACGAAGAACTGGAGAAAATCGAAAAACCGGCCGGCATCAGTAATCCGAAGGATTTCCGCAATGAAATCGTCAACTTCGTACTGCGCGCCCGGGCCAATAACAACGGCAAGAACCCGACCTGGCTCAGCTACGAAAAACTGCGGGTGGTCATCGAGAAGAAAATGTTCTCCAACACCGAGGACCTCCTGCCAGTCATCAGTTTCAATGCCAAGGCCAGCAAAGAGGACCAGCAGAAGCACAACGACTTCGTCACACGGATGGTCGAGCGGGGCTACACCGACAAACAGGTACGACTGCTGTCCGAGTGGTATCTGCGGGTCAGAAAATCACAATAACCCGCTGCCGGTCAGACCGGTTGTCGTCAGCCAGAGGCCTGTGTACGCATTTTCTGTTACACAGACCTCTGGAAGGTGTTCGAAAGTCGGTAGCGAGGTTCAGGCAGCGTCCAAAAGCGCTTGGGGGAGCGTGAACATCCCTTGGCACCGTCGATGCTGCATAACCGCTCGCCCCTTTCAGGACAGCTTCTAAGGAGCAGTCATGAGCTATGTGATCGACCGACGTCTCAATGGCAAGAACAAGAGCACGGTGAACCGTCAGCGGTTTCTGCGGCGTTACCGTGATCACATCAAAAAGGCTGTCGAAGAGGCGGTCAGCCGGCGCTCCATTACCGATATGGAGCACGGTGAACAGATCAGCATCCCCGGTCGCGACATTGACGAGCCGGTGCTTCACCACGGTCGCGGTGGCAAGCAGACCGTCGTGCACCCGGGCAACAAGGAATTCACCAGCGGCGAGCACATTGCCCGCCCGCCCGGAGGTGGCGGTGGCAGAGGCCCCGGCAAGGCCGGCAACTCGGGCGAAGGGATGGACGAATTCGTCTTCCAGATCACCCAGGAGGAATTCCTCGAATTCATGTTCGAGGACCTTGAGCTGCCGAACCTGGTCAAACGTAACCTGACCGGCACCGACACCTTCAAGACCGTTCGTGCCGGGATCAGTAACGAGGGCAATCCGTCGCGGATCAACATCATCCGCACCCTGCGCTCGGCCCATGCACGGCGAATCGCCCTGTCTGGCAGCAGCCGGGCAAAATTGCGCGAAGCCAAAGAAGAACTGCTACGACTCAAGCGTGATGAGCCAGACAACTTCGGCGATATTCAGGAAGTCGAAGCAGAAATCGAAAAACTCAGTGCGCGCATCCATCGCGTACCGTTTCTCGACACCTTCGACCTCAAGTACAACCTGCTCATCAAGCAACCCAACCCCAGTTCCAAGGCGGTGATGTTCTGCCTGATGGACGTGTCCGGTTCCATGACCCAAGCGACCAAGGACATCGCCAAGCGCTTCTTTATCCTGCTGTACCTGTTTCTCAAGCGTAACTACGACAAGATCGACGTCGTGTTCATCCGCCACCACACCAGTGCCCGGGAAGTGGACGAAGAAGAGTTTTTCTACTCCCGGGAAACTGGCGGCACCATCGTTTCCAGCGCCTTGAAACTGATGCAGGAGATCATGGCCGAACGCTATCCGAGCAATGAGTGGAACATCTATGCCGCCCAGGCCTCCGACGGCGATAACTGGAACGACGACTCGCCAATCTGCCGCGACATATTGATCAACCAGATCATGCCGTTCGTGCAGTACTACACTTACGTTGAGATCACCCCGCGCGAACATCAGGCCTTGTGGTTCGAATATGAACGCATCGCCGAAGCCTTCTCTGATACTTTTGCCCAGCAACAACTGGTCTCGGCCGGGGATATCTATCCGGTCTTCCGTGAACTCTTCCAGCGCAGGTTAGTGACATGACCGCCAAAGAGCAGAAGCGCCAACCCATTTCCACCGGCTCCGAATGGACGTTCGAGCTGATTCAGGCCTACGACAAAGAAATCAGTCGTCTGGCGGCTCGCTACGCGCTCGATACTTACCCTAACCAGATCGAAGTGATCACCGCCGAGCAGATGATGGACGCCTACGCCTCCGTCGGCATGCCGCTGGGTTATCACCATTGGTCCTATGGCAAACACTTCCTCAGCACCGAAAAATCCTACAGCCGTGGGCAGATGGGGTTGGCCTACGAGATCGTGATCAACTCGGACCCCTGCATTGCCTATTTGATGGAAGAAAACACCATCTGCATGCAGGCTTTGGTCGTCGCCCATGCCTGCTACGGACATAACAGCTTTTTCAAAGGCAACTACCTGTTCCGCACCTGGACTGACGCCAGTTCGATCATCGATTACCTGGTCTTCGCCAAGCAATACATCATGCAGTGCGAAGAGCGCCACGGTATCGACGCGGTCGAAGACCTGCTGGATTCCTGCCACGCCCTGATGAACTACGGGGTCGATCGCTACAAACGCCCATATCCGATTTCCGCCGAAGAAGAACGTCGCCGGCAAAAGGATCGGGAAGAGCATTTGCAGAAACAGATCAACGATCTGTGGCGGACCATTCCAAAAGGTGCGGACAAGTACAGCGACAAGGACAACGCACGCTTCCCCGCCGAACCTCAGGAAAATATCCTCTACTTCATCGAAAAACACGCACCACTGCTGGAGCCATGGCAGCGGGAAATCGTGCGGATCGTGCGCAAGATCGCTCAGTATTTTTATCCACAGCGTCAGACGCAGGTGATGAACGAAGGGTGGGCCACGTTCTGGCATTACACCCTGATGAACGACCTGTATGACGAAGGCCTGGTAACCGACGGCTTCATGATGGAGTTTCTGACGTCCCACACCAGCGTGGTCTATCAACCCGGCTTCGACAGCCCCTACTACAACGGCATCAACCCCTACACCCTGGGTTTTGCCATGTACCGGGACATTCGCCGCATGTGTGAACACCCTACCGAAGAGGACTACCGCTGGTTCCCTGAGATTGCCGGCACCGACTGGCTGTCGAGCATCAAGTTCGCCATGAGCAGCTTCAAGGATGAGAGTTTCATCCTGCAGTACCTGTCACCCCAGGTGATCCGTGACCTGAAGTTGTTCAGCATTCTTGATGACGACCAGAAGGACGATCTGCTGGTCCCGGCCATTCATGACGAAGGTGGCTACCGCATCATCCGTGAAACCCTGGCGGCGCAATACAACCTCGGCAATCGTGAACCCAACGTGCAGATCTACAGCATCGACCGGCGTGGTGACCGCTCGCTGACCTTGCGTCACCAGCAACACGACCGCAAACCGCTGGGCGAGTCCACCGAGGAAGTGCTCAAACACCTGCACCGCCTCTGGGGCTTCGACATTCACCTGGAAACCCTGCAAGGCGACCAGGTGATGAAAGTCCATCATGTCCCACCCAGAGGTGAACACGCCGAGGGGGATTACGGCCGACTGGACCTGGCTGTCATCCATCTTTGATCCTGTTTCTGCCTCCGGAGGTTCGACGCAAAGGTTATTCTGTCGGGCTAACGGAGGTTTTTTATGCAGATTTATAAAGTCGGCGGCGCGGTACGTGATCGCCTGCTGGGCAAGCCTGTCACCGACATCGACTGGGTTGTGGTTGGCGCCACCACGGAAGAAATGCTCGCCAAGGGCTTTCGCCCGGTGGGCGCGGACTTCCCGGTGTTTCTTCACCCCAAAAGCGGTGAGGAATACGCCCTCGCCCGGACCGAGCGCAAAAGCGGACGCGGTTACGGCGGCTTTACCTTTCACGCCAGCACCGAAGTCACCCTCGAAGAAGACCTGATCCGTCGTGACCTGACCATCAATGCCATGGCCGAAGACGATCAGCAGAACCTGACCGATCCTTACCACGGCCAGCGCGATCTCGAGGCGCGCTTGCTTCGTCACGTTTCCCCCGCGTTCGCCGAAGATCCGCTCCGGGTTTTGCGTGTTGCCCGCTTCGCTGCTCGTTATGCGGGGCTCGGCTTCACGGTTGCGCCAGAGACACTGGAACTGATGCGCCAACTCAGCGAGTCAGGTGAGCTGGAAGCCTTGACCGCCGAACGCAGCTGGAAGGAAATTTCCCGCGCCCTGATGGAAGATCAGCCACAGGTGTTCATCGAAGTGCTGCGCGAGTGTGGCGCTCTCAAGGTATTGATGCCGGAAGTCGATGCCTTGTTCGGCGTACCGCAACCGGAGGCCCACCACCCGGAAATCGACACGGGCGTGCACACCTTGAGCGTGCTGGAGCAAGCGGCGCAGCACAAACAATCACTCACCGTGCGCTGGGCCTGCCTGCTGCACGACCTCGGCAAGGGACTGACGCCCGAGGAGGAGTGGCCGCGACACATTGCTCACGAGCACAAGGGCTTGAAGCTGATCAAAGCGGTCAACGAACGCTTCAAGGCACCGAAGGACTGTCAGGAACTGGCTCTGCTGGTGGGCGAATATCACACCCACGGCCATCGCGCCCTGGAGCTGAAGCCTTCGACGTTGCTAGAGTTGCTGCAGAGTTTCGACGTTTACCGTCGGCCGCAGCGGTTCGAGGAATTTATCGCCGCGTGCGAGATGGACGCGCGTGGACGTAAAGGGCTGGAGCAGCGAAGTTATCCACAGGCTGATTATTTGCGGGGGGCGGCGAATGCTGCTCGGACCGTGGCAGTTCAGCCGTTGCTGGAGAAGGGATTCAAAGGGCCGGAGCTGGGCGAGGCGATCAAGCGAGAGCGACTAAAGGTGCTGAAGACTTACAAAGAAAAAGCCTAAGCAAGAGCAAAAGATCGCAGCCTTCGGCAGCTCCTACGGGGCGCACATCAATCCTGTAGAAGCTGCCGAAGGCTGCGATCTTTTGCTTTACAGCAAATCTGAGGGCGTCAGCTGCTCACCGCGCCACTCGAACGCCACCGGCGCCAACACTTGATCAATCTGTGCCTCGCGCCACAAAGCCGCAAAACTCTTGCCTACCCCCGGATGCACGCGATCCGGTGCAATCAGCGACAACGGCCACAGAACGAAGGCATTTTTCAGAATTTCTGCCCGCGGCAGGATCAAGCCATCGAAGTTGCCCACCAGATCGCCGAACAGCAGCACGTCGATATCCAGCGGCAAACCCTTGCGATCCGGCGCATAACGGCCGTTGTCCGCCTCGATGAATTTCAACCGGCGATCCAGCTCAATCAGCGGCAAATCGGTAAAAGCCGACACCACAAAATTGAAGAACGGCCCGCTCTTGATCCCCACCGGCTGGCTTTCGAACACCGCCGAGCAGCGTATATCCACGAGGAAACCTGCCAGGGCTTCCAGGCCAGCCTGCAAATGGGATTCGCGCTCGATATTGCTACCGAGCCCGAGAAACACCTGAGTCAGCGACATCCGCGCTCGATCTCCACGCCCACACCGCCCGTGGCAGCCGGGATGGCGCCTGGCTTGGTCAGCTTGAGGCGCATCCAGGTGATGTTGAATTCGCTCATCAGCACTTCAGCCAGACGCTCGGCGAACGTCTCGACCAGTTGGAACTGCGCCTGCTCGGCAAAGGCCTGGATTCGCGACGACACACTGGCGTAATCGAGCGCCAGCGTCAGGTCATCACCGGCGGCGGCCGGGCGATTATCCCAGGCGAAGCTCAGATCAAGACGCAAGCACTGTCGGATGCCTCGCTCCCAGTCGTAGGCACCAATCACGGTGTCGACTTCCAGGCCCTCGATAAACACTCTGTCCAAGCACTTTTCTCCGCTGCACGACAAGGGCGCAATGCGCCGTTAGAATCAGGGCGTCCTCGCCCGGAATAGTTAGCATGTTTTGGTTACTGGCGACCCTCGCCTACCTGCTCGGCTCTCTGTCCTTCGCCATTTTGCTCAGCCGCCTGACCGGTAACCCCGATCCGCGAATGAGTGGCTCGGGCAATGCCGGCGCCACCAACATGTTGCGCCTGGCCGGCAAAAAACTCGCCGTCCTGACCTTGATCGGGGACCTCTTCAAAGGCCTGCTACCCGTACTGATCGCCGGCGTTGCGGGCCTTTCGCTTCAAGAACAGGCCTGGATCGGCGTCTGTGCCGTCATCGGCCACCTGTTCCCGTTGTACTTTCGCTTCCGCGGCGGCAAGGGTGTCGCCACCGCTGCCGGCATGCTGCTGGGCCTCTACCCGCCCGCCGCACTGCTGGCGGTCTGTGCCTGGCTGCTGACGTTCTACCTGACTCGCACCAGCTCACTGGCAGCCTTGATCGCCACACCGCTGACCCTGCCGCTGCTGGCCTGGCAAGAACCGGCGGCACTGCTGCCCATGAGCGCACTCACGGGACTGATCGTCTGGCGTCATCGGGGCAATCTACGCGACCTGTTTGCCGGGCGCGAACGGCATTTTTAAATACCGGGCATGAGCGCGGCTCATCCCGCACATCATCACAGCGCCGACAATTGCTCCATCGGCCAACGCGCCTGCACGCTGATTGCCAGGCTTTCATGCTGACCGGCCTGCAAACGCTGGCAGCCGGCAAAGGCAATCATCGCGCCGTTGTCGGTGCAGAACTCCGGACGAGCATAAAAAACATCGCCCTTCATGTCGCCGAGCATCTTCTCCAGTGAGGTACGCAGTGCCTTGTTGGCGCTGACGCCGCCAGCGATCACCAGACGCTTCATACCGGCCTGTTTCAGGGCACGCTTGCACTTGATGGTCAAAGTCTCCACCACGGCCTGCTGGAACGCCAGCGAGATGTCGCAACGGGCTTGCTCGCTGTCGTCCCCGGCGCTGACGCTCTGCTGCCAGGTGTTCAGGGCGAAGGTTTTCAAGCCACTGAAACTGAAAGCCAGTCCTGGACGGTCGCACATCGGGCGCGGGAAAGTGAAACGTCCTGCAACCCCTTGCTCTGCCAGCCGAGCGATTTCCGGACCACCCGGATAATTGAGCCCCATCATCTTCGCGGTCTTGTCAAAAGCTTCACCGGCGGCATCGTCGAGGGTCTCGCCCAAGAGCGTGTATTGACCGATCCCGTCGACCTGAACCAGCTGCGTATGACCGCCAGACACCAACAAAGCGACGAACGGGAATTCCGGTGGCTGCGACTCCAGCATCGGCGCCAGCAGGTGACCTTCCATGTGGTGCACACCCAGCGCCGGAATACCCCAGGCGAAGGCCAGCGCCTGAGCGCAAGAGGCGCCCACCAGCAAGGCACCGACCAGGCCAGGACCCGCGGTATAAGAGATGGCGTCGATCTCGGTCGGCACACAGTCAGCTTCGGCCAACACCTGACGAATCAAGGGCAGCATGCGTTTGACGTGGTCACGCGAGGCCAGCTCCGGCACGACCCCGCCATAGGCGCGGTGCAGGTCGATCTGGCTGAACAGCGCGTCGGCCAGCAGGCCGCGTTCACTGTCATATAATGCGACACCGGTTTCGTCGCAGGAGGTTTCTAATCCCAGTACTAGCATGGGTTTGCGCCTTGTTTAGGCTGAATTCGAAGGCGCGCATAATAGTCGCCATGGGATGCCCCGACTAGCGGTTTTCGATCAGAGGCTTTGCATTCCGGTCGATGAGGAGTTAACATCCGCAACCCTTAAAAACCGACGTCTTCAAGTGCTCTTTTGCCACGAGGATGTTGACCCCGGTAATGAATGAAGGTAGCTCTGGATGCCAGCCGTCAAAGTAAAAGAGAACGAACCCTTCGACGTAGCTCTGCGTCGTTTCAAGCGCTCCTGCGAAAAAGCCGGTGTACTGGCTGAAGTTCGTAGCCGCGAATTCTACGAGAAGCCTACTTCTGAGCGTAAGCGCAAAGCAGCAGCCGCTGTTAAGCGTCACGCCAAGAAAGTTCAGCGCGAACAGCGCCGCGCGGTTCGTCTGTACTAATACACAGACGTTCGTAGCAAGCTTCTGCCAAGCCCGGCCCTCAGCCGGGCTAATGGCATTTGCGGACAACGCTTGATGCTTCACCGTCAAAGCCGCACACGCGACCGAGACAAATCTGCTTCACAGCGTCAGACCTGGCTCTTTTGCCAGCGGTGCACGTCTTTTCTGACGAGCCTTCCAAGGCTACTGACGAGCACACCCACTGATTCCTCTCACGACGATCAGCCCAAGGCACCTTCTTGCGTGCCAGCTTATGAGCTATCCGAGGCCATCGACAGGCCGCAGCGGATTTCAGCGCAACACTTTCAAATAGTCGAATACTGATTGGTACTAACGTCAGTGGATTTTCGGCAGATACACTTCCCGACAGCGATTACGCAGACGACACTGGTCGAGCCGCACATTTTGCGCGCCTCAAACAACGACCCGCGCTCAGCCGCTCTTCGTTTCGGATTCATTGCAGCGCAGATGACGAGAACGCCATGGCCGGGCTAATTCCCCAGAGCTTCATTGACGACCTTCTGAACCGCACCGACATCGTCGATGTGGTCAGCTCGCGCCTGCAAATGAAAAAGGCCGGCAAGAATTACACCGCTTGCTGCCCGTTTCACAAAGAGAAAACCCCCTCCTTCAGCGTCAGCCCCGACAAGCAGTTCTATTATTGCTTTGGCTGCGGCGCTGGCGGCAACGCCCTCGGCTTCATGATGGACCACGACAATCTGGATTTCGTCCAGGCGGTCGAAGAACTGGCCAAAGCCGCCGGCATGGAAATCCCCCGCGAAGAAAGCGGACGGCCGCACAAACCGCGACAGCCGACCGATTCGCCGCTGTACCCGCTACTCACCGCCGCCGCCGACTTTTACCGCCAGGCACTGAAAAGCCATCCATCGCGAAAAGCAGCGGTGGATTACTTGAAAGGTCGCGGACTGACCGGCGAAATCGCCCGTGACTTCGGCCTCGGCTTTGCCCCGCCCGGCTGGGACAATCTGTTCAAGCACTTGAGCAGCGACACCCTGCAACAGAAAGCCATGATCGATGCCGGCCTGCTGATCGAGAACGCCGAAACCGGCAAACGCTATGACCGCTTCCGCGATCGCGTGATGTTCCCGATTCGCGACAGCCGCGGGCGAATCATCGCCTTCGGTGGCCGGGTATTGGGCGACGACAAGCCGAAATACCTGAATTCACCGGAAACCCCGGTATTCCATAAGGGCCAGGAACTCTACGGCCTTTATGAAGCACGCAAGAACAACCGCAACCTCGACGAAATCATCGTCGTCGAAGGCTACATGGATGTTATCGCCCTCGCCCAGCAAGGCCTGCGCAATGCTGTCGCGACCCTGGGCACCGCCACCAGCGAAGAGCACTTGAAGCGCCTGTTTCGCGTCGTGCCCAACGTTCTGTTCTGTTTCGACGGCGACCAGGCAGGTCGAAATGCCGCCTGGCGGGCATTGGAGGCAGCGCTGCCGAGCCTGCAGGACGGGCGGCGCGCACGCTTTCTGTTCCTCCCCGAAGGCGAAGACCCGGACACGCTGGTCCGCTCCGAAGGCACTGACGCCTTCCGCGCACGGATCAACCAGCACGCCCAACCATTAGCGGACTATTTTTTTCAACAGCTGACCGAGGAATCGGACCCACGCTCGCTCGAAGGCAAGGCCCATATGGCCACCCTCGCCGCGCCGCTGATCGACAAAGTCCCGGGGGCGAACCTGCGCATCCTGATGCGTCAGCGCCTGACCGAAATTACCGGGCTTAGCGGCGAAGCCGTGAGCCAACTGGTACAAAGCGCCCCCCAGGAAGCGCCGCCGGCGTACGACCCGGGCATCGATTACGACGCCATGCCGGATTACAGCGACTACCATCAGCCGCAGGCACAAGAGATGTATGCGCCGCAGCAGGAATGGACACCGAAGAAACCCGGCGCCGGCGGAAAAAAATGGGACAAAAAACCGTGGGACAAAAACGGCAAACGCGGTGGTGATCACGATCAACCCCGCGCGCCACGGGTGCCGGCCGCTGTAGAGCCGCCGACCCTGGCCGCCTTGCGCACACTATTGCATCACCCGCAATTGGCCGAGAAAGTCGAGGATGCCGGGCACTTTGCTGCCGAGGATCACACCAACACGCAATTACTGGTGGCCCTTCTCGAAGCCGTACAGAAGAATCCCAAGCTAAACTCATTTCAGTTGATTGCACGCTGGCACGGTACGGAGCAAGGACGTTTGCTCAAGGCGCTGGCGGAAAAGGAATGGCTGATTGACGGAGATAACCTTGAACAACAGTTTTTCGACACCATTACTAGCTTGTCAGCCCGCCAACGCGAGCGAAACCTGGAACAACTTCTCAGGAAAGCACGTCAAAGTGAACTGAGTGCCGAAGAGAAAAATCAACTGCGCGACCTATTAAGTCGCAATGTTTCCGCAACAAGCCCGACCTCAACTGGCGCGTGAGGTCATAGCTCAGGTATAATCCTCGGCTTGTTTTTTGCCCGCCAAGACCTTCAGTGGATAGGGTGTTATGTCCGGAAAAGCGCAACAGCAGTCTCGTATCAAAGAGTTGATCACACTTGGTCGTGAGCAGGGTTACCTGACTTACGCGGAGGTCAACGACCACCTGCCGGAGGATATTTCAGATCCGGAACAGGTGGAAGACATCATCCGCATGATCAATGACATGGGGATCAACGTATTCGAGGTTGCGCCAGATAAGGATTCCCTTATGCTGGCCGACGCCGATACCGACGAAGCCGCGGCCGAAGAGGCAGCAGCAGCGTTGGCAGCGGTCGAGACCGACATTGGTCGCACCACCGACCCAGTGCGCATGTACATGCGTGAAATGGGTACGGTAGAGCTCCTCACACGTGAAGGCGAAATTGAAATCGCCAAGCGTATTGAAGAGGGCATCCGCGAAGTGATGGGCGCAATTGCGCACTTCCCTGGCACGGTTGACCACATTCTGTCCGAATACACTCGCGTCACCACCGAAGGTGGCCGCCTGTCCGACGTCCTGAGCGGTTATATCGACCCGGACGACGGCATTGCGCCGCCTGCTGCAGAAGTGCCGCCGCCTGTCGACCCGAAAGCCGTGAAAGCGGACGACGACACCGACGACGACGACGCTGAAGCCAGCACCGACGACGAAGAAGAAGCCGAAAGCGGTCCGGATCCGGTCATCGCAGCTCAGCGCTTTGGCGCTGTCTCCGATCAGATGGAAATCACCCGCAAGGCGCTGAAAAAGCACGGTCGTGGCAACAAGCTGGCAATTGCCGAGCTGGTGCTTCTGGCTGAGCTGTTCATGCCGATCAAACTGGTTCCGAAGCAATTCGAAGGCCTGGTCGAGCGTGTTCGCAGTGCCCTGGATCGCCTGCGTCAGCAAGAGCGCGCGATCATGCAACTTTGCGTTCGTGATGCCCGCATGCCGCGTGCCGACTTCCTGCGCCAGTTCCCGGGCAACGAAGTTGACGAAAGCTGGTCCGACGGCCTCGCCAAAGGCAAAGGCAAATACGCTGAAGCCATTGGTCGCCTGCAACCGGACATCATTCGTTGCCAGCAGAAGCTGACCGCGCTGCAAACCGAAACCGGTTTGACGATCGCCGAGATCAAGGACATCAACCGTCGTATGTCGATCGGTGAGGCCAAGGCCCGCCGCGCGAAGAAAGAGATGGTAGAAGCGAACTTGCGTCTGGTGATCTCCATCGCCAAGAAGTACACCAACCGTGGCCTGCAATTCCTCGATCTGATCCAGGAAGGCAACATCGGTTTGATGAAAGCGGTAGACAAATTCGAATACCGCCGCGGCTACAAGTTCTCGACTTATGCCACCTGGTGGATCCGTCAAGCGATCACTCGCTCGATCGCGGACCAGGCCCGCACCATCCGTATTCCGGTGCACATGATCGAGACGATCAACAAGCTCAACCGCATTTCCCGCCAGATGTTGCAGGAAATGGGTCGCGAACCGACCCCGGAAGAGCTGGGCGAACGCATGGAAATGCCTGAGGACAAGATCCGCAAGGTATTGAAGATCGCTAAAGAGCCGATCTCCATGGAAACCCCGATCGGTGATGACGAAGACTCTCACCTGGGTGACTTCATCGAAGACTCGACTATGCAGTCGCCAATCGATGTCGCTACCGTTGAGAGCCTTAAAGAAGCGACTCGCGAAGTTCTCTCCGGCCTCACTGCCCGTGAAGCCAAGGTTCTGCGCATGCGCTTCGGTATCGACATGAATACCGACCACACCCTCGAGGAGGTTGGTAAGCAGTTCGACGTGACCCGTGAACGGATTCGTCAGATCGAAGCCAAGGCGCTGCGCAAGCTACGCCACCCGACGAGAAGCGAGCATTTGCGCTCCTTCCTCGACGAGTAACAACAAAACCCCCGGCCCAGGCCGGGGGTTTTGCATTTTGCAGATTAAATCCCCCGCGCCTCCCTCCCTCCGAATTGCCCGTCTACACTCGAAACATTCCCCGAGCCATAACGAGACCGTTATGCCCAGACTGCCGACCGTGCTTTTTTTACTGTCGCTATTGACCTGGACCGCAACGGCTGGCGCGCTGACTCTGAGCGACGAAGAACGTAGCTGGCTGGCGGCTCACCCGAACTTGCGCCTGGGAGTCGATGCGTCATGGCCACCCTTCGAGTTTCGCGACGATCAGGGCCGCTATCAGGGCCTTGCGGCGGACTATATCGACCGGATCCGTCAACGCCTGGCCATCAAGCTCACGCCCATCGAGCCCGTCAGCTGGACCGTCGTCCTGGAGCAGGCCAAACAAGCCAAGCTGGACCTGTTGCCCGGCATCATGTCGACCCCGGAGCGCCAGACTTACCTGTCATTCACCCGCCCCTATCTGGACTTTCCGATTGTCATCCTTGCCCATGCCGGAGGTCCCCAGCCACGCAAACTCGAAGACCTGTACGGGCTGAAAGTCGCCGTGGTGGAAAACTACGCCCCCCATGAGCTGTTGCGCACCCACAATCCCGACCTCAATCTGGTGGCGATGCCTAACGTCAGCTCAGCGCTGCAGGCGCTGGCTACCGATGAAGTGGATGCGGTGGTCGGTGATCTCGCCTCCAGCGTCTGGAGCCTGCGTCAGCTCAAGCTCGACGGGCTCTACGTCAGCGGTGAAACCCCCTATCGCTATCAATTGGCGATGGGCGTGCCCCGGGACAACAAGATACTGGTCGGTATTCTGGATAAAGTCCTGGCGGACATGACCCCGGACGAAATCAATGAGATTCAGGAGCACTGGGTCGGCAACGTCCTCGATCATCGAACATTCTGGAACGATCTGCTGATGTACGGTCTGCCGGGGTTGCTGCTGCTGATCATCGTGCTGGCGATGGTTATCCGGATCAACCGCCGGCTGAGTTCAGAAATTTCCCGCCGGGTCGACCTGGAGCAAGAACTGCGCAGCAGCGAATACCATTACCGCGGGCTGGTGGAGAGCCTTTCGGCCATCGCCTGGGAAGCGCGGATCAGCGATTTCACCTATAGCTATGTGTCGCCCCATGCCGAGGATCTGCTCGGCTACCCCTTGTCTCATTGGCTGATTCCGGGCTTCTGGCGCAACATTATCCACCCGGCCGACCTGACCCGCGCCCAGACCTTCTGCGATCACGAAGTATTGGCCGGGCGCGATCACAGCCTCGATTACCGGGTCATCACCGCCGATGGCCGCTGCATTTGGGTGCGCGATATCGTCAGCCTGATCGAGCACGGCCATGAACCGCTGATGCGCGGGCTGATGATCGACATCAGCGAAGCCAAGCGCACCGAAGAGGCGTTGCGCCTGTCGGAACAGAAGTTCGCCTCGGTGTTCCAGCAATGCCCGGACATTCTGGTCATCGCACGACTCTCCGACGGCTGCCTGCTGGAGGTCAACGAAGCGTTCGAAGAACAGATCGGCCTCAAGGCCGAAGACGTCATCGGCCAGACGGCCACCGACCTGAACATCTGGGGCATACCCGGCGTCGGGCCAGGCTTGTTGCAACGGTTGCAGGCCGGCAGCATCCGTAACCTGGAGATGCCCTTTCGCCGCAACAATGGCCAAGTGTTTACCGGCCTGATCTCCGCTGAACCGTTCGACCTCGATACAACCCCGGCGCTGGTAGTGGTCGTGCGGGACATCAGCCAGCTCAAGGAAACCCAGCAACAGCTGCAAACCTCCGAAGAGAAATTCGCCAAGGCCTTCCATGCCTCACCCGACGGCTTGCTATTGTCACGGCAGAGCGACGGTTTACTGATTGAGGTCAACGAAGGTTTCAGTCGCATTACCGGTTTCAACAGCGCGATGTCCGTGGATCGCTCTGTCCTCGAACTGGGAATCTGGGTCAATCTCAACGAACGCAAACAGATGCTCGATCTGCTGCATCGGGACGGATTCGTCCGCGACTTCAGTTGCCATATACGCCGCAGCGACGGACAGATTCGCCTCTGCGAGGTGTCCAGCCGTCCGCTACCGATCGGCGATGAAGATTGCATGCTGACCATCGCCCGGGACATCACCGAGCGACACCTGATGCAGGAGAAACTGCAACAGGCTGCCACGGTATTCGAGAGCACCGCCGAAGGTGTATTGATCACCGACACTCAACAGCACATCAGCGCGGTCAACCGTGCGTTTACCGAAATCACCGGCTACAGCGAGAGCGAAGCATTGGGCCACACCCCTCGCCTGCTCGCCTCGGGCCTGCACGACAGCGCGTTTTATGCCGCCATGTGGCATCAACTGACCGCCGAAGGTCATTGGCAGGGCGAAATTTCCAACCGGCGCAAGAATGGCGAGCTCTATCCGAGCTGGCTGACCATCAGTGCGGTGCGCAACCGAGACAGATTCGTCACCCATTTTGTCGCGGTGTTCGCGGACATTTCCAGCCTCAAACACGCCCAGGCCAAGCTCGATTACCAGGCACACCACGACCCGCTGACCGGGCTGCCAAATCGCACGCTGTTCGAGAGCCGATTGCTGACTGCGCTCAACAACCAACAGGAAAACGGCGGCCAGGGCGCGGTGCTGTTCCTGGACCTGGACCGTTTCAAACACATCAACGACAGCCTGGGTCACCCGGTCGGTGACCTGCTGCTCAAGGGCATTGCCGTGCGCCTCAAGGAGCAGTTGCGCGACATCGACACCGTGGCGCGCCTGGGCGGCGACGAATTCATCATCCTGCTGCCCGGGCTGCAGCAATCCAGTGACGCCGACAATATCGCGACCAAATTGCTCAATTGCTTCGGCGCACCGTTCCAGGCTGGTGAACATGAGTTTTTTATCAGCGCCAGTATCGGCACCAGCCTGTATCCCAAGGATGGCTGCGACGTCGCCACGCTGGTCAAGAACGCCGATGCGGCGATGTACCGCTCAAAGGCCAAGGGTCGCAACCGGGTCGAAAGCTACACCCGCGACCTCACTGCTCAAGCCAGCGAGCGTGTCGCACTGGAACATGAGCTGCGACGCGCTATCGAGCGCAACGAACTGCACCTCCATTATCAGCCGAAGATCAGCTTGGTCGACAATCGCCTGGTCGGCGCAGAAGCGCTCATTCGCTGGCGCCACCCGACCTTCGGCGATGTGCCGCCGGAGCATTTCATTCCGCTGGCCGAAGAAAACGGCATGATCCTGCAAATCGGCGATTGGGTTCTCGAAACCGCCTGCCGGCAGATGTTCGAGTGGAATCAGATTTACGAACCCGTCGGCCCGCTGTCGGTCAACCTCGCGGGCGCTCAATTGCGCCAGCCGAACCTGCTCGGTCGGATCGAACAATTGCTCAAGGACAACCGTCTCAAACCCGGTTTCCTGCAACTGGAAATTACTGAAAACTTCATCATGAGCCAGGCTGAAGAAGCGCTGGCAGTGCTGCATCAACTCAAGCACCTGGGCGTGCAACTGGCGATCGACGACTTCGGCACCGGTTACTCGTCCCTGAGTTACCTCAAACGTCTGCCACTGGACATTCTCAAGATCGACCAGTCTTTCGTCCGCGGCCTGCCGGATGATCCCCACGACGCAGCCATCGTTCGCGCCATTATCGCTCTGGGCCGCAGCATGCAATTCACCATCATTGCCGAGGGCGTGGAAACCCTCGCACAGCAGCAATTCCTCGCTGCCGAAGGCTGTGAACAGATCCAGGGCTACATCGTCAGCCTGCCCTTGCCACCGGAAGAATTTGCCGCGACGTTTCTTCGTATAGCCATTTCAGACTTTTCGGATAGCACAGCCGAGAAACCGTCGCTATAATCCGCGGCCTACTGAGGGCCTATAGCTCAGTTGGTTAGAGCAGAGGACTCATAATCCTTTGGTCCACGGTTCAAGTCCGTGTGGGCCCACCATACTCAAAGCCGCGCATTGCGCGGCTTTTTCATGCCTGCTACAAAAACTGCTAGACCAGTCCTATAGTCCAAAGGTACAAATTCAGTACAGTGCCGTTACAACGGCAAGCCTTTGGAGTAGAAAAAACATGGCTACCCTCGTCAAAACGGCTGCCGGCACGTGGAAAGCCCTGGTGCGTAAAACTGGCTGGCCGACCAACACCAAAACCTTCCGCACTAAGCGCGATGCCGAAGACTGGGCGCGCCGCACAGAAGACGAAATGGTCAGGGGCGTTTACATCCAGCGCAGTGGCTCCGAGCGCATGACCTTGGAAATGGCACTAAAACGCTACATCCGTGAAGTCAGCCCCACGAAGAAGCCGACCACTCAGCGCGCCGAAGCTACCAAAGCCCAACAACTGATCAACCACCTTGGTAAATACTCCATGGCGGCCCTCTCCGCCGAGATCATCGCCGGCTACCGAGATACTCGACTGGCCACAATTACCAATCGCGGCAAGCCCACAAGCAATAACACTGTCCGACTGGAACTGGCGCTGCTCAGCCACCTTTTTACCGTGGCCATTCAGGAGTGGGGATTGGGCCTCAGCTTCAACCCGGTGCTGAACATCCGCAAACCAAGCCCCGGTGAAGGCCGCGACCGTAGATTATCTGTAGAAGAAGAACGTCGCCTACTGGCGGCCGTAAACAATCACAGCAATCCCATGCTGGGCTGGATTGTCCGCATCGCACTTGAGACCGGCATGCGCTCGTCAGAGATCACGTCCCTGCGCAGACACCAGGTCGATATGAACAAGCGCGTGGCGCGCCTCTCAGACACCAAGAATGACAGCGCGCGCACTGTTCCGCTCAGCAAGTGGGCTACAGAGACTTTCCAGGCAGCGCTGAACAACCCGGTTCGCCCCATCGACTGCGATTTGGTGTTCTTTGGCGAACCAGGCAAAAACGGTAAACGAAGCCCTTACGCATTCACCAAAACATGGGGCTTGCTGAAGACCAAGCTAGGCATGCCTGATCTGCGCTTCCACGATCTGCGCCATGAGGCAGTAAGCCGATTGGTCGAGGGTGGCCTATCCGACCAAGAGGTATCCGCCATCAGCGGGCACAAATCGATGCAGATGCTCAAGCGCTACACGCACCTGCGCGCTGAGGACCTGGTAGGCAAACTGGATCAACTGGACAGCAAGCGCTCTTGAGTCAAACGCCCTGCTGAAGAGCGCCATCATCCTCAGTTATTGGAAACTCCAGCCGCTTTTATCCCGGCAGAGAATCCGCCGGGATAAAAGCGGCTCACCCTAGAAGCCTCTTTTGACTAACGTGAATCCATCAATCGAACCAGCCCGTCGACTGTGCCTTTGCCAAGACCCACCTCTTTAGCGATAGCTGCGACTGACAGCCCACGCCTTAGTGCATCCCGGATATCGTCCCGAATACCCTCAGGCACCTGCGCTTCTCCTGTTAGCGGATTAATATAATTACCCGCATGGTGGGCGTTGACCAACTGCTCCAGGCTTTTCTTGGCTTTTGATATGGCCTGTCGCGAAATACCCAAGCGCTTTGCCATTCCAGACTGACTGAGCCCATCACAATGCATAAGCCAGACTTTCTCACGCAGCCCTATTAACGCACCTCTACGTGGCGCTATTGCATGCAGACCTGAATGCACCTGGTCATACGCTGTCTTTCGCACTTCTTGCATATCAGCAGCGTCGGGGGGTCGAAAATTCACCGCAAAATCAGACCTAGCCGACCCCATCAGGACTGAAAGGTGGTGTTGAAACGCCGCCTTGTAACGCAGATCCGCATGATATTTTGATGAGCCAGGCTTATGGATCGAGCAATACCGCTGGCTTAGATTCCCAGCCGTCATTCGCTCGACGCGAAACCCTCCAAATACACGCCCAAGCTCTACAGCCTCTGCTCTCGAGATCAACGCGACTGTCGGAGGAAGATGCTGGCATGTTTTCAGCATCAGAGCCTGTTCCCACCTCACGTCCTGCTCATCTTCAGTCAATGTTCCAGAGCGAAGCACCGCACCAATTCCCTGCCGCTCGTTGACATCAATCTCCTGCAACCTTTTAGACCTGATGCTTTCTCGCCAACAGAGTTCGCAGTACAACGTACCCTGCGGCCGCGTACGGTCATCTCTCAGAGCATCAAAGTCCATCAAAGCCTTGGTGAGCTTGGGTCTGAAGTGCCTGAATAATCGAAACAACTCACGCACCGACTCAAGAGCGCCGCATAAAACTCCAGCATCAGGAAGTGGAATACCTGACGGACCAAGCAAGCTGCGTATAGCAAATCTAAAGTTTGAATCCCAGCGCTCCAAGTTCAGGAGCTGCCAGTCGATTTCAGGCATACCTTCTGGTTTAGCATCCACGAGATCACTCACCACAATCTCTACAGCCAGCGTGCTATCACCATTTTCGGCTAGCTTCGTGCTAGGGATTGCCCACAAAAGCGGTGGCCGCTGCGCCATCTCCGACAAGCGAACGCCTGCCAGCAACACCCTTGCCCAGTCGCCTTTGTAGCTTTCGATGCACCTATCAAAGACTCTATCAAGCTGCTTCCGAACTAGAGGCCAGATTGGGTAGCGCCTGGAGGTAAGACTTGAAGATACAGACAAGCCCGAGAGAACAGCCTTGAAACCCGAATCGAAATCAGGCGAACACCGGGGATCGCTGGCGAAGCTAGTCAACAGGTGTTCGAGGTAATCAGCGCGCGCCATGTCAACCTATACGTTAAAAACACTCATCTCATTCTAGGCGTAACTACTCGTATTGTTCCACCTACATTACTCAAGTAGGTGCAAAGACATGACAACCGAAGAACTGATTCTGACCAGCAACGGCGGGTCTCCACTCCTCTCGTTATCGCAAGTAGCCGATATCCTTCATCGCAGCCCTGAAGGGCTACGCATCACGCTTTCCGGGGACAATGAAATCGCACGAAACCTCAAGCCATGCAGGATCAAAATTGGTCGCCGCGTTTACTTCCGCGTCGTCGGCATTGCTCGCTTTATAGACGAAGCGTGAGGCTAACCAGTGTCTGCGTTGGCCGCACTGACGCGACTGGGAGAGTCGTTTTCCAACCGGTCGCCCACCTCACCGGAAATACAGCAGGATGCCCCCAAGACTGAAGCCCTGCTGACCAGCTGGCCAGATGAAATGAGGGGCATACCCAATGTCACACTCCGTTCAGCGCTCTTTGGTTCCAGTCGATCCAGTAGTCAGGCATTTCTCCAGCGCGCCGAAATTTTTACTCAAAGACCTACGCGTATGCGATATACAGGGCCGCGACTAGATCAAGGCGACCTAGATGTCTGGATCACACTTCTGCATATCGCACGCCGGAAAATGCTGGGAAGATCCTTCAAAACCTGTGCGTACGAATTACTGAAGCAGCAAGGGAAGACCGATGCTGGCAACAATCGGAAAACTCTTAACAAGCGCCTTTTCAGACTCGCAGCCGCCACGATTGAGATAAGTGCAACACAGCACTCCTACACCGGCGGCCTGATTGACTCAATCTATAGGGACGAAATTACGCATGAGCTCGTAATTACTCTTAACCATGAGCTCTACAAAATGTTCGGACCAAATGAATTCACTCACATTGATTGGTCCGTTCGTCGGAGCCTGAATTCAAAACCACTTGCGCAATGGCTGCATGGCTATTTATCGAGTCATGCCGAGCCCATACCAGTATCGGTTGACACGCTCTTGCTGATGGCCGGCTGCCAGAACGCATCAGCATCCAGCCGAGAACAAAATCTTCTAAGGGCACTGGACTCACTGCAACACGCTAGCGACCTCCACGGCCAGCCGTTCAGCTATGAGATTCGCGGTGGCAACGTGCACATTAGGAAAACACCAAGCAGCAGCCAATCCAGGCACCTAGGAAGAAAAGGCAGTGGATCCAAACGGAACTTAGATACCGTACCGTTGGCTAGGCAGTACCGTACTGTTGGATAGAAACTACCGTACCGTTGGCTAGCAAATACCGTACTGTTGGATAAGTTATCCACAGCCGAGATCCTCTACACCCCGCGGATCTGCGGGGCTCTACAGAAAGCGCGCACTCCCTTAATCCTTTCTAATCATTTTAATCCGGCTCGGTGATCACCATGAGCAAGGTCGAAACAAGCAGCGGCAACGTCTATGACGATCTTGGCTTCCCCGATGCCAAGACCATGCAGGCCAAAGCACAGATAGTGGCATCGATGTGCCAAGCAGTTGAGGCAAAGCGGTTGTCGCTCGATCAAGTAGCCAGAGCGCTAGGAGCAACCGAGAATGAGCTAGATAGACTACTGACAGGTCACTTTCAAGCTTACTCACTTGGCGAACTGGGACGTATGAAAAAGAAGATTCAAAAGCACACGGAGACTTGACTAGCGTGCCCATCGATCAGCCCTGCTACTGGTGGGAATACTTCATTACCCGGGATAGGAATCCGCTCGGACCAACTTCCTGACTAGCGGTGTTCGACGATACGGAGCTCTGTGACCTAGCGAGTCCATTGATGAAACCAAACAACGCCACTAGTTCACGTTGTGAACAATGCTGGAGGTCCTGGAGGACATCAAACTGCCAGAGCTGGAATGGCTACTTTCCAAAGTGCGACAGCAGCTCAAGCTATAGCCGCACCACCCTTCACTGCCTCATCTCTGGCTCGTCACTTTCCGGTCTTTTGCGACGCGACGTGATTCAGCATCGACCCGCATCCTTTCTATCGTACCGTAAGCACTAAACCGTTCCTGATCGGGCACCTGCACCCGGCCCTGCACATGCCGCACTCCACTTGACCACCTATTTGCATTGCCACTGACCAGTGAATTGCATTCGTGCTGACCAAGCGTTTGCATTCGACTTGACCAGCACACGGCATATTGACGACAGGCAGAGATCGGCCATAAGCGGAAGCTCGAGGAAGGATGTCCAGCATCGGGGATGTTGACTGGATGATTGCCAGCCTCGAGCACATAGAGGAGGGCTAAAACCATGTTTAGCCCGTCTTGAATCTTGGTACCCCTTCTTGCTTCGTGAGAAGCGCTGTTCCGGAGCAGTTCAGCGCACAAAACTACGTTGGCATAGCTTTGTGCCGGAAGAACGGACGAACGGACGAACGGAGAAGCGAGCGTTCTTAGTTGATCTATAACTTACAAATAGCAATGCATTACCTTTCGAAATATCGATATATAAATGGATTGCTTTTTACTGACGAATGAAAGCACAAGGCGCCCCTATGTATTTGATATCCCCATTCTCAGCATTTGCAAAACACCACTCCACTAACGCCCAAGCCAATCAAGAAGATCTTCTATATGCATTTGATGACACAACGATGCAACTGGCAAGTGCACAGATTTTAGCTGCGAAAGACATTCTAGGAGAGACGAGTAATTTGTTCGTATCCCTGTATGGGCAAACCTCCCAAGCTCGTACCGATTACAAGGACCTCCTAAAAATCAGAATCAATTATAAACATGAAATAGAGTCTAACTTTAATCAGATCTCCGAATCGCGACTCAGAAGATTCAAACTTGGCATGTGCTCACTTGAAGAATATCTTAGTTCTCAATACCTGACTGACCAATCGAAAGCTGTAGCACAGATAGAATCTATAGATGAACGAGTACTTTTGTTAAAAGCGAACAGAATGCAAAATTGGCTTGCCAATTTTAACAGCTGTCTTCTTGACTTCGCACAAATAAATGAAAGCAATAAAATCAGATGCAAAATATACGCCCCCCCACGCCGGATGTTATAAATACACAAGGAGTGGAGATGCTTACTTCGAGAAAGGAGATATTATTGCAGAGTTCACGGGCCCCAGTATTCCGCCTCACGCTACTAGCCATGCAACCGAGATCGAAGGCTTTGTCGAAACACTTTATGTTCCTCACGGCGAAAGTGTTGCGGCCGGCCAGCCAATACTCAAACTCGACACTACGGAAACCAACGCAAAAATCAAATTACTTTCAAGTATAAAATTCCAACTGGAGCAGGCACTCGATGACGCAATTAACGAAGTAAGGAACTGTGAAGTCGAGCGAAAAACCATTAGACTTAATTTATACAACAACGCTCGCACATATAAAGAAAAAATGATGAATGCTGTAAAAACCGCTATGGAACGAGGAATTGTGAGCCCAGAAATGTACATGTTTATTCGAAACGATTTTTTAGAAGCTGACATAATGCTAAAGCAAGCAGAGCAGGATTCAAAGATAGATAACGCGTTAAACCTGCTGACTCGCAAAATTCTCAGCACTCAAATAGAACTGGCCCAAACCAGAATTCAAGCACTTGAAGATCGAATAAACAATAGTACATGTATAGCCAAAGCTCCCGGACGGTTGTATCTAGTGACATACAAGGGTGGTTATGCCCCAGCAGGAGTGCCACTCTTCTACTTGGCTACAGCCGAGGATAAGTTTAATGGATAATGCCGGCGCAGACCTTTATGAAATAGAAAAAGCATTGAACCACGAGCTTGAAGGTTTTGCGCTTGCAGCACAGGAGCAATGGAATGCCATTGACGCTTTTTTGCAAAAGCCTACTACGGAGGTGATGCTTCAATTATCTGGCAGCATTGTTTTACTCGCATTTGCAGCCCCTCTTCTCCTATCGCCGCCAGCCATGTTCTCAGTGACAAGCGGTCTTGCTTTATCTTTAGACTTAATAGTTGGCTCGACCGGGGTCGGAGTTAGCTTTACACAGATCCCGAATGCATTTTCCGATGACAAGTCTCAATATTTGAAAACAAAAGAAGCTATCGATACCGGCCTAAGTCTCAGCAATGTTAATGCAGCGGCCTTAATGGCGGTACAGCTGGCTGCTGACCAGCCTTTTGATCATTCATTGCACAGAGCAAAATTAGTAAGCTCCGTAGTCGAACTTCTAAACATTCTACCACTTCTTGCGAAAGATGAAGATGCCGCACGAACCATGTACGACCTAACTCAAGCCTCAAAAGGTATTTTCGATAACCAATCACCAACTGAGGCACCACCCCAATCAAACTCTCAACCCCCCAAAATAAAAGCGCCAGCACACAGGGCGCGCAGCACTTCTAGCACTAGTGAAGTCCAAGATCACTTTAAGGAAATAGAACACCAAATGGAAAAGATTCGTCGTGAGTCTGAAGAAAGAAACAAAGCATACTTAAAACAAGCTAAAGAACAGCAGAAGAGATTGGATGAACTCGCCGAACAAACTAAACGCGAGGCAGAGAAGCGAAAGAAAGAGGCCGAGATGATTATGGAAGAGGCAAAGCGGAAGGCAGATGCCGAGGCGAAAAAATTGGCAGAGTTACAAATGCAAAAAGCTAGGGAAGCAGAGGATATGCAACGGGCGTACAACCAGGCAGCCGAAGATCATCGACGAGGTGGCATAAGCGCATCAGGAGGTGGAGGTTCGCTAGAAGGCGCTAGAGCAAAAGAGGAAATATTAACCAACAAAATGCCCTAATTAAAACGGAGAATAACCACCACTAAGTGAAACTACAATTTCGGTACCTGGGGCAGTTTTCATGAGCGATTCCATCAAACTGCAGTCAGCCTGAACCTTTTTGCGAGCGAGGGCGGAGTCCTAATGTTGGTCGCTCAGCCGATCGCATCGCCTGACCAGGTCATACACTGACTTTCCACAGCGCAACAATTGTGGGCCGGAGCTGATCGAATGCGACCGCCTTCATTGTGGTCGCAAAGGCCTTGCCTTAGGCCCACTAATGCCTGCACCAGAATCAATGGCGGCCCTCCGTTTCCTTCTGAGTGTGGGGTGCAGCCTCTCTCTATCGTCCGCAAGCCAGGGTACAACCTTGCTGGCGGTTAACCAAGAGATGCCAAATGCGAACAGACCGGCCGATTCGCCTGCAAATACAAAGCCTCGGTATTTTTCGTCTAAGTGGGATATCGCCCCAACTCCTAACGCGGCAACCGACCCGAGTATTGCGATAGCGCATATTAAGTAGATCACCATTCGTCGGCCGGCCATAGTCGGCTTTTGAGTGAGCGACTGCTCGCATTTTCGTTTAGCCCTGAGGTAGAAAATGCGGCAAAACGCGGTAAGGACTAAAAAGAGAACTGTAGCGGACGCCAGATGAACGCCGGGCACCCGTTCCATCGTTGGGGGCTCAACACAGCTGGCTAACGCGGCTCCCGCCGTGCGCACGGCTTCGTCAACAGCTGGGCATAGCTTGCAGTTACATGGGAACAACGCAACCCCGAGTGCAGCGATTGCAGCAATCTTGCTCAGCCAGGCCTCGCACTTCGAACCGCCAAGATAGGCAAGTAGGAACGCGGCAATTGAGAACAGGGACCCCACAAATACGTCCCGCGCCCAACCACCTTGGACGTATGCTTCACTGATAGAATCAAGCCATTTGCCTGCCAAGAGGGTACACACTGCTCCCAGAGACACTGCAATAAGGCCCACTATCAGCTTCATGGTGCCTTGATCTATGTCTTCAGGCTCATCCGTCGGGTCACTTGTTGCTTCGATAGGGCATCGGCCAGGGAGTACGTTTGAAGAAGCTTCTGTGTCCATATAGGGAATCTCGGGCTGTTCGGACAGTGTTCCGATGGATGAATGGACGGCGCTGGCGCGGTGTGAACCCTCGTGCCACACCTGACATTACGCAATCAGGATGTACTGTCGAACTTCACTATCCCTAGAGCCCCCTCTCGGCCAGCCTTGGGGACACATGTAGGTTTAGCACAGGGCGGCGGAGAACACGCACCCTCAAAGGCAGGAAGACCAACGGTGATGATTCACTCGCCGGCCACTGGGTTGTCACGCAATCGGAGCCTTGATACCCAACTGCGCGCTGGCCTTGGCTAGCAACCGGTCGACGTGCATCTGGGTTTCGGCGGTGATACCGCAGTCAACGCAGGAATCCACCTGCGCCTTGACCTGCATTGCGTCTCACTCAAGAACGCGTGAGGACATCCGCTTTTGGCCGTTCTCTGCCGCTCGCAATGGGCAGAAAACGGCCAGAAGCTGACGGTCGAAATGATCGAGGCCGGACAAAATGCTGGAACTCAGCGACATCAAGATATTGTGTCTAACTGGGTCTTGTGCATTCATTATTTACGGCGAATGTAGTAGGTGAGAGTATATTGATGCGTCAAACCCTAAGGGGCGCCCCGATTGACGCCTACTTAAAGAGATTTGTCGAGATAGGAAAAGGAATCGACAAATAGCGCTATTCCAACCACACCCTGGTTACGAGAGGCACCAATCTTTATTTCACGGAACCTGAGTTAACGCCCAAAGGAAAAATCACAATGGCTACAACAATGGAAGATATTATTTACGACGAAATGCTTGACTCTCTTTGCGCAGAGGAAATCATGAAAAAAGCTGCTGGGGCTCAATGCATTTATATTTTTGTTGAAGGCGAGTCCGAAGAAGCTATTTTTCAAATGCTCCTTGAGGACTGTGGGCTAGACTTTAAAACACATGGAATCGTTATCGCAAACTACAATGGCATCGGAAATCTTAGAAACTCAATCCGACTTTTGAGAAAAACATTGAGTCACGACAGACCAATAATCATGACTTATGACGATGACCGGCCAGGAAAAAGAGAAGCCCAACACATTGACGATGAATTAATCACTGCATTTAAGATTCCTCAAACCCCAGTTGTAAAGTATCCAGACGGAAGTGATGGCGGGTCACTCGAAGAAGCATTTCCTCCAGAACTGTTCATAGAGTCCAGCTTTAAATGCGACGTAATTTTAAACTCCAATGAAAACATAAAGTCAGATTTTTCCGCCATATTTGATGCAAAAAAACCATGGTTTGCCCAGCTGGCAAGTTTTGTGAGCAGCATAAACATGAAGGCCGGCTCAATAAACAAAGTGAGACTAGCTGAACATATGGCCGAATCATGCAACCCAATACCAGATACATTTAAAAAGCTAGCTGAACTAGCATTAAAACTACGAGAGCAACACCCAGTAAAAAGCCCAAATGATGTTGATCTGTCTTTTTTGAATAGTCGGTAATAGCCGATTATTTCAAAAATCAAGTGAATCGCGATATGGAATTCCAGCTTTGGTCAATTTCTGCTATTGCTACCGGCGGCTATGGGTCGACTATAGCCTGTGGTGGCCTGAGGCAGTCGACCAAAAAGCAGTCATTTGAAATGTCTTCAAAAGCCGAGTCGGTTCAGTCAAAGCATAGTCATTAGGGCAGCGACGATTTTGTCATGCCGCTCCTGGATTGCATCCTGACCCCAGACCCGGCCATTGCTCACGAAGCTCGTGATCTCTCTCTGTTGGAAGTTGTGAGTATAGGTTTCCAGTTTCTGCTTGAACGGGATGTTGCCCACCGCACAGTTATGGGATTTGGAAAGCAGTAGATAGTTGCCGAGACAGTTTAGGTATTCCTCTCTGAAGGTCTCGTTGTAGGTGTCATAGCCGTGGGGGTGGACCGATGGTTCGGTAGTGGGAGCAATGTGCTCCAACTCGGGTCGGTAAATGTCACTGTAGCGCCGTTGTGCGTAGCCACGGTGACCATCTCCTTCGAGGTGTACTTCATATTTCCACAACAGATGCTTGGCGGTTTTGTGGTTGATTTCACCGTCCAAGACAACAAGCAATTTATCGTTGTTCCAATAGGCCCACCACCAATCACTCGCAGTCTTAAGCCGCTCGATCTGATTAAGGATCGGGTCTATCGACGACTGCTCCGTGGAAAATGCCTCGTAAACATCATTTATGCGAGAAGTAATGTCCGCACGCGTGCCAATCAGGCGATGACGGATGATAAGGCTCTCAAAAGCAACGCAGAGTCTGTTCTTGTCAGAAAGGCTAAGGCCGAACCGATAGGCTTTGAGAATGAACGGCAGTACGATCGCGATCCCGCCCAAGGTCACTAATGAGTGGATCGGGAAATTGCTCCGTTCGTCCTCACCAAAGAAAACAGATAAATGCTCAAAACTGATTGCTAGGGAATCGGTAAATACCTGTACGAATTCAAGTGGCGACTGCCCGGCCAGCATTTTCTCGACTCTGTCCAATGCACCGCTCTCCCAAAGGGAGTTAAAGTAAACGCGAAGGGTAATCTGCAACACATCATCTTCATTGATTCGGTACTCAATCGCCGATATCGACTTGTAAATAGTTTCGAAACGATTTTTTATCTCATCGATAAGACTGTCTTTTTGCTGTTGATCCTCTCCGTGCAGATGTATGGCGTACATGAACTGCGCTTTCACCACTTCTAGGTTGGATGGTCGCTTACCTCGGTTATTCTGGAAAATGAACATCTGAATTGCTTCAGCTTCATCCCGAACAGGGTGCGTGCTGCACGAGGCCTGGGACACGATTCTCAGCATGTCTGTCATATACTCCTCAGATTGGCTGCTTAGCATCATCTTGAAGTAATCGAAGGCCATAATGAGCCGCTTGGCTGAAGTCGTCTTTACAGTAGGGACGTCTTTCCTAGATTGGTTGATCACATAATCGACAAATACTTGGTTGTCATAGTCGACTGTCTTGAAGCGGATCTGGCTTTCCCGCTTGACTAGGTCCTTGTAGCAGTCCTGCTCATCTTCGGTAAGCGCTCGCTTGCCCTGCAGGCATGCGAATAGTGCCGCTAAGAAGAGACTAATCGTCGTTAGACGTTGCTGACCGTCAATCACCCTAAACTCCCCTTGCGCCTCCTCAAACAGGAAGTGGCCGAAGTAATATGGACTTCGGGTCTTGCTGCGGCGGTATGACTCAAGGTCGTAGAGGAACACATCCGTCTGCGTGGTCCGGTTTGAGCCCTCGGTAGGCGTTTCCCAGGCATAGGCGCGTTGATAGGCAGGCACCACGATTCGGTTGTTGGCCATCATATTACGGATGGTCGTCGAAGCTTCCACGGAGCATTTCCTTATTGATAGTGGCGTAGTGCCCATAATCTATTGAGTTAAGAAATTTTGCACGGTTTGCAAACCTTGGCTGCAGTCGGAGGCACAATCGTCTGTTCGGTTTGCGATTTGATCTTTCAGCGCGCGATTCTTCCTGCTCGATAAAATGCTCCTTTGGGTCGATAGATAACCATCACGGAGGGCAGCTATGGGTCGTTAGCGGTCAGTCGACAGATCAGGTGGAGACGGCTTAAAGCAAGCGCAAAAAAGGTGATGCATTTTTTTCGGAAAATACGCCTGTCCCCTTTTTTGTCCAAATGAGCTTGCTATGCACAGGAAACTTCACCCCTATCCGGACGCGCAGGCATTACGAGTACTCGATCGAAGGCAACTCCACAACAGTCAATCAAAGAATTGTAAGAAATGTTGAACGCAACTTTTGCCTCAGGCATTCTGTGCGACGCAAATGTAAATGGGCGGTAGATTTTTTTGCGTTCCTCCCCCAGGGCGCACTTTCTATCTCACCCACACGCTTGATCTACGTACTCTCTCAGTGGCCGGAATTTCGATTTCAATTCCAATCAGGCCAAGGACAACTGAATCTTTGAAAAGGAGCTTCCCATGAGTGGAAAACCTGCGGCCCGAGTCACAGATCCCACCAGTTGCCCGCTCCCGGGGCATGGCACAAATCCTATTGTCAGCGGCTCACCCAATGTCAATTTCGACGGTCTTCCCGCCGCTCGGATGACCGATAAATCCGCATGCGGTAGCCCGATCACTGGAGCGGTCAGCTCGACGGTTTTTATCAATGGACTGAATGCCGCTACTCAAGGCAGTACCGGTGGCCACGGCAACGTAGTTGTGGGTGGCTCCGGCACGGTCATTATTGGCGACACCGTTGTATCAGCGCCCTTCAGCGGCCTGATGCCGATGCCAGTGCACTTCAGCGACAAATTCAAATTGGTTGACCAAGAGTCGGGCGAACCTTTAGCCAATTTTGAATACGCCATTAAACGCGCTGACGGCAGCTTGGAACACGGCGTTAGTGATGCTATGGGGTACACGCATGTAGTGAGTTCGCACCTGCCTGAAACAATCCAACTGTTTCTGGAGGACTAAGGCATGGCTGAAGTCGTTAGCAGGAATGGCAGGAAGATGTCTCCCGTCGCCACCAGAGCGGTGACGCCCGTCAAAGACAACACCCCGAAAACTGTAGAGCTAGACGCAAAAAAACAGAAAAGACGGGCCGAGAACGAAGAGTATTTGAAGGACAAAAACGTCAAGGCATTTTTGTTCGCCATTGGCGAAGCCGAAGGCGGTGACTATCACGCGAAATACGGTCATGGCTGGGCCGAGGGTTTTAAAACCGGAAAATGGACTTTCACTGATGAGTCTACCCATCCGGGCGCCGGCTACGGCGGAAAAACTACGGCATCGGGCTTGTATCAAATCAACATTGCCACATGGCGTGAGTATGGCGAAAAGATGGGCCTGACGGACTTTTCGCCCCATACGCAAGACCTCATCACGGTCGACATTCTGCGCACCCTTGGTGTAATCGACAAGATCAAGGCTGGAGACATTCCGGGCGCAATGCCGAAGGCGGCTACTAGGTGGGCGGCACTCCCGGAAGGGCCTGGCAAGAAGAACCACTATCCACCTCAACCGTACGCCGAGTATCCAAAGTTTTTGGCGAGCTACAAATCAGCTGGAGGAACTGCTAAATGAAGACACCGATCCTCCTGCTGCTCGCAATTTATTGCACGGGTACAAGCTTTGCGTTTGCCGGCGGCTCGCAAGCGACAAACGACAAGCACGGGCCAGCAGGCATCGCCGTCGATGAGCCCTTGGTGTCGGCCAGGTCCAAGTTGATCAAACAAGGATGGAAGCCAACCCGGATGCACACCAGCGATGGCTATGAATACAGTGGTGTCGAGCGCGAGCTGGCTGCACGCAATTTCCTGGAACTCGATACCTGCTCTTTTGATAGCTCGCGCTGCATCCTGTTCTATTCAAAGAAAGGTGCCTGCTTGCGCGTCGACACCATTGGTGAGCGACTCAAAGACATGACGGTTACGCGATGGGCCGATGAGTGTCCGGATGCGCTTCCAGAACCAAACAGTGGTGACGCGGGTTAGTAACGAGCTTGTAAATGGGGACGCATTTATTTTTCAAATAAATAAGTCCCCTTTTTCCTGCTTAGCATTGCACGGTGCTCTATCTCTACGGGAGTGTCATGACTGAACACTAAAATGGCTTATGGATCGTTACTCTAACGATCTCTTCAAAAAGAGCTACGAAAGCCTTTCAGCCGCAGAGCAGAAGAAGGTTCATTACACCATTTTGGAAGCCGCCGGCCGGGACGATGCCAAGTTCACGCTAGGCACTAAAAAAATGATGATCATGGGCAAACTCGGCGTTCTCGTTACCGCAGCCCTGGCGACATATCAAATCCTGAACGCGGAAAACAAGCCCAAAGAAACGGCCCGGCAAGGCATCATCGTCGTTGGCGGTGCGTTAGGCGGCGTACTAGCTGGGTTGGGCGTCAGTGCGCTGTGTGGCCCAGGAGCCCCGATCTGCGCAATTGCGGTGGTCTTGGTGGGATCGGTCGTCGGTGGCGTCGCGGGCGGAGTGGTCGCGGAGTCGCTGGATGAGGAACTGGAGGAATTTTCGCATTGGGACATTTTCTGACCGAACCACAACTGACAGACGTCAGAGCCGCACTGTCCGAGCCATTCAACTATTTTCCGACCGATTACGACTACATCGCGCGCCAGGTCAAAGGCGCCGATCCTGACGTACTCTACGAAATCTTTTATTCAGAAGTGGCGCCCGTTTGCTTCTCCAACCTTGCAGCAGTCTTGCCCTCTGTCTGGACAGGCTTTGACCCCGACTGGCTCAGAGCGACGATCGAGGAAAGGCTGGCGGCGCGGAAGCGTAATTGGCTACGCAGGCAGTTTGATAAGGTGCTGGTCCGATGGCTGCAATACGAATACGACTACATGTGGGAGGAAATTGCTCGCAGGCTTTGAACACGAACGCTCAATGGATGTTTATTCGCTGAACATCATGAAAAACCGGTATCCGTTACTGGCTGCTTTCTGCTCCCGTTGTAGGTAGCTTTCGGCCGATTGCAGTCCATGGTGACGGGCAGAAATCGGCCAAAAGCGGGCATTCGTAATGTCTGCTGTCGATTCACGCCCCGCCGGTAACAAGTCTCACTCTGTGGCAGTCAGACGGTCCAAGTTTTTGACCGCTTGATGAGCGAACATCAATTGGCATCAGAGACTGTCCGGATTCGTTGTCCAACAGCACAGAACGTGTCTCTTCCGGCTTGAACAGGAAGCGTTCGCCCCACTGTCTCATACTGACCACGACCGGAAAGATCTCCCGTCCTTTGTCCGTTAGGACGTACTCCTTGTAGGCGCTTCCATCTGACGCCGGTCGAACGTCGAATACACCGACTTCAACCAACGTTTTTAGTCGCGATGCCAGAATATTTTTGGCCACGCCCAAGCTCTTTTGAAACTCGCTGAATCGGCGAATGTCGTCAAATGCGTCGCGGATAATCATGAGCGACCAGCGATCCCCAATTGCCTCCAGTGTTCTTGCTACCGGGCATTCGCTGCTTTGCGGTGAAGCGCCTTCGACCATCGTATTTACCTTTTGAATAAGGGTGCCAAGTCTGCCGATAAATCTGGATCAATGTGGTTGCAATTTGAAACCTGGCTCAGCAATAATTAAAACCAGTTCTTAATTGAAACCAGTTTAACGCCATGGAGGCGTGCATGACAGCAGATGCCGACTCAACCACCAAACGTTTCTCCAGGCGGCCTTCGGGATTGCCGCATACGGATATCGGAGAAAGCAGCAGGGCCGACCGGTCTCCGGGGCTTTCTCCCTCGCTCACGTTATTGTTTTCCGTCACCTGCGCACTTGCAGTAGCCAATGTTTATTTTGCCCAACCCTTGCTCGCCTCAATGGCTGAGAGCCTGGGCGTCGCCTCAGGATTGATCGGGGTCGTGGTGACGGCCACTCAGGTTGGATACGCGCTGGGGTTGCTGTTCATCGTACCGCTGGGCGATATGGTCAACCGTAAACGGCTGATTTTGACTCAAGTGACGCTGTCTGCAATTGCGCTGGCGGCAGTCGGCGCGTCACAGCAATGGCTGGCCCTGCTGGGAGCCATGAGCATGATGGGCTTACTGGCAGTGGTCGTTCAGGTGCTTGTGGCATATGCCGCCGTGTTGGCAACGCCATCACAACGTGGGCAGGCAGTGGGAACCGTAACCAGCGGAGTTGTCCTGGGCATTCTTCTGGCGCGGTTTACCTCTGGGCTGATCGCAGATCTAGCGGGCTGGCGCGCCGTTTATTTCGTTTCCTCAGGATTGATGCTGACCATCGCGGCGGTGCTCTGGAAAGTGCTTCCTGCCGCAGTGTCGCCACGCAATCAACACTCCTACCAAGCTCTCATCCGGTCGTTCTTCAAGCTGTTCATGACCGAACCGGTTTTGCGTATCAGGGGCCTGTTGGCCTTACTGATCTTTGCCGCTTTTTCCGTGCTATGGACATCCATGGTGCTGCCGTTGAGCGCTCCGCCGCTGTCGCTTTCACACACTGCCATCGGCATGTTCGGCTTGGCCGGCGTCGCCGGTGCCCTTGCTGCCAGAAGAGCCGGTCGCTGGGCCGATCAAGGTTTGGGACAAAGAGTCACCGGCATTTCGCTGGGGCTCCTGACGCTTTCTTGGTTGCCCATCACTTTTGCCGAGACGTCCCTGATAGCGCTGCTCTGCGGAGTGGTCTTGCTCGACTTCGCGGTGCAAGCAGTACACGTCACCAACCAGAGCCTCATTTTTGCTGCTCGACCCGACGCCCAAAGTCGCATGGTCGGCGCATACATGTGCTTCTACTCGGTCGGTAGCGCGCTGGGGGCGGCAGCCGCGACCCAGGTTTATGCGCTCTGGGGCTGGATGGCAGTAAGCCTGCTGGGCGCCTTGATCAGCGCTACAGCTTTGGCGCTGTGGGTTCTTACAAGTCATTTCTCAACGACCATTCAAGGAAGATCAGTATGAAAGCCGGGCACCTACTACTCGCAATCTCAATTACTGCCATATGGGGCGTGAATTTCTCGGTTATCAAACTGGGCCTCACCACCGTTGACCCGCTGATTCTTGCTGGCATTCGCTTCACGCTTTGCGCACTTCCAGCGATCTTTTTCATTCCGAAACCTGATGTGCAGTGGCGCTACATCATTGGTTACGGTCTGGTCTTCGGTATCGGACTTTGGGGCATCGTTAACCTTGGCATCAAGTCTGGTCTTTCAGCAGGCATCGCTTCGCTGGTGCTTCAGTTCAGCGCGTTTTTCACCATCCTGCTGGGCTCATGGATATTCAAGGAAGCGATTTCCCGCTACCAACTTGCGGGTATAGGTATCGCCTCCTGTGGCTTGTTGAGCATCATCTCAATTGTTGATGGGACAGTAACGACGGCCGGGCTGATCCTGGTGCTGCTGGGAGCGGTCGCCTGGAGTGCGGCCAACGTGATCAACAAAAAGGCCAAGACCACCCAGGTCTTCGCTTTCCTGGTGTGGTCCAGCGCATTTTCGCCCATCCCTCTTTTCGCGCTTGATTACGCTGTTAACGGCTCGACGGGTTACAGCGCATTGGTGAATCAACTCGACTACCGCGCCGTCCTGTCGATCCTGTTCCAGGTATACCCCAATACACTGTTCGGCTACTGGGTGTGGAATTCACTTCTGAAACGATATCCAGTGTCTACCGTCGCGCCATTGTCGTTATTGGTGCCGGTATTCGGCCTGCTCGGTTCAGTCATGATTTTTAATGAGACCCTGTCACTTAACAAAATCGTTGCAGTCGTTTTCATCGTGTCGGGTCTTGGCGTCGGCTTATACGGACAGCGCGTCCTCAGTGCGTTGTTCAAGCGATCTGACCGATGCCCATCGTGATGTAACAGCACGAGCTGGAGACCTTCTGAACACTGCTGAAGCCTAGGGTGACTTCCGTGCTCAAGCTTTAGCAAGAAAACACCATAGATTCATTCGATATGGATGACTGGCAGCTATGGGTCGACTTCTGCCCGTCGAGCCACCAAGTGTGCTGGTGAAATCCAATGCAAACGACTGGTCAAGTCGAATGCAAATGGGTGGTCAAGTCCGTGCAATTACGCAACATGCCCTCTCTCTCGACCCAAAGAGCCTTCAAGGCAACACTCGGCCCCGTTGGACACCCAGTGCGCTTCACCCGCCGCGAAACAGGGAAAGATTCCGGCTAGGCCAGGATGAGCCAATAAAACCAGAGGCTTCAGGGCCGGTTATGAGGGAAGGATTCCGGCTCAATTGGCCTAACGTTGTGAGCACCAACCCTGGATTACACGGGGACAGCTCGGATGACTTGCTGCATTGGCGATAGTTAGCAATCAATACTGAGAGCTAGCTAGTCACCACTTTCAACTGACAAATGGCCCTGCGAGCCCATGACCTGCGTGGCCTCTTCACACAGCACGCCACAAAAAATAGCCGGAATCTTTCCCCCTTTTCCTAAACCGCATATCAAGCATTTACTTTGGCTCCTAAATTCGGCTAAGCCTGACAAACGCATGACAATGTGCCCACAAATGCCTGACAAATGCCTGACAGCCCATTCGACTCCTGACAAATGCCCTGCAAAGGCCTGACAAACACCTGACAGTCAGAAAAAAGCAGCAACTCAAAAAAAATACAGGCACGCCATGGATGTATACACATCCGGTGCCAAAGGGAGCTCCCTTTGAAACCCCAGGCTCTACGAGCCGGTAACCGCTTGGAAGCTGATGTGTTTGATGTGTTGCACAGCCTTTTTAAAAGACTATGTCCAAACCAAACGCTAGCAAGGCACGGTTACGCAGCAAAAACGACTCCCTACTAATGGCGATTACCGATTTCACGTAGGGCCTGGGGAAAGTCTCGTATTAGCGTAATGAATGGCGCAATGCCATGGCTAAACTCGGCTTACCTTGGTTAAGCTACCGCGACTTACGCATTTAAGTGCAAGGCTTTGCGCCCTGACTGGATACGCAACCGAAGGATCGACCATGGCAGCCAGCAGTAACTTCGCTTTTCTCCAGGAGCACGATCCCGTCTTCCTAAAGCTTGCGAGCACAGCCGAGCAGGCATTCGCCAGCGATCCCAACACCACTCTGATCAAACTGCGCCAACTTGGCGAAGCCCTGGCCCAAGACTTGGCTAGCCGCTCCGGTATCGAATTTGATACCAATACCACCCAGTCCGACCTGCTCTATAAGCTCAGTCGTGAGATCCAGCTGGATCAAAACATCCGCAGCTTATTTCATACCTTACGCGTTGAAGGAAACAGAGCCATCCACGGGTTCCGAACCCAACATCGTGAAGCCATGGATGGGCTAAAAGTCGGTCGTGCCTTGGCCATCTGGTATCACCAGTCCTTCGGCAAGGACGCCTACACCTTCAAGCCCGGTCCTTTCGTCACACCCAGCGACCCCAGCACCCCACTACGCGACCTGCAAAGCCAGATCGAACAGTTCAAAGCACAGCTCAGCGAATCTAACCAGCAGTTGGAGAGTAACCAGCAGCTCGCCGAACTGCTCAAACGCGAAGCCGAGGAATATGCTGTGCTCGCCGAACAGATGGATGCCGAGTCTCGCAACCATAAGCAATTGGCCGCAGAGCACGAGGCCGCTTTACACAAGATGCGCACCGAGCATGAACAAGGCCTCAAAGCACTGCAGCAAAAGCTGGCCGCACAGCCGCAGGCCAGCAAACAGGTTGCCAAGAAAACCCAGCAGGCCAGCAGCAGCTTTGATCTCTCCGAAGACCTTACCCGCATCTTGATCGACCAGCAGTTGATCGATTCTGGCTGGGCCGCAGATTCCCTCGACCTCACTTACAGCAAAGGCGCACGCCCCGAGAAGGGTAAGAACAAGGCCATCGCAGAGTGGCCCACCAGCAGCACCAAAGCTTGTGCCGACTACGTGCTGTTCGCCGGGCTTACGCCCATAGCCATCGTCGAAGCCAAGCGTAAACGCATCAATATCGCCGACCGCATTTCCCAAGCGGAGCGTTATGCCCGCGAGTTCAACCTCTCCCCCGAACATCTACAGCCCTGGCTGCAAGCTGGCCAAGCACACCCTTGGATTGATGGTGACGGCAGCCACTTCCGTGTGCCCTTTGCCTTCGCCTGTAACGGCCGCCCCTTTATCAAGCAGCTCGCAGAACAATCCGGCACCTGGTTCCGCGACCTGCGCAGCCCCGCCAACACGCGCCGGCCGCTGCCAGACTTCCACACGCCCAGCGACCTGCTCGACCTGCTCAAGCGCAGCCAGGCTGAAGCCGAGGCCAAGCTCGAAGTAGAGGGCTTTGCTTACCTGAAACTGCGCGATTACCAAGAGAAAGCCATCCAGTCAGTGGAACAGGCGCTAGCTAACAGCCAGCGAGATTGCCTTCTGGCCATGGCCACTGGCACCGGTAAAACCCGCACTATCATTGGCCTGATGTATCGTTTCCTCAAAACCGAACGCTTCAAGCGCATTTTGTTTCTGGTCGACCGCAGTGCCCTTGGCCAGCAGGCCATCGACTCGTTCAACGACACCACGCTTGAGCAGAATCACACCCTAGGGCAGATCTACGACATCAAAGAGCTCGGAGACATGGCTGCAGAAGCGGAAACCCGCGTCCAAGTAGCCACCGTGCAAGCCATGGTCAGCCGTATTTTCCGCTCAGACAACCCACCGTCCGTGGGGGAGTTCGACTGCATCATCGTCGACGAAGCCCACCGGGGTTACACGCTCGACCAAGAGATGACCGAAGGCGAGCTGGCCGTACGCGATCACAGCCAATACCTATCGCAATACCGTCGCGTGCTCGATCACTTCGATGCCTGCCGCATCGGCCTTACGGCCACACCAGCCAAACACACCAGCGAAATTTTCGGCAAACCGGTATTCACCTATAGCTATCGAGAAGCCGTTGCCGATGACTGGCTCATCGATCACGAGCCACCGATTCGCTATGAAACCCAGCTCAGTCAGCAAGGCATACGCTTTGAAAAGGGCGAATCGGTCAGCGTTATCAACACCCAAACCGGCGAAGTCGACGTAGCCGAACTGGACGACGAACTCACTTTCAACATCGAATCGTTCAACCGCCGCGTAATCACGCCCGCCTTTGACAAGGTCATCTGCGACGAGCTGGCCAATGAGCTCGACCCGTTCGGCGAAGAGAAAACGATGATTTTCTGCGTCAACCAAGCCCATGCCGAACGCGTGAAAAATCTGCTTGATGACGCCTTCAAGTTCGCTTACGGCGAGCAATACAACGAAGCGACAGTGCGCATCATTACCGGCCAGAGCGACAAGGTTGATCAACTGATTCGCCGTTACAAGAACGAGCCTCACCCCAGCATCGCAATTACTGTCGACTTGTTAACCACTGGCATTGATGTGCCGAAAATCTGCAATCTGGTGTTTATGCGCCGCGTGCGCTCGCGCATTCTCTATGAGCAGATGAAAGGCCGCGCAACCCGCCGTTGCGACGAAATTGGAAAAACCGTATTCCGCATTTATGACCCTGTCGACCTCTACGCCAGCCTTGAAGCGGTCGACACCATGAAACCGCTAGTCAAGAATCCCAACATATCCTTGGAGCAGTTGGTCAGCGAACTCAGCAACAGTGCCAGCCACGATGCACCCGGCAGCCAACAAGACAGCAGCCACGCTCACGATGTGCTCGACCAACTGAGTCAGCGCGTCATGCGCATTCTGCGCAAGGCTCAGCACAAGGCCGAGAGCAAACCAAGCCTCAAACAAAAGTTGGATGAGTTGCAGGATACCTGGGGCGTCGAACCGTCCAAACTTCACAGTCACCTGCATAAGCTCGGTCCGCAGCAAGCCGCTAACTTTATGAACCAACACAGCCAACTGATCAACCAACTGGCCACCGTCAGCGCTCTACTTGGGTCGGAAAATTACCCGATAATTTCCACACACACCGACGAGTTGATGGTTCGCGAGCAAAACTACGGCAAGAACCAGAAACCAGCGGACTACCTTGAAAGTTTTCATGAGTTTATCCACAAACAACTCAACCAATCTGCGGCCCTTGGCGTCGTGGTTAACCGCCCTAAAGATCTGACTCGTGAGCAACTTCGTGAAGTGCGCTTGCTCCTCGACCAGCACGGCTTCAGCGAGGCCAGCCTGAAAAGCGCCTGGCGCTCCCAAACCAACCAGGAAATAGCTGCCAGCATCATCGGCTATATTCGCCAGGCAGCCATCGGCGAAGCGTTGCTCCCGTTCGAGCAGCGTGTGATGAATGCCATGCAAAAAATCTATGCTCTGCAACCTTGGACGCCCGTGCAGCGGCGCTGGCTCGAGCGATTGGCCAAACAACTGGTGCATGAAGTGATCATAGACCCGCAGCAGGTCAATGATGCCTTCAGGAACGATGGCGGCCTCAAAGGCTTGAACCGCAATCTTGGCGGCAACTTGGACCTAGTTCTGGACGCTTTGAATGACAACCTGTGGCAAGCAACGGGCTGAGCGTTGACACGCACTATACGTAAGCGCTTAGACTGTCCTCAGTCCTAGGACAAAGGACAGTCATTAACTGAGGCTGCGATGAAGAGTCAAGATGTTCTGCTGCTAATCAAATTGATCTGCCTTGAGCAGCGCGAGCGCGAGCAGCAAAGGCTCGCAGGCGAAATGACAGAGCTGATCAAGCAGGGTGATTCCTATCTATCAGATCAATGGCGTGGCTGGGAGGATCACTCAGAGCAGGACCCTCCGGTCTACAACGACAGCTATTCCGTTCGTGCTTTGCAAGCCTCACTTGGAATTAGCAAGACTGAAATTGCCTCCGCACTGAAACGCTGCCAATACATCGGACTATTACGTGTAGACCCCGACACGCAGCTACCTCGAGTCAATAGCAAAGCATTACTGGGTTTTATCGAACATGGCCTGCGCTACGTGTTTCCAGCCAAACCTGCAGAAATGGTTCGGGGTATCCCTACAAGCTTTTCCGCACCAATGCTGCAGGATAAATTAATGAGTGGTGGCGACCTTATCCATGTATGGCCAGACGCCTACGGCAATCGCAAGGGCCAATCCGTAACCCCTCTATTCAAAACAGTACCGGGCGCGGTCAAGAAAGACCATTGTCTGTATGAATACTTGGCACTTATAGATGCAATTCGACTGGGAAACGCCAGGGAAGCAAATCTAGCCAACAAGATTTTGCGTGAGAAGGTTCTGCAATCATGAGTCGTACACAAAACATTCAGATGCTGGAAGTGGTTGCCCAGGCGCTCGGCCAAGAGCTCTGCCAGCAGGTCGCCTTCGTAGGCGGCTGTACCACAGCCTTACTTTTGACCGACGAATTCAGCCGTGAAGAAGTACGCTACACAGATGATGTCGACTTGGTTGTACATTTGACGGGTTATGCTGGCTGGCAAAGGCTAGTTGAACAGCTTAAGCAAAAAGGCTTCACGCAGTCGCCGGAGGATGAGGTTATCTGCCGTATGCGCCTGGGCGAGCTGAAAGTCGACTTCATGCCCGAGGATGCACAAACCGCCGATCTGTTGGGCTGTAATAACCGCTGGTTCACCGACGGCCTGGCCAGCGCACAATGGCACGAATTACCGAGCGGCTGCCGCATTCGCCTGTTCACTCCCCCCTATTTTCTAGGCAGCAAATTAGAAGCCTATGCAGGGCGCGGGGAGCAGAACCCTCTAGGCAGCCAAGACCTTGAGGACATTCTCAATCTGGTGAACGGCAGAGAAGAACTGCTGCAAGAAGTGGACGCCGCCGCGCCAGACCTGCGGGCTTACCTGGCCCAAAAACTGGCAGCGCTACTGAGAAATAACGATTTCGCCTACCTGGTACAAGACGCTGCACGTGGCGATGACGAACGTGAGCAGATCATCTGGCAGCGTTTGCGCCATATCGCCCAGGTAGCCGACTAAATGCGAGCATCCCTGCAATGGCACTCCCAGGCCGGCACCTTCACAACCGACAACCGGGATGCCTTCGCCCATGTCGAGTTAGCAAATGCCAGCCTTTACTTGGTCGCCGACGGCAGCAGCAGTCACCCTCTAAGTGGTGAACTGGCCAATGCCTTGCTGGCAAGGCTGGTATCGGATTTCACCCGCGTGCAAACAGAAGAGATGAGCGCAGAGCAAACAGCCGAGGCGTTATTGCATATAATCGCCAGCAGCCAGCAGGTGCTGCGTGATGACTACCCTCGCGCTGCATGCAGTTACTTGGTGCTATGCCTACTTACCGATGCTGCATTCAGTATTCACGAAGGCGACTGTTGCCTTGGCCTGATTGGGCAGACCGCCAGTATCAATTGGTTGAGTAGCGTGCATTGTGCCGCTAACTGGCAAGGCAACCTCACACATGCAGAGATTGCCCAAGACACATCACGCCACCGCCTGACTCGCTGCTTCAGCGCCAGGCGCGCGAGCAATCCTGAGATTAAACACTGGCCTATTGCCCAAAACCAGCGTTGGCTACTGGCCAGCGACGGCTTCTGGGCCTGTCTCAGCCACCAGGAACAACTGACTTTTTTGCGCACCGGCAACCTGCTCGCACCGCCCACGGATGACGACATCAGTTGCCTAAGCGTTTTAACACCACCTATTAGCTGAGCCGAACACCTCCACTATTCGGCTCACGACCTGATCAACCTAGAGTGCGACCCATGACCAACTCCGACATCGTCCAGAAACTCTGGAACCTTTGCGACGTACTGCGCGACGATGGCATCAACTACAGCGACTACGTCACCGAACTAGTACTGCTGCTGTTCATCAAAATGGAATTCGAGCAAGTACAGAACAACGACAGCTTCGCCCACAAGCTTCCCGAGGGCGCACACTGGCCGGATCTGGCGGGCAAGTCCGGGATCAATCTGCTCGACTACTATCGGCAGATGCTGTTGGATTTGGGCAAAAATAGCGACCCGCTGATCGCCGCCATTTATGCCGACGCGCAAACGCGCATGAAAGAACCGCGCCATCTGGAGCAACTGATCAAGAGCCTGGACGGTATCGATTGGTTCAGCGCCCGCCGTGATGGCCTTGGAGATCTTTACGAAGGTCTGCTGGAAAAGAATGCCAGCGAAACCAAATCCGGCGCTGGTCAGTACTTCACCCCGCGTCCGCTGATCGACAGCATCATCAACTGCATTAAGCCCCAGCCCGGTGAAACCATTCAAGACCCCGCAGCAGGCACCGCAGGCTTCTTGATTGCCGCCGATGCTTATATCAAGAGCCACACCGACGATCACTACGACCTCGACGCCAAGGCCCAGTCCTTCCAGCGCAACCGTGCCTTTATCGGCATCGAACTCGTGCCCGGCACCCGCCGTCTGGCACTGATGAACACCCTGCTGCACGGCATGGAAGGCGACGAGGAAGGCGTCGTGCATCTGGGCAACGCCCTCGGACAAACCGGTGCCAATCTGCCGAAAGTGGATGTAATCCTCTCCAACCCACCATTTGGTACGGCCAAGGGCGGCGGCGGACCAACCCGTGACGACCTCACTTACAAGACCAGCAACAAGCAACTGGCCTTTCTTCAGCACATTTACCGCGGTCTGAAACCGGGCGGCCGAGCTGCTGTGGTACTGCCGGATAACGTACTGTTCGAGGCTGGCGTCGGCATCGATGTGCGCCGCGACCTGATGGACAAGTGCAACCTGCATACCATCCTGCGATTGCCAACAGGTATTTTCTACGCCCAGGGCGTGAAGACCAACGTGCTGTACTTTCAGAAAGGCACTGCCAATAACCCGCACCAGGAACATGGCTGCACACAACGCACATGGATCTACGACCTGCGAAGCAATATGCCCAACTTTGGCAAGCGCACACCGTTTGGCAAACAACACCTCAAGCCCTTTGAGGACGTCTATGGTGAGGATGCCAACGGCAATAGCACACGTGCGGAAAACGTCGAGGGGATTGGAGAGCTGAGCCGCTTCCGCGTGTTTACTCGCGATTTCATTCGTGAGCGCGGCGACTCGCTGGATATTAGTTGGCTAAAGGATGCTGACAGCCTGGATGCCGCCGACCTGCCCGCACCGGAAGTATTGGCCGGCGAAGCCATGGCCGAACTGACCGAGGCGCTGCATGAGCTTGAGGAGCTGATGAAGGCGCTGGGGGCCGGAGATGAAGTTGCGGCGCAGAAGCAGTTGATGGCGCAGGTGATGGGATTGGAAGTAGTTGAGGGGGCTGAGGAATGAGTGGCGAGCTACCCATTGGCTGGTCTGCGTGCACGCTTGGCGATATTGTCGAACGCATTGAGACTGGCAAGAGCGTCAAGTGCAATGAACGCCCGCCGCTGGGAGAGGAAAACGGGCTAGTGAAAATCAGTGCGGTTACTTGGGGCAAGTTCAACGAGCAGGAGAGCAAGACGCTATTCGACTCGTCCCACCTCAAGCCGGAAGAAAAGATCCAACTCGGGGACTTCCTGATCTCACGAGCCAACACGCTTGAGCTGGTCGGCTCCTGCGTTTTGGTCAAGCAATTATCGAAGAGCCTCTATCTCAGCGACAAGGTGCTGCGCCTAGTGCTTGCCGATGAGAGCAAAACCTGGTTGCTGACTTGCCTACGGACACAAAACGGAAGAAAACAGATTGAAAGCCTGGCCACGGGCAATCAGTTGTCGATGCGCAATATTTCCCAGCAGGCGTTAAAGGTAATCCAGATACCGCTGCCGCCACTCGCCGAACAAACCCGCATCGCCCAAAAGCTCGATGAACTACTCGCCCAGGTAGACACCCTCAAAGCCCGCATCGACGCCATCCCGGCCCTGCTCAAACGCTTCCGCCAATCCGTCCTCGCAGCAGCGGTTTCCGGGCGATTAACAGAGGATTGGCGTTTAAGCTTGCTGGGGTCAGATGCAAAGAATGGCTTACCCGTCCCGGAACAGTCTACTGTGTCAGCGACATGGATTAGCATTATTCATGATGAAATTGCAGACGTAATTGATCCACACCCTAGCCATAGGACGCCAAGCGAAGATCCTAATGGAATTCCTTATATTGGGATCGGTGACGTCAAAAAACTTGGCGTAATTGACTTTGAGAATGCCCGCAAAGTTTCAAGATCAGTTTTAGACGAACACAAAGAGAGATACTCCATCAATGATGGTGATTTCATTTTTGGAAAAATCGGCACAATTGGCTCTGCAACTAAAATCCCAACTGGCGTTGAATACACCATTTCTGCAAATGTAATTTTGGTGCAGCCTATTCGAGGGAAAGTCGTTCCAAGCTATCACTTCTTGTTTTGGTGCTCCCCGTTAGCGCTGGAAATTTCGGCCAAGGGAAGTAAAGCAACCTCGCAAGCGGCATTTGGCATTAAAAAGATGCGAAAAGCTGAGCTGCTGTACCCCCCAATGGACGAGCAAACCGAAATCGTCCGCCGCGTCGAACAACTCTTCGCGTTCGCCGACCAACTGGAAGCCAAAGTCGCCTCGGCCAAAAGCCGTATCGACCACCTAACCCAAAGCATCCTGGCCCAAGCCTTCCGGGGCGAACTGGTACCGCAAGACCCCAACGACGAACCAGCCAACGTGCTGCTGCAACGTAGCCAAGCCAAACGTGGTCGTAAGGCATCGGCCTGACCGCACAACAACCATGATTTGCAACCTGCGTTATTACGTCCCGGCAACTGAACAGGAAGTTATTATGCCCATCCCGGACTTTCAAAGTGTCATGCGGCCGATACTGGCCACTGTTGCCGACGGTACTCCGCTGGCTCTGAGCGAATTACGCGAACGCATCGCCAACGAGTTTCAGCTCAGCGAGGAGGAGCGTAGCGAGCGCCTGCCCTCCGGTAAGCAGACGGTGATCAACAACCGAGTCGGTTGGGCACGCACCTATTTGAATAAGGCAGGGCTGCTGAGCATTCCGGCCAAGGGGATGCTGCAGATCACCGAACGCGGCAGAGAGGCGCTGAACAATGGCCCAGTACGCATTACCGTGAGCTGGCTGAAGCAATACCCGGAATTCGCGGTGTTTCATTCGACCAGTCCAGCCGAAAGTTCAGCGCCAGCCTTGCAGAGCGAGCCGGTCGAGCAAGCTACCCCCGACGAGCAACTAGCCACAGCACACCAGGCTCTGACGCAATCACTGGCGGATGACCTGCTGGCCCAGGTGCGTGCTGCCTCACCGACATTTTTCGAGCAACTGGTGGTCGACCTGATGATTTCCATGGGCTATGGCGGCTCACGCAAAGAAGCGGGGCGCGCGACTCAACAAACTAACGACGACGGCATCGACGGCATCATCAAGGAAGACAAGCTCGGCCTGGACGTCATATACCTGCAAGCCAAGCGCTGGAGTAACACCGTACACCGCCCGGAGATCGACAAGTTCATCGGAGCCCTCACCCGCCAGCGCGCCCGCAAGGGGGTGTTCATTACCACCTCGGACTTCTCCAGCGGCGCCCGCGAGGCAGCGATGAGCCTGGATATAAAGGTGGTGCTGATCGATGGGGTAGAGTTGGCACGCCTGATGGTCGAGAACAACCTGGGTTGCAACGTGAAGCAGGTTTACGAAGTGAAGCAGCTGGATACCGACTACTTCATCGAAGACTGATCCGTTTCATGCTCAGGACGGGGTCTGTGCTACAGAACTGCACCAATTTCCTCAAGCGCACCTTGTAAACGCTTCATCCGCGACACAAAGAACTCATCACCGAGCCGCCTGATAAAAAACCAAAACCTGACCGTCTTGCGGCACAGAGGACAGTACACTGGCGGTACAGTTACCAGCTTTTATAGCTTGCGCTAAACTACGCTTAAACAGCTCTATCACGGCACCTTCAGCTTACTGTGCCTACGCTAAACTACGCTGGGTTTTACTAGGCTTACAGCGTCTCTAGGCAACTCATAATCCTTTGGTCCACGGTTCAAGTCCGTGTGGGCCCACCAAACAAGAAAGCCGCGCAATGCGCGGCTTTTTCGTGTTTGAGGCTTGGATTTTCGAAGCCGCTTCTTCTGTATGAATACGGAAAGTGTCCAAAAAGTATCCACCCTCCCGCCACGCCAGATCACAGTTTCAGCGTGTATTGCGCGTAAACCCATCCCTCAAGCTCATCACCGTTCAGTTCGACCGATACGTGAATCCAGGATCCGCGCTCTGCCTTAACCTCCAGACGTGTTCCCAATTTCGTACGGCCAAGCTCTTCAGACCGCTTGTTGGGGCCTGCACGGAGAATTAACGTATCCCTAAGGAAACTCTGAAAAAGATTTCCTAATTTGGTGAAGCACACGCTTCACACGAACTGAACGGTTGAGCTCCGACGAAACAGATGTCCTTCGCCGATGCCGAATATGCCGGTAAACGTAAGCAGACTCGCCGCGAGCGTTTTCTGATCGAGATGGATCAGGTGGTGCCCTTGAAGGGACTGGTTGCCTTGATTGAGCCGCATTATCCGAAGGGCGAAGGTGGTCGTGCTGCCTATCCGTTGCTGGCGATGTTGCAGGTTCATCGGATGCAGAATTGGTTCGGCTACAGCGATCCGGCGATGGAAGAATCACTTTAGGAGACCACGATTCTTCGCCAGTTTTCGGGACTGCATCTGGATCGGATTCCCGACGAGACCACGATCCTCAATTTTCGTCGCTTGCTGGAAAAACATGAACTAGCCGGCGGAATTTTGCATGGCGAGGAAACGTACGTCTGCGGCGATGCCGGTTACACCGGTGTGGACAAGCGGCCTGACTGCCTGGACGACAGCCAAGTATAAATACTGATGCCTGCGTGATCGCTCGAGGCGAACATACTGCACCTTTCTGGACCCGTCCTGATTGCTGGACGCCCAATATCCATGCTCCTTTGATCGACCTACTAGTCTCTCAAAGGTGCATGGGATTATGGCGGCTTACTTCAGGTTGCCGCTGAGAAACTGCTGCAGACGTTCGCTTTGCGGGTTGCCCAGTACTTCTTCGGGCACACCCTGCTCTTCCACCCGCCCCTGGTGCAGGAACAGCACTTGGTTCGACACTTTGCGGGCAAAGCTCATTTCGTGGGTAACCATGATCATGGTGCGGCCTTCTTCGGCCAGCCCCTGAATCACCTTGAGCACTTCGCCCACCAGCTCCGGGTCCAGGGCCGAGGTCGGCTCGTCGAACAGCATGATCTCCGGTTCCATGGTCAGGGCCCGGGCGATGGCGACGCGTTGCTGCTGACCACCGGAGAGGAACGCCGGGTATTGATCGGCGACGCGCGACGCCAGCCCCACCTTGTCGAGATAGCGTCGGGCGCGCTCCTCGGCATCCTTCTTGCTGACACCCAGCACCCGGCGCGGAGCCATGGTGATGTTGTCGAGCACGGTCATGTGGCTCCACAGATTGAAATGCTGAAACACCATCGCCAGGCGCGTGCGCAGGCGTTGCAGTTCATCGGCGTCGGCCACGCGCATGCCGTGGCGGTCATGGACCATGCGAATCGGCTGGTTATCCAGGGTCATTGCGCCGTCATTGGGCGTTTCCAGGAAGTTGATGCAACGCAGGAAGGTGCTCTTGCCCGAACCACTAGCGCCGATCAGGCTGATCACATCGCCGGTTTTAGCGTTCAGCGAGACACCCTTGAGCACTTCGTGGTTGCCGTAGCTTTTATGCAGGTTTTCAACGGTCAGTTTGTACATGTGCGCAAACGTCCTCTACGGAATCAGTGAACCGGGGCAAGGAAAGATAGCCAGCGGCGCTCGGCCAGGCGGAACAAGCCGACCAGAATGAACGTGACGGCCAGGTAGATGACTGCGGCGATACCGAACGACTGGAAGGTCAGGAAGGTTGCCGAGTTGGCGTCTCTGGCGACCTTGAGAATGTCCGGCACGGTGGCGGTAAAAGCCACGGTGGTCGAGTGCAGCATCAGGATCACTTCGTTGCTGTAGTACGGCAACGAGCGGCGCAGGGCCGATGGCATGATGATGTAGGCATAGAGCTTCCAGCCACGCAGGCCATAGGCCTTGGCCGCCTCGACTTCGCCGTGGTTCATGCTGCGGATCGCCCCCGCGAAGATTTCCGTAGTGTAGGCGCAGGTGTTCAGGGCAAAGGCCAGAATGGTGCAATTCAAGGCGTCGCGGAAGAACGCATCAAGTACCGGCTGGGCGCGTACCGCAGCGAAGCTGTAGATGCCGGTGTAGCAAATCAGCAACTGGATATACAGCGGCGTACCGCGAAACAGGTAGGTGTAGAACTGCACCGGCCAGCGCACCCAGACACTGGACGACACCCGGGCAATCGACAACGGCACCGACACCACGAAGCCGAAGAAAATCGAGGCACTGAGCAACCAGAGGGTCATGGCCAGCCCGGTGATGTGACTGCCGTCCTGGTAAAGAAAGGGTCGCCAGTATTCCTGCAGTAGTTCGATCATCGTACGGCCTCCCGGGTACCTGCTGCGTAGAAGACATCCAGCCGGTGCAAGACGTAATTCGAAGCGGTGGTAATCACCAGATAGATCAAGGCCGCCAGCACAAGGAAGAAGAACAACTGATAGGAGCTTTTGCCCGCATCCTGGGCCACCTTGACCAGATCGGCCAGACCGATGATCGAGACCAACGCGGTGGCCTTGAGGATCACCATCCAGTTATTGCCGATGCCTGGCAGGGCGAAGCGCATCATTTGCGGGAACACCACGAAGCGAAAGCGCTGGGCGCGTGTCAGTCCGTAGGCGGTAGCCGCCTCCATCTGGCCGCGGGGTACGGCGAGGATCGCGCCGCGAAAGGTCTCGGTGAAATACGCACCGTAGATGAAGCCCAGGGTAATGACCCCGGCACTGAACGGGTTGATCTCGATATAGTCCCAGCCCAGCGCTTCGGTCAGGTTGGTCAGCCAGGTTTGCAGGCTGTAGAAAATCAGCAGCATCAACACCAGGTCCGGCACGCCACGAATCAGCGTGGTGTAGGCCTGCGCCGGGACGCGCAGCATAGCTGACTTGGAAAGCTTGGCACTGGCGCCGATCAGGCCGAGGACCACGCTCACCAGCAGCGACAGAAAGGATAATTTGACAGTCATCCAGGAGCCTTGCAGCAACAGCGGGCCAAAGCCCTTCAGGCTGAAGCCGGAAAGCCCCAGAATCTGCAATAGGTATTCGAACATTGAGCAGCCCTTTGGCAATCAAGAAAGCGCCCATCCGGGGGTGGGCGCAGGGTCGTTACTTGCCGCTGTAAAGGTTCAGGTCAGCGAAGTGCTTCTGCTGGACGGCGGCATAGGTGCCATTGTCGTGCAGAGCCTTGATGCCTTTGTCCAGAAGGGCCTTGAGTTCAGTGTTGCCCTTGGTGATGCCCACCGCCGTTTTCGATGGAAGCAGCTCGCTCTCGACCGGCTTGCTGACTTCAAAGTTGGCGCCTTGTGGCGACTTCAGGAAGCCCAGTTCGGCTTGCAGCATGTCCTGGATCGAAGCATCGAGGCGACCGGAGATCAGGTCCGCGTAAACCTGGTCCTGATTGGCGTAGGCCTGTGTCTCTACTCCGGCCTTGTCCAGCACGGCCTTGGCGTAGGCTTCCTGGATGGTGCCTTGCTCGTAGCCGACTTTCTTGCCCTTTAGCGTGGCCGGATCGGCGTCGATGGCGGCGCCTTTTTTGAATACCAGCCCGGTTGGGCCAGAGAACAACTCGCTGGAGAAGTCGATGACTTTTTCGCGGGCTGGTGTGGCGGTCATGGAAGAGATCACGCCGTCGAACTTGTTGGCCTTGAGGCCGGGAATCATGCCGTCGAAATCGCTTTCGACCCACTTGCACTTGACTTTCAGCTCAGCGCAAATCGCGTTGCCCAGGTCAATATCGAAGCCCTCCAGGCTGCCATCGGCGGCTTTGGACTCAAACGGCGCGTAGGACGGATCGACGCCAAAGCGCAATTCCTTGTATTCCTTGGCCAGCGCGGAGCCGGCAGCCATGCAGAGAGCTAATGCGGAAAGGGTCAGAAATGTTTTTTTCATTATTTTTATTCCTAAAGACCAACATGAGCGCATGTGACACATGAGTACTGTTATGGAACTCGTATGTCACTTTGGAAGAAGTAACACCCAACAGCTCGCGCTCCTGGTGAACGAGGAGGCAGAGCTCGCGGGGAAAGGAGTCTAGAAGCAAGCGAGTGCGACGATAAGACGCAAAGTGCATTAATTTGACGAATTATTGGTCATTATGACGAGTAATAGTGACCGTATGATGCGTCGACGCTAATTCGTTAGTCATGAAGAGCTGCTGCGACCGGAACAAATCGCACTGATTGCGAACCACCTCCATCACATCCCCATCGCTGTTAATGGCGGCAATCTTTGGCGTGCGTGCGGATCGCTGAAGTCGCGCGTACACCACTGATTTGGGCCACGGCGACTCGACCAGGGTCCCTGATGCTGGGGGCGCTGCTGCTTTCGCCATACACGCAGATCGCCCTCAACTTTCAGAAGCAACAGTTAACGCCGGAATGGCCTGCACGGGCCGCAGGCGTTCAAGCATTTCACCCGTCAACACGACCTCATACGTATCCGCCGCCCTACCCCACTGCTCCACGATGACCATGCCGTCGACCAGCGCCCCCGCTAATTCGGAAATCGTATCGGCCAATTCCTCCACGATTTTTTGAGTCCGCCCCCACACACGATCAGTGATCGCTTTAAGCTCAGCCGTTATGCCGTCCGACGACGCGTGATCCGTATCGGGGTAGGCGATGTTGCGCAGCAAGTGCCGTAACTCCCTTATTTTCGCGTAATCCTGTTCCGCCCCCAGCGCTCCGTTCAGGATGGCTGCCGCTTTCGACTTATCGACGTTTTTTTTTGGCGAATGTTTTGAAGCTAATGTCTGGCCCATAGCGCCAGCCAAGAGCACCACCATCCGGGCTTCCAAATACGCCTTCATCGCGTCCATCGAAGAAATGGACCGCGCCAAGGTGATGGAAGCTCCCCCTTGATGCCTCAAGTCCATGGTCACTGTCAGACTCACGCCGCCTGTTGCAAAACCCAAGGCGCGGGCTACGACGTAGTGCCCCATTTCGTGATGTGCAATCTGCAATGCATGGTCCCGCATTGCGGGAGGCATCTTGTTTGTCATTGCCATGGCCTCGCATCCCTCGATTTCGCATTCGACTACGACTGACTGTTGGTGTCCATCCTGTCGATCGCGCCTTGCTCAAGCCCAAGAAAAACCCGAGATGTAGAAAACGGTATGAACGGTACTGAGGCTAGATCAACCATCCGCTGTGCGACATGTGCCTGTAACATACCAACCCATTGATCTGTGCCGCTGGAGACGACCCTTGCCTGACACTCGCCCGCCCGTTCTGGACGAAATCGATCGCCAATTGATTGCAGCCCTGCAGATCAATGCCCGCGAAAGCGTGGCCATGCTCGCGCGACAATTGGGCATCGCCCGCACCACCGTGACTTCGCGGCTGGCCCGGCTGGAAAAAGCCAAGGTGATCACCGGTTACGGCGTGCGTTTGGGTCAGCGTGTCGTGGATGGCGGCTTGCAGGCGTACGTCGGAATCACGGTGCAACCGCGCTCGGGCAAGGAAGTGTTGCGACGTCTCAGCGCGATGGCTCAAGTGCAGCAGTTGTGCGCGGTCAGTGGTGAATTTGATTACGTGGCGTGGCTGCGCACCGATTCACCTGAGCAGTTGGATCAGTTGCTCGACCAAATTGGCAGCGTGGATGGCGTGGAGAAGACAACTACGTCGATTATCTTGAGTAGCAAGATTGATAGGGGGCAGCCGGTTTGAGTTTTTGCCGATAGTTCCTTGGTGTCTGGGAGGGCCTAATCGCGAGCAAGCTCGGCTCCCACATTGACGGTGTGTAGCATTCCATCGTCACTCTGATCAAACAATTAGCAAAACGACGACACATTGCATCTTATTAACGTGTTCTACGCTCTCTAGAATGGCTGCCATCTTTTCCTATACTCAGACGCGCATGCCGCGTCCGGTCGCCAGCAAGGTCAGCCATGAACAAGAACAATCGCCATCCTGCAGACGGTAAAAAACCAGTCACCATTTTCGGTCCGGACTTTCCCTTCGCCTTCGACGACTGGATCGAGCACCCGGCCGGCCTGGGCAGCATCCCTGCGCACAACCATGGCGCCGAGGTAGCGATCGTCGGTGCCGGCATCGCGGGTCTGGTGGCCGCGTACGAATTAATGAAACTGGGCCTCAAACCCGTCGTCTACGAAGCCTCGAAAATGGGCGGCCGTCTGCGCTCGCAGGCGTTCAATGGCGCCGAAGGCATCATCGCCGAGCTCGGCGGCATGCGTTTCCCCGTGTCGTCCACCGCCTTTTATCACTACGTCGACAAGCTTGGGCTGCAAACCAAACCTTTCCCGAACCCACTGACACCTGCCTCGGGCAGCACGGTGATCGACCTCGAAGGCCAGACCCATTACGCACAGAAACTGGCGGATCTTCCTGCACTGTTCCAGGAAGTCGCCGACGCCTGGGCCGACGCGCTGGAAGCCGGTTCGCAGTTCTCTGACATCCAGCAAGCGATCCGCGACCGGGATGTGCCGCGTCTCAAAGAGCTGTGGAACACCCTCGTTCCGCTGTGGGACGACCGCACCTTCTACGACTTCGTTGCCACCTCCAAAGCCTTCGCCAAACTCTCGTTCCATCACCGCGAAGTGTTTGGTCAGGTCGGTTTCGGCACCGGCGGCTGGGACTCGGACTTCCCGAACTCGATGCTGGAAATCTTCCGTGTGGTCATGACCAACTGCGACGACCACCAGCACTTGGTGGTCGGCGGCGTGGAACAAGTGCCGTTGGGGATCTGGCGTCATGTGCCGGAACGTTGCGTGCACTGGCCGGAAGGCACCAGTCTCAGCTCCCTGCACAACGGCGCACCGCGTACCGGCGTGAAAAAAATTGCCCACGCGGCAGACGGGCGCTTTGCCGTCACCGACAACTGGGGCGATACCCGCGAATACGCAGCAGTGCTGACCACCTGCCAGAGCTGGCTGCTGACCACCCAGATTGAATGCGACGAAACCCTGTTCTCGCAAAAGATGTGGATGGCCCTCGACCGCACCCGCTACATGCAATCGTCGAAAACTTTCGTGATGGTCGATCGGCCATTCTGGAAAGACAAGGATCCGGAAACCGGTCGCGACCTGATGAGCATGACCCTCACCGATCGCCTGACCCGCGGCACCTATCTGTTCGACAACGGCGACGACAAGCCGGGCGTGATTTGCCTGTCGTACTCGTGGATGAGCGACGCACTGAAAATGCTCCCGCAACCCGTGGAAAAACGCGTGAAACTGGCGCTGGATGCCTTGAAGAAAATCTACCCGAAAGTCGACATCGCGGCGCGGATCATCGGCGATCCGATCACCGTGTCCTGGGAAGCCGACCCGCATTTCCTCGGCGCTTTCAAAGGCGCCCTGCCCGGCCACTACCGCTACAACCAGCGCATGTACGCGCATTTCATGCAGGCCGACATGCCGGCCGAGCAGCGCGGGATTTTCATCGCCGGCGACGATGTTTCGTGGACGCCTGCGTGGGTCGAAGGCGCGGTACAGACCTCGCTCAATGCGGTGTGGGGCATCATGAAACACTTCGGCGGTGAAACTCACGCCGAGAACCCGGGTCCAGGAGATGTGTTCAACGAGATCGGTCCGATCGCCCTGTCCGAGTAAGAGGAATCCGAAATGCGCGTAGCCCTTTACCAATGTCCACCGCTGCCCCTGGATGTCGCAGGCAACCTGCAACGTCTGCATCAATTGGCGCTGGAGGCCAAGGGCGCAGATTTGCTGGTGCTGCCGGAGATGTTTTTGACCGGCTACAACATCGGCCTCGATGCCGTCAGCGTGCTGGCGGAAGTGCACAACGGTGAGTCGGCGCAGCAGATCGCGCGCATCGCCAAGACGGCCGGGATCGCCATTTTGTATGGCTACCCCGAGCGCACCGAGGATGGGCAGATCTACAACGCCGTGCAGTTGATCGACGCCAATGGCGAACGCCTGTGCAACTACCGCAAGACTCACCTGTTCGGCGACCTCGATCACTCGATGTTCAGCGCCGGACCGGATGAGTTTCCGCTGGTTGAACTCAATGGCTGGAAGCTCGGCTTCCTGATCTGCTACGACCTGGAATTCCCGGAAAACGCCCGACGCCTGGCCCTGGCCGGCGCCGAGCTGATTCTGGTGCCGACGGCGAACATGATTCCTTACGACTTCATCGCCGACGTCACCGTCCGCGCCCGGGCCTTCGAAAACCAGTGCTATGTGGCTTACGCCAACTATTGCGGCAACGAAGGCGAGATCCAGTATTGCGGCCAGAGCAGCATCGCCGCGCCGGATGGCAATCGCATCGCCCAAGCCGGCCTTGATGAAGCACTGATTGTCGGCGAGCTGGATCGTCAGTTGATGGTCGATTCCCGCGCCGCCAATCGCTACTTCCTTGATCGCCGCCCCGAGCTTTACAGCGAGCTTAACAAGCGCTGATCCATCGTTATCCGCTAGCATTGGCACTTCTCTGTTCTGGAAGTGCTCATGCCTGCGCTGAATCACCCTCGCCCTCACACTGAAACCCTGGCCAACGGCCTGCGGGTGACGCTGCGTCATGCTCCCGATTTGAAGCGCAGTGCTGCTGCGTTGCGCGTCGCGGCGGGCAGCCATGACGTGCCGCTGGCCTGGCCCGGGCTGGCGCACTTTCTTGAACACCTGCTGTTTCTCGGTACGGAGCGCTTTCCCGCAAGCCAAGGGCTGATGGCCTACGTCCAGGGTCATGGCGGTCAGGTGAATGCGCGGACGAGCGAACGCACCACGGACTACTTTTTCGAGTTACCGCCTCAGGCGTTTACCGGGGGACTGCAGCGCCTGTCGGACATGCTCGCTCATCCACGTATGAATCCGGACGATCAGCGGCGGGAACGGGAAGTGCTGCACGCAGAATTTGTTGCATGGTCTCGGGATACGACCGCTCAGCAGCAATTCGCGCTGTTCGACGGCCTTTCAGCGGCGCATCCACTGCGGGCGTTTCATGCCGGCAACCGCTACAGCCTGCCGGTGCCGCAACCTGAGTTTCAGCAAGCCTTGCAGGGTTTCTATCAGCGTTTTTATCAGACCGGGCAAATGACCTTGAGCCTGGCAGGGCCGCAGAGTCTCGATGAGTTGAGGGCGATGGCTCGGCGCTTTAGCGCTGCGATTCCCGTAGGGGAAAAAGTCCCGCAACAAGCGCCTACATCGCTGATGGATTCTTCGGACAAAAGTTATCAACAGGCTGGAGCGCGTCGACTGGGTCTGCTGTTTGCCTTCGAAGCGTTGCCCGATTCATCGCCCGAGGCGCTGGCGTTCCTGTGTCATTGGCTGAACGCCGCGAAACCCGGTGGCCTGCTGACGCAATTGCGCGAGCGCGGACTGGCTGACAGCCTGAAAGCTGCGCCACTCTATCAATTCACCGGCCAGGCCTTGTTGCACATCGAATTCACGTTACCCGCCAACGCGACGCCCAACAGGATCCGCGAGCAGCTACTGGATTGGCTTGGATTCTTTGCCTCACAGCAACCCTGGACCGGGTTGCGCGAAGAATACGCCGCCCTGCTGCAACGTCAGCAGCAAGTCAGCGGCGCCCTGCAACTGGCCCGCCTGGACAGCGAACAGCGTGAAATAGGGTTATCCGAATCGGGCATTGCAGCCCTCAATGAAATCCTGAAACAAATCGGCGCTGTGGATAACTTCACCGGCCAATGGCAACTGCCAACACCTAATCCGTTTTTACGCGCCGAGGCTCCGGTTCCGAGTGCCGGACTGATCCGCGGCCAGACCAGCAAACACCGAGGCTTGCGGACCTTTGCCCAGGATCGCTCACGCGGTCGTCGTGAACGGTCGCCCATGCAGTTCAGTCAGGCGTTGCCCGATAGCAGTGCCGAAGGCGCCGTTTACCTGCGCTGGCGTCTGGACTCGGCACCTCGCAGCAACGTTCAGACGAACCTGGAAAACCGCCTTCAGCCGTTGCGTGAAGACGCACGTCAGGCAGGTGTCGATTTTTCCTTCAGCTCATCGGGCAATGAATGGCTGCTGAAAATGACCGGGCTACAGGAGCCGATGCCGACCGTCCTCGAACATGCGCTGAAAGAACTGACAACACCTGATGCCGGCTTCTCACAAGAAGAGCCGCCGAGCGTTGCATTGATGCCGATTCGACAGTTGCTTAAAGCGCTGCCTGATCACTGCCTTGAGCGCAGCGCCGACTCGGACGATTTGATGCAGCTTTGGTCGAGCGCACGCTGGGACGGTTTGGCGACCGGCCTGTCCGCCCAGACACAAGCGGCGATGGGCCTTGCCTTGAGTCGTGTACCCGGCACTGCGGACAATCAACTGACGCCGCCCTCCCCGATAAACGCGCAGCATTTCTGGAGCGCGGTCGACACCGGATCCAGCGAACACGCGCTGCTACTCTTCTGTCCGACCGCAACTGCAAAAATCGCTGATGAAGCCGCCTGGCGCTTGCTGGCTCACGTCTGCCTGACGCCGTTTTACCAACGCCTGCGGGTAGAACTGCAGCTCGGCTATGCGGTGTTCAGCGCCCTGCGGCAGATCCATGGGCAGACCGGGCTGCTGTTCGGCGTGCAATCACCCAGCGTCGCCCCTCTGGATCTGCTGGAACACATCGAACACTTCCTGAGCGGATTGGCCGGGATGATCGAAGACATCAATGACGAGACCTTTATCGACCAGCGCCAGGCACTGGCCGATCAATTCGATAGCGCGGCACTGCCCAATGCGCAGGCCGCCGAACTGCTCTGGCAGGGCAAACTGGCCGGCCACTCGTCGGAATATCTGACTCAACTGCCTCAGGCAATTCTGATGATCGACCGTGAAACGTTACTGGCCGCCGCACAACGACTGAATCAGGCCGAAGGCGGTTGGCGCTGTCTGGCCAGCGGACCGTGCCCGGGCTCGCCTTGGCAAGCGGCAAAATGATCATTAGCGGTGCTGCAATTAGCTTTCTCAAAGATTCCCGGCCAATCGCCCTGTAATTTTGAGTAACATAGCCACCTAACTATCTGAACATCTCCGGCTGGAGGTGGACTATATGTATAGACCTCAACTGTCCCATCACCTGAAGGAGCGCTCCTATGTCCTGGTCCAAACCTGCTTACACCGACCTGCGTATCGGCTTTGAAGTCACCATGTACTTCGCAAGCCGCTAATCTTTTTGTAGCGCAGTGCAACGCCTCGGCTCGCCGAGGCGTTTTTATTTTCAGTTTTCGAATGATGGAGCGGCCATGTTTGTCCAGATTCTAGGTTCCGCCGCCGGCGGTGGTTTCCCCCAGTGGAACTGCAACTGCGTGAACTGCGCCGGTTTTCGCGATGGCAGCCTGAACGCCAAGGCGCGGACCCAGTCGTCCATCGCAATTTCCGATAACGGCGTGAACTGGGTGTTGTGCAACGCATCGCCGGACATCCGCGCCCAGCTCCAGAGTTTCACCCCGATGCAACCGGGCCGCGCGCTGCGCGATACCGGCATCAACGCGATCATCCTGATGGACAGCCAGATCGACCACACCACCGGCCTGCTCAACCTGCGCGAAGGTTGCCCGCACCAGGTCTGGTGCACCGACATGGTCCACGAAGACCTGAGCACCGGTTTCCCGCTGTTCACCATGCTGACCCACTGGAACGGCGGGCTGACCTGGAACCGCATCGAACTCGACCGCAGCTTCACCATCCCGGCCTGCCCGAGTCTGCGCTTCACCCCGTTGCCGCTGCGCAGCGCCGCACCGCCGTATTCGCCGCACCGTTTCGACCCGCACCCGGGAGACAACATCGGCCTGATCGTTGAAGACCTCAACACCGGCGGCAAACTGTTCTACGCACCGGGCCTGGGCAAGGTCGACGCACCGTTGCTGGAGATCATGGCGGGCAGCGATTGCCTGCTGGTGGACGGCACGATGTGGGATGACGACGAAATGCAGCGCCGTGGCGTCGGCACCCGCACCGGTCGGGAGATGGGCCACCTGGCGCAGAACGGCCCCGGCGGCATGCTGGAAGTGCTGGAACAATTGCCAAAGCAGCGCAAAGTGCTTATCCACATCAACAATACCAACCCGATTCTCGATGAGGATTCGCCGGAGCGTGCAGAACTGGTTCGGCGCAATGTTGAAGTGGCTTACGACGGCATGAGTATTGTGCTTTAAGAGCCGAGACCGCTGCGCGGTCTATCGCGAGCAAGCTCGCTCCCACAGGGTTCCGCGTGGTCACCCAATCCAGTGTGGGAGTGAGCTTGCTCGCGATGAGGCCGGCACAAGCACTACACACCTACGGTTGTGCCCGGAGAACCGAAATGAACACAGCAATGTCCCCCGCCGAGTTCGAAGCAGCCCTGCGCGCCAAGGGCGCCTATTACCACATCTATCACCCGTATCACGTGGCGATGTACGAAGGCCGGGCAACGCGCGAGCAGATCCAGGGCTGGGTCGCCAACCGTTTCTATTATCAGGTGAATATCCCGCTCAAGGATGCCGCGATCCTCGCCAACTGCCCGGACCGCGAGATTCGTCGTGAGTGGATTCAGCGTTTGCTCGACCATGACGGCGCCCCCGGCGAAGACGGCGGCATCGAAGCCTGGCTGCGCCTGGGCCAGGCCGTCGGCCTCGACCCGGATCAGCTACGCTCGCAGGAATTGGTACTGCCCGGCGTGCGATTTGCCGTCGATGCCTACGTCAACTTCGCCCGCCGTGCCAGTTGGCAGGAAGCCGCCAGCAGCTCGCTGACCGAACTGTTTGCGCCGCATATCCACCAGTCGCGCCTGGACAGCTGGCCGCAGCATTACCCGTGGATCGACCCGGCCGGTTACGAGTATTTCCGCACGCGTCTGGGTCAGGCACGTCGCGACGTGGAACACGGCTTGGCGATCACTTTGCAGCACTACACGACGCGGGCCGGCCAAGAGCGCATGCTGGAAATTCTCCAGTTCAAACTGGACATTCTTTGGAGCATGCTCGATGCCATGAGCATGGCCTATGAACTGAATCGCCCGCCGTATCACAGCGTGACCGAGCAACGGGTCTGGCATAAAGGAATCACCTTATGAGTTTTGATCGCAGCAAGACCCCGACCTGGCGTACCGGCTACCGCTTCCAGTACGAACCGGCGCAGAAAGGTCATGTGCTGCTCTACCCGGAAGGCATGATCAAACTCAACGAAAGCGCCGCGCTGATCGGCGGTTTGATCGACGGCGAGCGTGACATCGCGGCGATCATCGCCGAACTGGACGCGCAGTTCCCCGGCGTCACCGAGCTCGGTGACGACATCGAGCAATTCATGGAGGTCGCCCGTGCTCAGCACTGGATCGAACTTGCCTGATTGCGCGTCAGACAAGTTACCGCCCAAACCGGAAATCGGCCTACCGCTGTGGCTGCTGGCCGAGCTGACCTATCGCTGCCCGTTGCAATGCCCGTATTGTTCCAATCCGCTGGACTTCGCCGAGCAAGGCAAAGAACTGAGCACTGAGCAGTGGATCAAGGTTTTTCGCGAAGCGCGGGAAATGGGTGCGGCGCAGTTGGGCTTTTCCGGCGGTGAACCGCTGGTGCGCCAGGACCTCGCCGAGCTGATTGCCGAGGCGCGCAAGCTGGGTTTCTACACCAACCTGATCACCTCCGGCATCGGCCTGACCGAGCAGAAAATCAGCGACTTCAAGAAGGCCGGCCTGGACCACATTCAGATCAGCTTTCAGGCCAGCGACGAGCAAGTGAACAACTTGCTGGCCGGCTCGAAGAAGGCCTTCGCCCAGAAGCTGGAAATGGCCCGCGCAGTGAAAGCCCACGGTTATCCGATGGTGCTGAACTTCGTGACCCATCGGCACAACATCGACAAGATCGACCGGATCATCGAGCTGTGCATCGCTCTTGAGGCGGACTTTGTGGAACTCGCCACGTGCCAGTTCTACGGTTGGGCGCAGCTCAACCGGGTCGGTCTGTTGCCGACCAAGGAACAACTGGTCCGCGCCGAACGCATCACCAACGAATACCGCGCCAAACTGGAAGCCGAAGGGCATCCGTGCAAGCTGATTTTCGTCACCCCTGACTATTACGAAGAGCGCCCGAAAGCCTGCATGAACGGCTGGGGCAGCATCTTTCTGACGGTCACGCCGGACGGAACCGCCCTGCCCTGTCACGGTGCCCGACAGATGCCGGTGCAATTTCCCAACGTACGCGACCACAGCATGCAACACATCTGGTACGACTCGTTCGGCTTCAACCGCTTCCGCGGTTACGACTGGATGCCCGAGCCGTGCCGTTCCTGCGACGAGAAAGAAAAAGACTTCGGCGGCTGTCGCTGCCAGGCATTCATGCTCACGGGGGACGCGAGCAACGCCGACCCGGTGTGCAGCAAGTCGGAACATCACGGCGTGATCCTCAAGGCTCGCGAAGAAGCCGAGCACGCGACCCAGACCATTGAACAACTGGCCTTTCGCAATGAACGAAACTCACGACTCATCGCTAAAAGCTGAACCCTTCAGCGCTGCCAAGGCTGTTGCGGCCGGCATCGACTTCGCCGAGTTGCAGGTCGGCCCACATGGCTTGTTCTGGAACGAGTACCGCCCCGAGGATGCCGCCTGCCGAATCTGGCATTGGCGAGGCGGCCAGGCGCATTGCCTGACACCTGCGGGCTTCAGTGTGCGCAGTCGGGTGTACGAATATGGCGGCGGCGCGTTCTGTCTGACCGATGACGGGATAGTGTTCGTCAACGAGGCGGACCAACAGCTGTATCGGCAGTCGCTGGCCGGCGAGACACCCGAGTTACTGAGCTCAGGCGAATGCCGATACGGCGATCTGCAGTTCGCTAACGGGCAGGTATTGGCGGTTGAAGAGAACCGCGACCGACACCGCCTGGTGGCTATCGATGTGGCTGACGGGGTACGTCATCTGCTGGCCGAAGGCGCCGACTTCTATGCCGCACCGACGTTGAGTCCCGACGCGCAACGACTGGCGTGGATCGAGTGGAGTCGCCCGGATCAGCCATGGACCTCGACTCGCCTGATGGTTGCCGAACGCCAGAGCGATGGCCGTTTTGCTCCGCCGCATTGCGTGGCGGGCGAAGACGCTGAGGAATCGCTGCAACAACCGAGGTTCGATACAAGCGGCCGTCTGTTTTGCCTGACAGATCGCGGTGGCTACTGGCAGCCTTGGGTGGAATCGGCAGACGGTCTGAGCCCGCTGCCGAGTGCCGCATCTGATCATGGGCCAGCGCCGTGGCAGCTGGGTGGCAGCACCTGGTTGCCGCTGAGCGAAGGCCGCTATCTGGCGAGCTGGACCGAAGACGGGTTTGGCAAACTGGGGCTTTGTGGTGACGCCGGTGAAGATTTCACGGGCGATTACAGCCGCTTCCGCCATCTCGCACTGGATGAGCAGTTCATTTACTGCATCGCCGCTTCGCCAGTCAGTTCGTCGTCAGTCATTGCCATCGACCGCCAGACCCGGCAGGTCAAAACACTGGCTGGCGGTATTGCACCGTTGCCTGCCGAGCAGATCAGCGTCCCGCAAACCCTGCGCTACCCGAGCGGTTCGGGCGAGGCACACGGCTTCTTCTATCCAGCGATGACCGGTGATGCGAAACCGCCTCTGGTGGTGTTCATCCACGGCGGTCCGACTTCGGCCTGCTACCCCATGCTCGATCCGCGTATCCAGTACTGGGCGCAACGTGGATTTGCCGTGGCCGACCTCAACTACCGCGGCAGCAGTGGCTATGGCCGGGCTTATCGACAAGCGCTGCATTTGAGCTGGGGTGAAGTAGATGTGGAAGACGCTTGCGCAGTCGTCGCTCATCTTGCCGAACGCGGATTGATCGACGGCGACAAGGCATTTATTCGCGGTGGCAGCGCCGGTGGTTACACCACACTTTGCGCATTGGCCTTCCACAACGTCTTTCGCGCCGGCGCCAGCCTGTATGGCGTCAGTGATCCTGTGGCGCTGGGCCGGACGACTCACAAGTTCGAAGGCGATTATCTGGATTGGCTGATCGGCGACCCGGTGCAGGATGCTGAACGCTACGCCGCTCGAACGCCGTTGCTGCATGCGGGCAACATCGGTGTTCCGGTGATTTTCTTTCAGGGTGAACTTGACGCAGTGGTGGTACCGCAACAGACCCGCGACATGGTCACGGCGTTGCAGGACAACGGCATTCTGGTTGAAGCGCATTACTACGCTGACGAACGCCATGGCTTTCGCAAGGCCGGCAATCAGGCCCATGCGCTGGAGCAGGAGTGGTTGTTTTATCGGCGGGTGATGGAATTGGCGGGCTGAAGTCGGCGCTTAGTGCAAAAAATTGCGGCGCCCCTTTCGCGAGCAAGTCGAATCGTCGCACCGCCGCTCCCACATTAGATCTTCACTGAACACAGCATTTGTGTACGACAAAGATCAAATGTGGGAGCGGCGGTGCGACGATTCGACTTGCTCGCGAAAGCGATCTACCAGACGCCACAAAACTCAACGCTTGGCGATGATGTACACCGCATGCACGATCCCGGGGATGTAACCGCACAGCGTCAGCAGAATATTCAGCCAGAACGCCCCAGCGAAACCGACTTGCAGAAACACGCCCAGTGGTGGCAACAGAATGGCGATGATGATGCGAACAAAGTCCATGGGGTCAGCTCCTGATTAAAGTTGGCTCGTGCGAGCCTACAGCTAATCGACCTTTGCCGTTCGTCAGGGTTCAGTGCCATCACGTCCGAGAGTGAAACCTTTCCGGCGAAATCCACAGACAAAAAAACGCCCCGCGCCAAAAGAATCAGGCATGGGGCGATGCGTTATACCGCGAGACGGTTCGGGAATTCGTGTAGGGCAGGTCTGATCAGACGGCAATCCCTTTGCGGCACTGCAGTTGCGCAGTGCGCACACGGGAGAAGGCGCGGGCCAGGCGCAGGAGCATTTCGTCGACATTGGCTTTGCTGACGGTCAGGGCCGGGGTAAAGCGCAGGCAATCGGACTGCGGAGCTTTAAGCAGCAAGCCTTCGTACAACGCAGCTTTAACGACGGCGTCAGCCAATTCGTCGGACAAGGTAAGACCCCAGAACAGTCCTTTTCCGCGCAACTCGCCGTGACCATAGCGATGGGATAAACGCTGCAAACCTTCGCTCAGGTGCTGACCGGTTTCCCCGACATGATCGAGAAACCCCTTGTCCTGAACGCTGTCGAGCACCGCCAGACTGGCCGTCGTCAAAAGTGCATTGCCATGATGAGTGCCTGTCACTTCGCCGATGTCGAAACAGCAGGCCTTGCCCCGCGCCAGCAACGCCGCCAATGGCACGCCACCGCCCAGTCCTTTGCCGAGAACGACGATATCTGCTCGCACGCCGTAGGATTGTTCGGCGAGCAAAGTACCGCAACGACCGATGCCAGTTTGCACTTCGTCGAAGATCAGCAGAATGCCCAGCTCACGGCACAGGCGCTCGACCCCTTTGAGGTAATGCTCGGTGGCCGGTATCACCCCGGCTTCGCTCTGGATCGGTTCGAGCATGATCGCCACGGTCTGGGCATCGACGGCCGCATGCAAGGCCGGAAGGTCATTGAACGGCACGTGACTGAAGCCCGGAAGCAGCGGCTCGAATCGGTTAGTCAGATTCGAACTGTCCGACGCCGAAATCGTCCCCAGACTACGACCATGGCAACCGTTGTAGGCAACGATGATCCGCGAAGCCCCGCCACGATGCCGTTGACCCCATTTGCGCGCCAGTTTGATCGCCGCTTCACAGGCTTCACTGCCACTGTTGAGCAGGTACGCCTGATCACTCCCGGTGCTGGAACACAGTCGCTCAGCAAGATTGAGCATGCCGCGGTTATGGAGGCCGAAGCCGGGGTTAATCAACGACTGAGCCTGCGCCGCGATGGCGTTGACCAGCACCGAAGGGCTGTGTCCGAGGCTATTGGCCCCGCCACCCTGTGAGAAATCCAGATAAGCGCGGTCATCGCTGTCCCACAACCATGAGCCCTGGCCGCGCAGGAATATCTGTTTCGGTCGCTCGACACTGGGCATCAGGCACTCGCTGGAAAAATTGTCGCCTTTGGACGGCAAGAAGGTGCCCACCGCCAGGTCATCAAGACTCGGAGGATTGCGCCGCAAATTAAACAGGTTCATCTGATCAAACCTCGTGCGAGGTTTTTTGCCTTACCTATGTAAACACCATCGAAGCAAACGGTATTCATCGCGTTCTGTGGCCCTGTAAGCCTTGTGAATGCGGTTAGACTAGGCCCAGCCAAGGCCTTGAGCCATTTCGATTTCCCAGCATTTTCGATAAGCACACCTTATGGATTTCAAGCAACTGCGTTATTTCGTCGCGGTCTACGAAGAAGGTCATGTGGGCCGGGCTGCCGAGCGGCTTTCAATCTCCCAACCGGCGCTGTCCCAGCAGATCCGCCACCTCGAACAAAACCTCGATGTGAGCCTGTTCGAACGCAGCAGCAAACGTCTGCTGCCAACCCTGGCTGCTCATACTTTGTACAACCATGCCCTGCCCTTGCTGGATGGATTGCAGCGGGCACGGGAAGCCTTGGGCAACTTCAAGGGCCAAGCATTGCGCACGTTGGCCATCGGTGTATTGCAGACCGTCCATACGAGCCTGGTGCCGCAGATGCTCGAACGCGTGCGCAAGGCGCAGCCGCATTTGGTGGTGCAGATCTATGAACTGACGGGGCTGGAAATCGAGCGGCGCTTGCTCAACGGTTCACTGGACATCGGCATCAGCTATCTGCCGCCTCGTCAGCCGGGGTTACACGGCGTGATGCTGTACGAAGACGAACTGACCCTGGTCATCCCGGCGGATCACCCGTTGCGCGAATTCAAGAAAGTGTCCATGAGTCAGGCCGCCGAATTGCCAATGTTGCTGCTGGGTGAAGAGTTTCAAGTACGGCAGATCTGGCAGGCGCAACTGGCGAATCTGGGACGACGTCCGCAGGTACAGGCAGAACTGAACAACATGGCGGGGATTCTCGACAGCCTGCCGCACACGCGACTGGCGACGGTGCTGCCCGGACGCTCGCAACAGGCACACGGCCATAAGGAACTGTTGTGGAAACCATTGAGCGAGCCGAGGGTGCCGCTGAAAGTTGGATTAGTGTGTCGGGATGTGCAGCGGCAACAGGCCTCGCTGGCCTTACTGCGTACGTTGCTGGAAGAAGTGATAAATGGCTCGGATGGGCGTTTGAGCAGCCCGGCAACACTGGATGAAATGAGCTGAGCACTTTTCTGCAGGCAAAAGAAAACCCCGCCGAAGCGGGGCTTTGCAGACTGTTTCCCTGACATCCATTTCACTCCGCCGTCCTGGCAGAATCCTACGTGTCCGTGTTGTTGCTTTGCGCTTCCTGCGCGACGTCCATGTGAAGTAGATTAGCTGTGGATCCAATCTTCATCTATGGGAGAAGAGCAGCACGTCATGTAAGAGAATGCTTACATGACGCTACATTGTCAGAACTGTCCTGCGTCCAGCAGGAACAACGACTCGCTTCCGGCCTTCACCGACGCGCTCAACGAGTGAATACGCGGCAGCAGACGTGCGAAATAGAAGCGCGCCGTGCCCATCTTGCTCGCGTAGAAATCGTCCTGCGCTTCTTTGCCAAAAGCGGCCTTGGCCATCAGTGCCCACATGTACGCATACGACACGTAACCGAATGCTTGCAGATACTCGACCGAGGCAGCACCGATTTCGTTCGGGTTGCTTTTCGCCCGGTCGAGCAGCCATGCGGTCAGTTCGTCGAGGGTGGTCACGGCATCGTTCAGCGGCTTGGTGAACTCGGCCAGATCAGCACTGGCAGTCGCGGTGAAATGACGGATCTCGTCAGCGAACAGGTTGTAGAACGCCCCGCCGGTACCGACGATCTTGCGTCCTACCAGGTCCAGCGCCTGAATGCCGTTGGTGCCTTCGTAGATCTGGGTGATGCGCACGTCGCGGACCAATTGCTCCTGGCCCCACTCACGGATGTAACCGTGGCCACCGAAAACCTGCTGGCCGTGAATGGTGGTTTCCAACCCGAGGTCAGAGAGGAACGCCTTGGCCACTGGGGTCAGCAAGGCCACCAAATCTTCCGCGCGTTTGCGGGTGGTCGCGTCTTCGCTGAACTTGGCGGTGTCCAGCTGCATGGCCACGTAGGTCGAGAAAGCACGACCGCCTTCGTTCGACGCTTTCATGGTCAGCAGCATGCGACGCACATCTGGGTGGACGATGATCGGGTCAGCGGCCTTGTCCTTGTTTTGCGCGCCGGTCGGCGAACGGCTTTGCAGGCGGTCGCGGGCGTATTCGACGGCGTTCTGGTACGAGCGCTCGCCGCTGGCCAGGCCCTGAATACCAACACCCAGACGTTCGTAGTTCATCATGGTGAACATCGCGGCCAGGCCTTTGTTCGGCTCACCGACCAGATAACCCACGGCCTCATCGAAGTTCATTACACAGGTCGCGGACGCCTGAATGCCCATCTTGTGTTCGATCGAACCGCAGGTCGCCGGGTTGCGTGCGCCCAGGCTGCCATCGGCGTTGACCATGAACTTGGGCACCAGGAACAACGAAATGCCCTTGGGCCCAGCCGGCGCGTCCGGCAACTTGGCCAGCACCAGATGGATGATGTTCTCGGTCAGGTCATGCTCACCGCCGGTGATGAAGATCTTGGTGCCGCTGACTTTGTAGGAACCGTCAGCCTGAGGTTCCGCCTTGGTGCGGATGATCCCAAGGTCTGTACCGGCATGCGGCTCGGTCAGGCACATGGAACCGGCCCAGACGCCGGCGTACATGTTCGGCAGGTACGCAGCTTTCAGCGCTTCGCTGGCGTGGGCGTTGATCGACAGGCAGGCGCCTGCGGTCAGCATCGGGTACAGACCGAACGACAGGCTGGCGGAGTTGACCATTTCTTCGACCTGCGCCGAAACAGCCTTGGGCATGCCCATGCCGCCGTAGGTCGGATCACCGCCGACACCGACCCAACCGCCTTCAGCATAAGTCTGATAAGCCTGTGGGAAACCTGCCGGCGTGGTGACGGCACCGTCCGCCCAATGGCAACCTTCTTCGTCAGCCGCACGACTCAGGGGCGCGATGCTTTTGCTGGTGACCTTGCCGGCTTCTTCAAGAATGGCTTCGACCGTTTCAGCATCGACAGTCTCGGCCAGCGCAGGTAGTTCGGCCCACAGTTTGGCGACCTCGAAAACTTCGTTGAGGACGAAGCGCATATCGCGCAGGGGCGCTTTGTAGTCAGCCATGGCAAACCTCGCAAGATCTAAACTGGTGATTCGTAGGAATGGTTTATTCGTTGGGTCCGAGTGTAACCCAACAACTTTTGCGACACATAGGGTCAGACAATGACCGTTTTGTAATTTTTAGTCACCGACTTACCAGTCATAAAAAAGCCCGCAACAAGGCGGGCTCCTTTGTTACTGGTTTAAAAGATTAAAGCGCAAATAACTCCGCCGGCAGCTTCATCAGACAATCGCTCCCGGCCTCGATGGCCGCCCGATGAGCGGCGGTGCGCGGCAACAATCGCTTGAAGTAAAACTCGCTGGTCGCCAGTTTTGCCTGGCAGTAAGCGGCATCGCCACTGCCCGAATCGAGTTGCGCCTGAGCGACCAACGCCATGCGCAGCCACAGATAGCCGAGGATGATGTAACCGCTGTACATCAAGTAATCCACCGAAGCCGCGCCGACTTCATCCGGATTTTTCATTGCGGCCATCCCGACCTTGGTGGTCACCTCTCCCCACTGCTGATTCAGGTCGTTGAGCTGCGCCACGTAGCTGGCGAGTTGCGGATGTCCAGCGTTTGCCGCACAGAACTTGTGAACGATTTTGGTGAACCCGCGCAGCAATTCCCCCTGACTGCCGAGGACTTTTCTTCCAAGCAAGTCCAGCGCCTGAATACCGTTGGTGCCTTCGTAGATCGGTGCGATCCGGCAGTCGCGTACCAGCTGCTCCATGCCCCACTCGCGGATAAAACCGTGACCACCGAACACCTGCATGCCGTGGTTGGTCACTTCCAGTCCAGTATCGGTCATGAAGGCTTTGCAGATTGGCGTGAGGAACGCCAGCAGGTCTTCGGCATCCTGACGCGCTGTTTCATCCGGACTCAGATGCGCCACGTCCAGCAACTGAGCAGTGAAATAAGTCAGCGCCCGATTGCCTTCGTTGAAGGCCTTCATGGTCAGTAACATCCTGCGCACATCAGGATGAACAATGATCGGATCGGCGGCTTTTTCCGGTGCTTTCGGGCCGGTAAGCGCACGCATCTGCAGACGGTCGTTGGCGTACTTGATCGCACCCTGAAAACTCGCCTCGCCGAGACACAAACCCTGCATGCCGGTGCCCAGCCGAGCATGGTTCATCATGGTGAACATGCAGTTCAGGCCCTTGTTCGGCTCACCGATCAAGAAGCCCTTGGCCTCATCGAAATTCAGCACGCAGGTGGCCGAGGCCTTGATGCCCATTTTGTGTTCGATCGAGCCACAGGAAACGCCATTTCGTTCGCCCGCCTCACCCTCCTCATTGGGTAGGAATTTGGGAACGATAAACAGGGAAATGCCCTTGGTGCCTGCCGGAGCGTCCGGCAGTTTGGCAAGCACCAGGTGAATGATGTTTTCACTCATGTCGTGCTCGCCGGCAGAGATGAAGATCTTGCTGCCGGAGATCGCGTAGCTGCCGTCGGCCGCAGGCACGGCGCGGGTTTTGATGATGCCCAGGTCGGTGCCGCAATGGGCTTCGGTCAGGCACATGGTGCCGGTCCATTGGCCTGCGGTGAGCTTGCTCAGGTACGTCTGTTTCTGTTCTTCGGTGCCATGGGCGTGGATTGCCGACATCGCGCCGTGAGTCAGACCGGGGTACATGCCCCAGGAGGTGTTGCTGGAGCCGACCATTTCGCTGATGACCAGCCCCAGTGAACTCGGCAAACCCTGGCCACCGTAAACCGGATCAGCCGCCAGACCATGCCAGCCGCCTTCAACGTACTGTGCGAAGGCCTGCTTGAAGCCTGTAGGCGTAGTCACCACACCATTGTCGAAATGGCAGCCTTCTTCATCACCGCTGCGGTTCAGCGGTGCGAGAACGTTCTCACAGAATTTCGCACCTTCTTCGAGGATCGCATTGACCATGTCCGGGCTGGCATCGGTGGCGCCCAGCGCGGCGTAGTTGCTGTGAAAATCGAAGACATGGTCGATCAGAAAGCGCATGTCGCGCAGGGGAGCTTTGTACTCAGGCATGGTCATTTCTCCGGCAGCAGATTCCCCAAACCTACTGCCGCGCAACCGGCCTAACAATCACAGTCCAGACGCTGAATGCGCCATCATCACTCAATCAGTAGCGGCGTCCATGCGCACCGCACCACGACGGGTCTGACCGAATGCCACCACACAGTTTCGACCGGCACCTTTGGCACTGTAGAGCGCCTCGTCCGCGGACTTGAGCACTTTTTCGGGGGTGCGCTGCTCCAGGCGTTCGGCCACGCCGATGCTGACGGTGACCGACACACTTGAGACGCCCGAGCCTGCGCGACGTTGACGACCTTGCTGGTCGTCCTGAGGACGGCTGTCTTGATTGCGCAGCTGAATGTTGTAAGTGGCGATGGACTCGCGGATGACTTCCAGGTGCGGCATGCACTCTTCGAGGGTCTTGCCTGCGAACACCAGGGCGAATTCTTCACCACCGTAGCGATACGCCCTACCGCCACCACCGATTTTCGACAGCTTACTGGCGACCAGTCGCAGCACCTGGTCGCCGACATCGTGACCGTGGGTGTCATTGAATTTCTTGAAGTGATCGACGTCGCTCATCGCCAGCACGTAATTGCGCCCCAACCGTTGCATCCGCTCGTTCAAGGCGCGGCGGCCCGGCAGCCCGGTGAGTTCATCACGGAAGGCCATTTGGTAGGCCTCATGGGCGACCGCTGCGGCAATCATCAACATCACCTGACTGCACATGATGTTCAGGGTGAACGGCAGGATGAAAGTTTTCGGCAGTGCCCAGAACAACCCGAGCAAACCCACCAGTTGGGCTGCGTGCAAGGGTCTGGGGTTACGCCAGTATTGCCAGCTCAGCAGCAAGAACGAAGCGATGAACACCGGATACGACAGCTGGATCAGGCTCATCCACGCGCCATGCAGCGCCGGCCAGCGGATTTCTGACAGCCACATCAACAGTGCCTGCGGGTAACTTTGCTCCACCCCCAACGCCACACTGCCAACGGCCAGCAAGACTGCGAAGCGCGCCACCATGTCCTGAAACAGGTGAGTGCGTTCCTGCCAGGCAGCGAACACGCCGAACATCAGTGGCAGCAACAGACAACACAGATGAAAAACCACCGCCGCGTCTTCACGGACTTTGCCGTTGTCGCGGTAATAGTCGGTCTGGGTGTCGAGCAGGAAGTAGGCGATGTACACCGTGACCATCAGAAACAGCTCACGCTGACGTCGGTAAACCGAGCAGTAAGCACCGCCGAGCAACAACACCAGGGTTGGCAGTACGTTGAACAACGAGGTGAAGAAGACGTTGAGATCCTTGACGTAGGCAGCTGCAAGCCCCGCAAGCAATAGCAGTAATGACGGCAGGAAATGACTGAAACGTACAGCGGAAGAACGCGGCAAGGGTAAAGCTCCGACCCGTCATATCAATAGATGGCATTGTGCCCACCTACTGTAACGGCAGAACCGTTGACTTACTGAGTGATTTGCCAAGCTTTTTTAGAAGGTGCGTTACTGGCCACAAGCAGAGCGGCCAGTAACGCAGGTAGAGTCATCCCATCAAAGGTCGTTGTAGAACGGCTGCAATGGCCCCTCTTCAACTTTGCGACCTTCTGCACCTACGGGTTTGAGCTTTATTAGCTCATCCATCGCCTGTCGGGTGGTTATCTTCGGACTGACTGGCCGTATCGTCACGGAGTTTTCGTCACCCACCTCGCCTTGTGGAATGACCAGCGATGGATGATCGAATGGCGCCCGCTCCCAGGCGACTCGCGGATCGGTCAACCCGACCTCCATGAACTTGACCAGCGCATCCACTTCATCGGGAGTCAGGTTCAGCGCGGTCATGTCCGGATCAAGGTTGGAGGTGTTGTGCTGGTTCACACTCGGATGATCGAAGCCGCTGGTGTTGTTCGCCTCCGAGCCACGCCGGTCGCCGCCTCGGTTGTAGAACTCCATGACCTGCTTGAGCGTCGCGCGGCTGCCATTGTGGAAATAAGGCCCGGTCAACGCGATATTGCGCAACGTCGGGGTTTTGAATGCACCATCAACCGCATCGTGGAAGCCCACATTGGGCTTGAGCGTCGGGTCGCAGGGGATTCCCGCACTCAGCAGCGCTTCAAAGGTGCAGACATCAACGTCCAGCGGATCCGGCACACTCTTGCCCTGCAGTTGGGTGTTGTATTCACGAGTGAACGACAGCGGGTTGCCCCACGCGTCCGATCCGCCGAGTGCCAGGTCCTCTGACGTCGGGCGCACACCGGTGTTGTAGAAGCCGTTGTCGTACAGCGCGATCAGGTTGTCAGCCATCACCATACGTTCGATCCGCTCACGGGGATGGAACAGCAACCGGCTGGCGGCGTTGGTCAGTTCCGCGCCGCCGTGACAACTGATGCACTTGCCTTTGCCAAGGAACAGATTCATCCCCTGGACTTGCTGGGCATTCATTGCCTGTTGATTACCCTGCAGGTAGGCATCCAGCGGTGCCTGGTCGGAAATCAGGGTGGCTTCGTACATCTGAATCGCCAGCCCGAAGAACAGCGGGAAGTTGGCTTCCATCTGGGTATAAGGAGCGTCGCCGAGTGAAACCTGCTTGGTGGCGTTCCAAAGTCGAGGATAAAAAGCCGCCTTGATCAATTCCCTGTAGGTGGGCCGGCGGGCACCGGAAACGGGGCCGAGCACCGAATCGGTGGATGAGATCCTCTGCTGTTTAAGCATCAGCGTATCGAGCATGCGCCGTCCAATGTCCGCGAAGGTGCGACCGCCGCAGGACATTTCAACCGGGCTGCCGGGTGGGCCCACAGCCTGCGAGGCGGCAGACGAATCGTTGAGCGCCAACCGAACCTTGGTCGCCACCCCGCTGCGGTCGCTGGTGACAAAAATCCCGGCGTCAGGGTCGCGATTACCGAACGGCGAGAAGCCGTTGAACACGTTATTGGCCCGACCGTCCCAGAAGTTGCGAACGTTAAACGCGGCGTTGATCACCGTCGGAGCATTGCGTCCCGTGCTGCGCCGCACGTTGATGCCACCCACCTGGAAGATACCGTCCGGTTGCTGAATGCACTTGTCGAAACGCGCTTGTCTGGGTTTGACAAAGTTGGCGTCGAACACCCCTTGCGAGCCAATCACATCGTCGGTCGAGTAGACAATCGGCGAATTGCGATCCAGCGGATCGGCCAGCACATGGGTCGGGAAGTCGGTTTTCTTGAGCGTGTAGTTCGGCCCGCCCTTGCCTGCGGACAGGGTCGCGTAGGAAGAGATGTCGCCTGGAATATCGGCGGCTACGAACGGCTTGTTGAAGATCGACGCAACGTTTGCATGGGTGCTAGCCTGGCCCGGGTTGATCTGGTTGGTGATCCGGTGATCGACCCCTGCGTGAAAGTGGCAAGACGCACACGCCGTCGAGCCATCGCTACCGATCTCCATGTCCCAGAAAAGCGCCTTGCCCAATAGAATCGCCGCCGAGCGATTGAGCACATAGTCGGACATCAGGTCGACTTTGCGCCCGCCCTCTGTTCCCGAGGGGTCAGGCGGTGTCATCCCATGCAGCGACTGCAGGCTGGGCACATCCGGCGCGGGCGCGACAATCTCTGGCGCGGTAGCGGCAAAAGCGCTGTTGCAAGCCACACTGACTGCGATCACGCAGGCCAAGCGGGAAGTACGAAGGATGCTCAAGGGTTTTACCATGATGACATTCTCGATTCAGTACGGAGTAGCCGGGCTCCGGAATTTTCCTGTTACGAGATGAACTAACGGCCATGAATCGTGCTGCTCGCACGAGCCATTACACCAACTCGAAGTTGGGTACGACGCGGCGAAGCCGAACTGGCAAAGTACTCTCTTGGCTCAGGCTTTATCAAACGCTATTTTGTCGCGCTGTGGGGGGCGCTTAACTCAACTCTAGCTGTAACAAAAAATTTCAACAGCCAAAATACAATATTTTTTATCGTGCTCAGACATGAGCAGTAGCAACTACACGCAATCCTCAACTTCGGTGCACTTCCCCCCACTACTGGGTGTCATTCCCCAACAAGGTCTGCACACCGCTCATAAAAAAACCACCACACGCCTGTATTTAAAGGGATTCATTATCTTTTACATAGGCAATAAAAAGGCTGGCAGAGTAATTGCTAGTTCATGACATACAGTGGCAGCAGGTATTTTAAATGCCGCTTGATAAATCCGAATAGATAGCTTGAGGACCTCTCATTAATTGCAAAAACTAAATTCGTGTGCAGCTCGCACCTGCACAAGCTTTGCCTTTAGTTAATATCTGCGCGACAAAAATAATGGTTAACAACCTCGACGCACGCCGGCCCTCCTTCACTTCTCTAACAATTGAAGATCCGTATTGCGCATGCCGTTATTGAGGTCGTGGCACACTAGGCAACTACCCTGCCTTCAACTTTTCGCCAAACTCAAAAATTTGGGGATATATCCCCCCCTACATTGGTGCATATGAACTCGCCAGAGTTGAGTTCGGCGCCATCAACGACAGCGAAGCCCACATTTCTGCGGGCTAGCGACTGACTGTGCCAATCCGGCACGACAACTGCTTTGGACGTTTCAGGCTCAGGGAAATGTCTCTCGCGATTGTGTCCAGAACCGGCCAACACAACGCAGGTTGAAAGCATCTGAAGGGTGAGTGTCGATCCTGTACCGACCGTACAACGTCACAGCCACTTTTCCCTCCGGATCGAGCCCCAATTCGACGCTCACGCCTTTGCGTCTCTTTTGCGCGGGATTCAGCGCATCAGCAGGTATGAGAGTCGATTGGCCGGCAACTGGTCCTGCAAGATTTTGGAGAAAACCATGAGCTTATCCGTACACGCGAAAACGCTCGCCACACCGCCACTCCTCAAGCGATTCAACGGCGTCTTCAGTCGCCACGCACTGCTTGCCGGTGCCGTCGCCTGCGCACTGGCAGTTGGAGTGGCGGGTCATGCATTTGCCCAAGGCGGGACTGCCAAGCCCGTCAAGGGCGCACCCTCGCCATTCACGACACCCACCCTGCCCAATCCGGTATTCACGAACCCGGATGCGATTCATGGCTTCGACGTGACAGGCTTTATCCAGAACATGGTCCTGGACCCTACTAATGCAAGCTGCCCGAACACCAGTGACCCCAGTCGCTTTGGGGGGACAGTCCAACTGAACGGCATGACGATTACAGTCCCTTGTAATACGGTTCTCCAGATGCCGGCCAATACCCTGACCTGGGCTGATTTTGTCAGGGGCGGGACACTGGCGCTCAATAAAGGACCGACTTCATATCCCTCGTTCGAGATCCACGTGGTTGGCAATACCGTCTCCAACAAGCAAATTGCCGGGCTGATCTTTGTATCCCAGCAATCCGCCAATGCTGGTAGCGGCTACATCACCCGGATCGACTACACCAACGGCAACATCGAAGTGGACAGCGGTAATGCCCTGCAACCGACGATCATTCAGATCAATGATCCAAGCGGACGCTTTGGCCGCCCCCAAAGCCCCGACCCTCGCTTCTCCGTTGATGACGCCAACCCAACTATTCACGCCGCCACCGGCTACCCGATGTGCGTGCCACGCACGGTATCCGGGGACGATGCACTCTGCCCACAGAAAAACCGGCCAAAAGTGGTGACCCCAACCACCACCAACAACTGCCGGAACTTCAACCAGGCCGGCGTAACACCTCCGGCCAGCGGAGAGCTTTCCCCTCCGGCTCTGGGTCAGGTCTATTGCAGCCAGTTCGTCATGAAGAGATTCAGCGATGCTGCACGCACGGCAGCGGACCCCGACCCGACGCAACAGGCACCGTTCGAAGTCGGCGACTTCATCAGCTACGCTGGCACACTGTTCAAATCGACAACAGCGGGCACCCCGGACTACATCTCTGCACACACGATTGAGGCAAACATCGGGATATACACCCAGCCGGGGTCGCAGCCCAGCTACCTGGCTATCGGGGAATTTGGCATCGGCACCGCCGACCCGGCGGCAACGGCCATCAACGGTGTAGCGCAGGAGACGCAAAACCGGATTTTCCTTGAAGCATCGACAACCGACGTCAAGACACCGGTCGACATTTATTTGATAGATGTCAATCCTTCGACGGGCGTACAAACCAATCGCTGGGTTACACCCTATGAGATGACGGGCGAATGCAACCCTGCACAGTCCCTTGCAACGAGTTGTCTTGGTGTCTCGGGTGGCATCACAACCCAGAACACTGGTCCTCAGCCACAACGTGCGAGGGTTCGCGCGACCAAGGCACCGACTGGGCTTCTCAGCCAGCCGACGCGTACGTTGCGTGTTGTTGCGCGCTCACTTTGCGTTCCACAGATGACCGCTTCCCAGACCGCCGTGGACAGTTGCATTCAAAACGCCAGCAGGCTAACCGTGGCCAATGGTCTGATAGCGGGACAGTATGTGGCGCCAGTGTTTGAGTTCATCTTTCCGGAAGGCGTCAAACCCGGCGATCCAGTCGTGCCGAACGATTTCTGGCACCTGCCGTTCCTGCGTAACGGAGAAGGCGTGAGCACCCCGACTGGGGTCGGTCCTCTCGACCCAACCCCATGGTGAGTAAGGTCTGACGAGTCAGGATGGAGCAAAAAAAAACCGCCGTTCCCGAAGGAGCGGCGGTTTTTTTCGAAGGACTGCGTTAAGGCTTAGTAGCCCAGCGCGAAGTTCTCTTCTTTCATGTCCATCAGGTTGTTGGCGCCCGACAGCATGGTGACAACATGAGTGCGAGTACGCGGCAGGATGCGCTGGAAGTAGAAGCGCGCAGTCTGCAGCTTGGCGGTGTAGAACGCCTCTTCGGTGGTGCCGGCAGCCAGTTTCTCGGCAGCCAGACGCGCCATGTCAGCCCAGAAGTAAGCCAGGCAGGCGTAACCGGAGTACATCAGGTAATCCACCGACGCCGCGCCGACTTCTTCGCGATCCTTCATGGCCGCCATACCGACCTTCATGGTCAGCTCGCCCCATTCTTTGTTCAGCGCAGCCAATGGCTCGACGAACTCTTTGACCGCTTCGTTGCCTTCGTTGGTCTGGCAGAACTTGTGGACGATCTTGGTGAAGCCTTTCAGGGCTTCGCCTTGAGTCATCAGCACTTTACGGCCCAGCAGATCGAGTGCCTGGATACCGGTGGTGCCTTCGTACAGCATCGAAATACGGCTATCGCGAACGTTCTGCTCCATGCCCCACTCGGCGATGAAGCCGTGGCCGCCGTAGATTTGCACGCCGTGGTTGGCGGATTCGAAGCCGACTTCAGTCATGAAGGCTTTGGCGATCGGCGTCATGAACGCCAGCAGTGCGTCGGCCTTCTTCTTCTCTTCTTCGTCCACGCCGTACTTGACGATATCGACTTGCTTGGCAGTGAAGTAAACCATCGCACGGTTGCCTTCGGCGAAGGCCTTCATGGTCAACAGCATGCGACGTACGTCAGGGTGAACGATGATCGGGTCAGCGGCTTTTTCCGGCGCTTTCGGGCCAGTCAGGGAGCGCATTTGCAGGCGATCGCGAGCGTATTTCAGGCCGCCCTGGAAGCCGATTTCGGCGTGAGCCAGACCTTGCAGCGCAGTACCCAGACGGGCGGTGTTCATAAAGGTGAACATGCAGTTCAGGCCTTTGTTCGCCGGGCCGATCAGGAAGCCGGTGGCCGCGTCGAAGTTCATCACGCAAGTGGCGTTGCCGTGGATGCCCATCTTGTGTTCCAGGGAACCACAGGTCACAGCATTGCGTGCGCCGACCGAACCGTCTTCGTTCGGCATGAACTTGGGAACGATGAACAGCGAAATGCCTTTGGTGCCAGCCGGTGCATCCGGCAGACGTGCCAGCACGATGTGGACGATGTTGTCGGCCATGTCGTGTTCACCGGCCGAGATGAAGATCTTGGTGCCGGATACTTTGTAGGAACCGTCGGCCTGAGGTTCAGCCTTGGTGCGCAGCATGCCCAGGTCGGTGCCGCAGTGCGGTTCGGTCAGGCACATGGTGCCGGTCCATTCGCCGGAAACCAGCTTGGTCAGGTAAGCCTCTTGCTGCTTAGGCGTGCCGTGCTCGGAAATGGTGTTCATCGCGCCATGGGACAGGCCTGGGTACATGCCCCACGACCAGTTGGCTTCGCCAACCATTTCGCTGACAGCCAGACCCAGAGATTCCGGCAGGCCTTGGCCGCCGTGCTCTACGTCGTGAGCCAGGCTTGGCCAGCCGCCTTCGACGAATTGTTTGTAGGCTTCTTTGAAGCCCGTCGGGGTTTTAACGCCGGACTCGCTCCAGGTGCAGCCTTCGGTGTCACCCACGCGGTTCAGCGGAGCCAGCACCTGCTCACAAAACTTGGCGCCTTCTTCGAGAATGGCGTCAACCATGTCTGGAGTTGCGTCTGCACAAGCCGGAAGGCTCTGATAGTGCGCTTCGTAGCCGAGCAGTTCGTCACGAACGAAGCGAATATCACGCAAGGGGGCCTTGTAGTCAGGCATAGCGATAAACCTCTGCTGATGTAACCGGGAATGAACGACCGCGTTGTTTTGTTGTGGCGGTCAAACAGTTGTTTGAAACATACGTTTACGCCTAAATCTTGTCAAGCGCCGATCTTTTGCCGTTCGTCATCACCCGAGGCAAATACCAGATCCACAGCAGCCCAACACCGTCGCCTGAGCAATGCGCGGTGGAGGAAAGATTAGTTGAGGGAGAAGGATTCACGCAGAAAAACGCCGCGAATAGTCGCGGCGTTGAGGGGGCGGGTTCAGCGAGGGTTCAAGCGTAGGTATCAATCAGCGTACCGAGCACTTCGTCGGATGCCTTGGCGACTTTGACACCCAGTTCAACCTGAAATTTGCCCTGGGACATCTCGACCATATTGCTGGCCAGGTCCGACTGCTGACTGCGATCTACCGAGCGCAGACGATCAACCTGAGCCTCGGAAGACTGGCTGGTCACCGAACGCTCGATCGTCGTGTTGGCGATCTGGCCAGAGGCCTGATCGACACGGTTCTGCCCTGTCTGAATAGTGCTCAGACCGGCATAAAAAGCGGTGTTTCCTGAGATTTCCATGGGAGAACTCGTCCTACAAAGGATCAACAGCGGCCATTGAAGCAGACCCACCGTCAAAAGGCCCGACAAAAACACTAATGGCACAGTGCCTTGTCATAGTTAAAACCCCTGCCAGAAAACTCAGTCCAGTAGATCCAGTTGCAGATGCTCCGCCACCGCTTCAGCCGTCACCAATTTGAGTTTCGGCACACGCCCCAGACACGGTGCCGGGATCCGCTCAGCGAGTGTCGCAAGGTTTTCTTCCAGACGCGAAGTCTTCGGATCGATGATATTGGCCACCCACCCCGCCAACAGCAAACCGTCCTGAGCAATCGCCTCGGCCGTCAGCAGCGCATGGTTGATGCAACCCAGACGCACGCCCACCACCAGGATCACCGGCAGATCCAGCGCCATCGCCAGGTCCGACAAATTGTCCTGACCTGCCAAAGGCACCCGCCAGCCGCCAGCACCTTCGATTAAGGTGAAATCCGCCTGCATCTCGAGAATTTCCCGCATGGGCGTCAACAGTGATTGCACCGTTAATGCCACGCCGGCCTCCCGCGCTGCCAGATGCGGTGCGATCGGTGGTTCGAACGCCACAGGGTTGACCTGTGCATAAGTCAAAGGCACTGAGCACTCCGCCAGCAACGCCAACGCATCGGCATTGCGCAAGCCCTTGGGCGTCACATCGCATCCGGAGGCGACCGGCTTGCCCGCCGCCGTGCTTAAACCGGCCGACCGCGCGGCATACAGTAAACCTGCGGCAATGGTGGTCTTGCCGACATCAGTGTCAGTGCCGGTGATGAAATAGGCTGCGCTCATAAGGGTTTCTCCAAAACGGCGTAGACCACTTGATAAGTCGCCGGCAATCCTTCGGCCTGACGAAACTGCTCATAAGCCTCGATCAATCCGAGGATCCGCGCCCTGCCGGTCAAACCACCCGGCCGACCGGGGTTCAGGTTGTGTGCACCCAGCGCCTTCAGCTCATGGGTCAGGCTGCGCACATCCGGGTAATGCAACACGTGCGGTCGGGCTTCCAGACTCACGACGCTCAACCCACTGTCCGCGCAAAGCTGTTGATAAACCCCGAACTCGCGGAAGCGATTGACGTGCACCATGCCATCCACCTGACGCCAGCTGTCACGCAGCTCTAACAGTGTGCCCACGCACAGACTAGCAAACGCGAAAATTCCGCCAGGTTTTAATACGCGATTGGCTTCACTGAGCACCGAAGCGAAGTCCGCGCACCACTGCACCGCCAGGCTGGAGAAGATCAGATTGCAGGTCGAATCCTGCAACGGCAACCGCTCGGCATCGCCCGCGATGAAATGCGTTGCACCACCCAACGGCCGGGCGTGATTGAGCATGCCTTCGGCGATGTCCAGTGCCAGTCCGTGACTTGCAGGAAATCGCTCGCCCAATGCACGGCTGAAATGCCCGGTGCCGCAGCCCAGATCCAGCCACACACCCGGAACGAAGTCCTCCGGCAAACGACTCGACAATTCACTGCCAACATCGCGCTGAAATTCGGCCACGCTGTCGTAGCTTGCCGCCGCACGGGAAAAGGATGCCGCCACCTGGCGTTTGTCGGGCAAACCGCCGGGCAGGTTGGGAAGGGATAAATCAGTCATCACCGGACTCATGCAAAAAGGCCTGAATCGCCCCCGCCACACCGTGGGGATCTTCCAGAAGAAACGCGTGACTGGCCTGCTCGATCAGACCAATTTCAACATCCGGCAGCAATGTCAGCAGGTCGCCCGCCGCTTCGGCTGGAACCAGTCCATCGAGGCCGGCGAACAAGTGCAATTGCGGACCGCGGAACGCCTGCAAAGCCTGGCGGGTATCCAGTTGTGCGAGCAACTCCAGGCCGCTCATCAGCACCTCTGCCGAAGTGTGTGGCGCGCCACCGAGCAACAGCCGAGACAACCCGCGCGGGTCTTCGGCACCCTGAGCGCAGAGCAGCGAGAAACGTTTCAACGTCATGCGCGGATCAGCCTTGCAGCCGGCCAGAAACGCATCGAAGGTTTCGGCAGGCATCGCGCTTGGCCATTGCTCATGGGCGACAAAAGAAGGATTGCTCGCCAGCGTCAGCAAACCGCAGCAGCGATCGCCGCGCCGGGCCGCCAACTCTGAAGCGAGCATGCCGCCGAGCGACCAGCCGCCGAGCCAGGCGTCCTGAGGCAACGTCGAGTCCAGCTCATCAAGCCACTCTTCAAGATCGCTCGATTCCAGTTCCGGCAACGGCTCGATCTCGACCCGCAAGTGTTCATCCAGTCCTTGTAACGCCGCCGCCAAGGGCTCCAGCGGAGAAATTCCGAGGCCCCAGCCGGGCAGCAGAATCAGACGATCACGCATGGCTTGGCTCCGGTCCCAGTTGTTGAAAACAATCGGCCAGTCCATTTAACAATAGCTGTACCTGCGCCTCGCTGTGCGCGGCAGTCAGGGTCACACGCAGTCGGGCGCTGCCGGCGGGCACGGTCGGTGGACGGATCGCAGTGACCATCAGACCGCGCTCACGCAGCATCTGCGACAGTCGAACCGCACGCCCGGCATCGCCGATCATGATCGGCTGGATCGGCGTGAAGCTGTCCATCAACTCCAGGCCGATCTGTTCGGCACCGTGGCGGAACTGGCGGATCAGCGTTTTCAGATGCTCACGTCGCCAATGTTCGCTGCGCAGCAACTCCAGGCTTTTCAGCGTCGCGCAGGCCAGCGCCGGCGGCTGGCTGGTGGTGTAAATGTAGGGACGGGCGAACTGGATCAGGCTCTCGATCAGCTCCTCGCTGCCGGCGACAAAAGCCCCGGCCGTACCGAATGCCTTGCCGAGAGTGCCGACCAAAACCGGCACATCTTCCTGACTCAGACCGAAATGCTCGACGATCCCGCCGCCATTGGCGCCCAGCGGGCCAAAGCCGTGAGCGTCATCGACCATCAACCATGCACCTTTGGCCTTGGCTTCCCGAGCCAACGCTGGCAGGTCGGCGATATCGCCGTCCATGCTGAACACACCGTCGGTGACCACCAGGGTATTGCCGGTCGCCTTCTCAAGACGCTTGGCCAGACTCGCCGCGTCGTTGTGCAGATAGCGATTGAAGCGCGCACCGGACAACAGACCTGCATCCAGCAGGGACGCGTGATTGAGCCGGTCTTCCAGCACCGTATCGCCCTGCCCGACCAGCGCGGTGACTGCGCCGAGGTTGGCCATGTAACCGGTGGTGAACAACAGCGCGCGCGGGCGACCGGTGAAATCGGCCAGGGCCTCTTCCAGCGCATGATGCGGGCTGCTGTGCCCAATGACCAAATGCGACGCCCCGCCGCCGACGCCCCAACGGGCCGCACCGGCGCGCCAGGCCTCGATCACTTGCGGGTGATTGGCCAGGCCCAGGTAGTCGTTGTTACAGAACGCCAGCAACGGCTGACCATCGACCACCACTTCCGGGCCTTGGGGGCTTTCGAGCAATGGGCGTTGGCGGTAGAGATTTTCGGCACGACGGGCAGCAAGGCGTGCGGCGAGATCGAAAGACATGCAGGCCTCGGGAGTGGGAAATTGGCACGAGCCTCTGTAGGAGCTGCCGCAGGCTGCGATCTTTTGATTTTGCCCTTAAAAACAAGATCAAAAGATCGCAGCCTGCGGCAGCTCCTACAGGGAATCGATAGGGCGATTAAACAGCAGCGTTATAGAACTGCTCGCTGCTCTTCTGCTCAACCAGCGCTTGTTCGATCGCTGCCTGGTGGACTTCGTCCGCGTGCTCTTCACGCGCTTCCGGCAGGATGCCTAAGCGCCCGAACAGTTGCATGTCCTTGTCGGCCTGCGGGTTGGCGGTGGTCAGCAGCTTATCGCCGTAGAAAATCGAGTTCGCGCCGGCAAAGAACGCCAGGGCCTGCATCTGCTCGTTCATCGCTTCGCGGCCGGCGGACAGGCGCACGTGGGATTGCGGCATCAGGATACGTGCGACAGCCAGCATGCGGATGAAGTCGAACGGGTCGATATCGTCGGCATTTTCCAGCGGCGTTCCGGCGACTTTCACCAGCATGTTGATCGGCACCGACTCCGGGTGCTCCGGCAGGTTGGCCAGCTGGATCAGCAGATTGGCGCGATCGTCGAGGGACTCGCCCATGCCGAGAATGCCGCCGGAGCAGATCTTCATCCCGGACTCACGCACGTAGGCCAGCGTTTGCAGGCGCTCGCTGTAAGTGCGGGTGGTGATGATGCTGCCGTAGAACTCAGGCGAGGTATCCAGGTTGTGGTTGTAGTAGTCGAGGCCGGCGTCAGCCAGAGCGACGGTCTGGTCCTGATCAAGGCGACCGAGGGTCATGCAGGTTTCCAGGCCCATGGCTTTCACGCCTTTGACCATTTCCAGCACGTAAGGCATGTCTTTGGCCGACGGATGTTTCCACGCCGCACCCATGCAGAAACGGGTCGAACCGATGGCCTTGGCGCGAGCGGCCTCTTCGAGGACCTTCTGCACTTCCATCAGTTTTTCTTTTTCCAGGCCGGTGTTGTAGTGACCGGACTGCGGACAATATTTGCAATCTTCCGGGCAGGCACCGGTTTTGATCGACAGCAGCGTCGACACCTGGACCCGATTGGCGTCGAAATGCGCGCGGTGCACCGTCTGCGCCTGGAACAACAGGTCATTGAATGGCTGAACGAAGAGTGCTTTGACTTCGGCCAAAGACCAGTCATGACGCAGGGTTGCAGTGGTGCTGGCGCTCATGGGCGTTTCCTTTGTTTTATGCTTGGCAAGCGACTGGGGAATGGAATACCCACAGACGCGACACGGATGTTCGGCATATTTAAGGAAGACTCATGCGCTGTCAACCACGATACGAAGGACCGGTTTACATCTGGTTAAAAAACGACCAATTCTGTTTGCTCTGTTCAGAACCCGCCGATGAATGCACACCCATCTGCATGGCCTGTGAAACAGAGTTGCCCTGGCTTGGCGATCAATGCCAAACCTGCGCCCTGCCGTTGCCCACCGCTGGCCTGACCTGCGGCCAATGCCTGAAACAACCGCCAGCCTTTGAACGGGTCGCTACGCCTTGGACTTACAGCTTTCCGGTGGACACGTTGATCACACGCTTCAAACACTCTGCGAAGTGGCCGTTTGGTCGCCTGCTCGCCGAACTTCTCGCTCAGTTTCTGCAACATCGCTTCGATGAAGACCTGAATCGACCCGACGCGCTCATCCCGGTTCCGCTGGCCTCCAAACGACTGCGTAAACGGGGTTTCAACCAGGCCGCGATGCTCGCCCGCTGGCTCAGCACCAGCCTCGACATTCCGTGCGATGAAACGCTGTTACTGAGGATTCAGGACACCAGCGCCCAACAGGACCTGAATGCCGAGGCCCGCAAAAAGAACCTGCGCAACGCCTTCGCCCTGACGCCCGATGCGTGCATCAAGGGTCGTCATTTAGCATTGGTGGACGATGTGTTGACCACCGGCGCCACGGCGCAAGCCTTGGCTCGTCTGTTGATGGACGCCGGCGCCGCGCGGGTGGACGTCTATTGTCTGGCTCGCACACCCAAGCCCGGCGATGCGGTTTAACCCCAGGGAACAAAACCTGTGGGAGCGGGCTTGCTCCGGGCGGCGTTCCGACGAAGACGGACTGACATTCAACAGAGGTGTCGACTGAACTGGCACCTTCGCGAGCAAGCCCGCTCCCACAGTGGACAGTGTTACACCTGACTTGACTCCCGAGCCCCAAGCCGCCAACGTCTTTCCCATCGCCACAGCCCAAAGCGTCTTGCCATGTCCTTGCCTACGTTGTTGTCCCATCACATTGTCCGTCGTCCGCAGCGCATCGCGTTGCTGCAACACATCGCCGAACAAGGCTCGATTACCCGCGCCGCGAAAAGCGCGGGGCTGAGTTACAAAGCAGCCTGGGACGCCATCGATGAGCTGAACAACCTCGCGCAAAAACCGTTGGTGGAGCGCAGTGTCGGCGGCAAGGGCGGCGGCGGTGCCAAACTCTCCAGAGAAGGCGAGCGCGTATTGCGCCTGTATCAAAAGCTGCAAGCCTTGCAGGCTCAGGTGCTGGAAGCCGCCGAAGATGCCAGCGATCTCGACCTGCTCGGCCGACTGATGCTCAGAACCAGCGCGCGCAATCAACTGCATGGCAAGGTTGTGGCGATTGATACCCAAGGGCACAACGACCGAATTCGTCTCGAGCTGGCCGAAGGCTTGAGCATCGATGCGCAGATCACTCACGACAGCACCCTGCGTCTGGAACTCGAAATCGGCACCGAAGTGGTCGCACTGATCAAGGCCGGTTGGCTGGAGTTGCTGGGCATCGATCAAGTGGCAACACCCGGCAATAATTGCCTGAAGGGCATCATCGAGGAAATTCTCGACGCCGAGGACGGTCCCAGTGAAGTTCGAATCGGCCTGCCCAACGGCCAGACACTCTGCGCGCTGGCCGAACCGCTGCACTTGAGAACCCTCGGTTTGACGACGGACAAACCGGTGCTGGTGCAGTTCGCGCCATCCAACGTTTTACTCGGTACACCGCTTTGAAACACAAGTGTCATTAACGCTCATTAAGGTGACTGCAAAAACCCGCAGGGAGCCTGATGTGAGCCTATTAGAAGACAACCAATCCACCGACCTCGAGAACATGGTCGGCCTCAGCCGTCGTGGCTTCATCAGCGCCGGCGCCCTTTGCGGTGCAGCGATGTTCATGGGCGGCAACCTGCTGAGCCGCAGCGTGCTGGCCGCCAGCGTCAACGCCGGCTCCAGCAACCTGTTGGGTTTTGACAGTATTCCCGCCGCCACCAGCGACGCCATTACTCTACCGCCAGGCTATAAATCTTCGGTATTGATCAGTTGGGGCCAACCCCTGCAGAAGAACGGCCCGGCATTCGACCCGAGCGGTAACGGCACAGCTGAACATCAGGAAGCCCAGTTCGGCGACAACAACGACGGCATGAGCCTGTTCGAATTCCCCGGTGACCACAACCGGGCGCTGATGGCGATCAACAACGAATACACCAACTATCGCTACCTCTACGCCCACGGCGGCATGCCGCAATCGGCTGCTGACGTGCGCAAGGCATTGGCCTGTGAAGGCGTGTCGGTGATCGAAGTGCAGCGCAAGAACGGCCAGTGGGATTTCGTCCAGGGCTCGCGCTACAACCGGCGCATTCACGGCAACGCGCCGATCAACCTGAGCGGTCCGGCCGCCGGCCACGCGCTGCTGAAAACCAGTGCCGACCCTCACGGCAAGAACGTCCTTGGCACCTTCCAGAACTGCGCCAACGGCAAGACGCCGTGGGGCACGTATCTGACCTGCGAAGAAAACTTCACTGACTGCTTCGGCAGCAGCAATGCCGAGCAAAAATTCGACGCCGCGCAGAAACGCTACGGCGCAGTGGCGGCCAGCAAAGAGATCAACTGGCACCCACACGACGAGCGCTTCGACCTGGCGAAAAACCCCAACGAGCTCAACCGTCACGGTTGGGTCGTGGAAATCGACCCGTTCGACCCGCAATCGACGCCAGTCAAACGCACCGCGTTGGGCCGCTTCAAACATGAAAACGCCGCCCTGGCCGAAACCAGTGATGGTCACGCCGTGGTGTACATGGGCGATGATGAGCGCGGCGAGTTCATCTACAAATTCGTCAGTCGCGACAAGATCAACCACAAGAACCCCAAGGCCAACCGCGACCTGCTGGACCACGGCACCTTGTACGTGGCGCGCTTCGACGCGGGCGACGGCAATGCCGATCATCCGAAAGGCCAAGGCGAATGGATCGAACTGACCCACGGTAAAAACGGCATCGACGCCAGCAGCGGTTTCGCCGATCAGGCCGAAGTGTTGATTCACGCCCGCCTCGCCGCAAGTGTGGTGAAGGCCACGCGCATGGACCGCCCGGAATGGATCGTCGTCAGCCCCAAGGATGGCCAGGTCTATTGCACGCTGACCAACAACGCCAAGCGTGGCGAGGATGGCCAGCCGGTGGGCGGACCGAACCCGCGCGAGAAAAACGTCTACGGGCAGATTCTGCGCTGGCGCACTGACCGGGACGATCACGGCTCGAAAAGCTTTGCCTGGGACCTGTTCGTGGTCGCCGGCAATCCGGGCGTCCACGCGGGCACGCCGAAGGGCGGTTCGTCGAACATCACACCGCAAAACATGTTCAACAGCCCGGACGGCTTGGGTTTCGACAAGGCTGGGCGGTTGTGGATTCTCACCGATGGCGATTCGAGCAATGCCGGTGATTTCGCGGGCATGGGCAACAATCAGATGCTGTGTGCCGACCCGGTAACCGGGGAGATTCGTCGTTTCATGGTCGGGCCAGTGGGCTGCGAGGTGACGGGGATCAGCTTCTCGCCGGATCAGAAGACCTTGTTTGTCGGGATTCAGCATCCGGGGGAGAACGGCGGGTCGACGTTCCCTGAGCATCTGCCGAATGGCAAACCGCGGTCTTCGGTGATGGCAATTTCCCGTGAAGATGGCGGGGTCGTCGGCGCCTGATCGGGCCTCTTCGCGAGCAAGCCCGCTCCCACATTCGACCGTATTCTTCTGGGAGAACTCGGTTAAATGTGGGAGCGGGCTTGCTCGCGAATGCGTCAGCCCAGACAACACTTACCTCAAGCCCACCCCCTAAAGAAGCCCCGTCTGCGCTACCATGCTTGGCCGGACGCGGCAGCCTGCCGCGCGCAGGAGTCAGCATGGCCCACCCGTTTGCAACCCTCACCCCAGACCTCGTGCTCGATGCCGTCGAAAGCATCGGCTTTCTCAGCGACGCGCGCATTCTGGCGCTCAACAGCTACGAGAACCGTGTCTATCAGGTCGGTATCGAAGACTCCGAACCGCTGATCGCCAAGTTCTACCGTCCGCAGCGCTGGACCAACGAAGCAATTCTCGAAGAGCACCAATTCACCTTCGAACTCGCCGAGTGCGACGTGCCGGTGGTCGCGCCGATGATTCACAACGGTGCCAGCCTGCACGAACACAACGGTTTCCGCTTCACCCTGTTCCCCCGCCGTGGCGGCCGTGCGCCGGAGCCGGGCAATCTCGATCAGCTGTATCGCCTGGGGCAACTGCTCGGTCGCCTGCACGCCGTCGGCACTACAAAACCGTTCGAACACCGTGAAGCGCTGGGCGTGAAGAACTTCGGTCATGACTCGCTGACGACATTGCTCGAAGGCAATTTCGTACCCAAAAGCCTGCTGCCGGCCTACGAGTCCGTGGCCCGCGACCTGCTCAAGCGTGTGGAAGAGGTCTACAACGTTACGCCGCACAAGAACATCCGCATGCACGGCGACTGCCATCCCGGCAACATGATGTGCCGCGACGAGATGTTCCACATCGTCGACCTGGACGACTGCCGCATGGGCCCGGCGGTGCAGGACATCTGGATGATGCTGGCGGGTGATCGTCAGGAATGTCTGGGTCAGTTGTCGGAATTGATGGACGGCTACAGCGAGTTCCACGACTTCGATCCGCGGGAACTGGCGTTGATCGAACCGCTGCGCGCCTTGCGCCTGATGCACTACAGCGCCTGGCTCGCCCGCCGCTGGGACGACCCGGCGTTCCCGCACAGTTTTCCGTGGTTCGGTACGGAGCGGTATTGGGGCGACCAAGTGTTGGCGTTGCGTGAACAGTTGGCCGCGCTCAACGAAGAGCCATTGAAGCTCTTCTGACGAACACAGATCCCCTGTGGGAGCGGGCTTGCTCGCGAAGGCGGTCTGGCAGTCGACATCAATGTTGAATGTTCAACCGCTTTCGCGAACAAGCCCGCTTGTGTCTTGCGCAGGGATTAGGATGAGGATGAGAGCGGTGAGTGGCAAGCTGAATGCCCGGAGTGCCTGAAGCACGTGTGGGAGCTCATGCTGCCATTCACCTCTCTACTCTGGTTATTGAGCCCGGACAGTTGAACGAGCCTACCTCGAACAGTACAAGCGTGGTGCCCAGCCAGAGTGCTCTCACCTTTGAGTGTAAGAGGATTTGGTTATGTTTTCCTGCGCAGGCATCGATGTTTCCAAAGACAATCTTGAAATCCGGATCAACCCGCAAGACGTTGGCGCAAGNCACCCCAACACTGCCGGTGGTTTCGTTGCNCTGATTGTTTGNCTAAAGCTCTACAGCGTCCNTCGTGTATTGCTGGAAGCCACCGGTGGTTACGAGCGAGAAGCCATGAAAGCGCTTCAANCCGCGGGCTTCGAAGTCTTGCGGATCAATCCTCGCCGGGCCAAGGACTTTGCCAAAGCGATGGGCTATCGCGCCAAAACCGACCCGATAGATGCACGGCTTCTTGCCGAGTTTGCAGCGGTCATAAAGGACTCCGATAGCCGAGTCATAAGCTCTGAACAGGCTAACTTACGTGCCCTGGTACAGCAGCGCGAAAACTTTGTTCAGCAGCAAAGTGACGATGTGCGACGCATCAAAACTGCCTCTNCGGACTTGGTTAAACCCTTGTTGCAGAGCCACATCGACTATTTAGGCCAAGCCATAAAGTCGATAGAAAAGCTGATCCGTCAAAGTGCTAAAGACCTGNACCGTGATAAAGCTGCCCGTTTGTGCGCAGTTAAAGGAATCGGTCTCGTGACGGCGGCTAGCTTAATGGCTTATCTGCCTGAACTGGGAGAGGTTGGCCGGCATGAGATTGCAGCACTGGCAGGCATAGCCCCTTACAACGACGANAGTGGCCAACATGAAGGTCCGCGCCACATTAGCGGCGGCAGGTTCGCTGCGCGTCGTGCCATGTACATGGCGTGTTGGGTGGTGATCCAGCGGCAACCTGAGTTTAAGGCTCGGTATGAAGCACTGCGCCTGAAGGGCAAATGCGCAAAGGTAGCGCTTATTGCCTGCATGCGAGTGCTGTTGGTCCGCTTGAACGCCATGATCCGAGACAAAGCTGAATGGAAAGAACGCGCAGCCTAAACAGGCTGCGGTTGTAGAGAATCACACGGGTTGAAACTGTGGGAACCCGGTTGTCTTTTGAAAAAGCTCCAAAATAAAAACAACCATGACAGTTGCTCCCACATTGGTCCGCGACCATTCCTGCAAATCTCCTTACAATCCCCTCTTTGTTAGCTGCCTAAGCAAGGATTCTGCATGCAAGCCGCCAACCCGCGTCGCGGGTACATCCTGGGCCTGAGTGCCTACATCATCTGGGGACTTTTCCCGCTCTACTTCAAAGCCATCGCCAGCGTGCCCGCCGTGGAGATCATCATCCACCGAGTGCTCTGGTCCGCGCTGTTCGGCGCCTTGCTGCTGATGGTGTGGAAACATCCGGGCTGGTGGCGCGAGTTGCGTGACAACCCGAAACGCCTGGCGATCCTGGCCCTGAGCGGCACGCTGATCGCAGCCAACTGGCTGACCTACGTTTGGTCGGTGAACAACGGGCGCATGCTCGAAGCCAGTCTCGGTTACTACATCAACCCGCTGGTGAACGTGCTGTTGGGCATGCTGATCCTTGGCGAACGGCTACGGCGCATGCAATGGCTGGCGGTTGGCCTGGCGGCGGTCGGCGTCGCGCAACAGGTCTGGCAAGTCGGCAGTCTGCCGTGGGTGTCATTGGTGTTGGCGCTGACCTTCGGTTTCTACGGACTGATCCGTAAGCAGGCACCGGTCAAGGCGCTGCCGGGTCTGGTGGTGGAAACCTGGATGCTGGTGCCGATTGCCATTGCCTGGCTGCTTTTCAATCAGACGGCCACAAGCGCTCAGCCCGAGTTCTGGACCACATCCGAAGCCTGGTGGCTGGTGGCCGCCGGTCCGGTGACGCTGGTGCCGCTGGTGTGTTTCAACGCCGCTGCACGGCATTTGCCCTACACCACGCTGGGATTCCTCCAGTACCTGGCGCCAACGCTGGTGCTGTTGCAGGCCGTTCTGCTGTTTGGCGAACATTTGTCGTCGAGCACACTGGTAGCGTTCATCTTTATCTGGGCGGGCCTGGCGGTTTACAGCATCGACGCGTGGATAAGTCTGCGTCGCCGCAGCTGATCAAAAAACGCACAAACCTCTGCAGGCTACGGCTACCGTGGCCTGCATCAATCCTTCCCAAGGTTATCCACAACGTGATCCCCGGCGTTTGTGCGCAAGTCCCTGAAACTGCTGATTTTTTGATCAAATCCTGAAGAACCCCGAACGACGTGGCCTGGCGGGCTGTCTCTACAGGTTATCCACAGGCAGGTGCACGTATAACTTGGATAACCTGCTCAGGGTTCACTGCGCAGCACCAATTCGACCATCAAATCATCCGCCAGGGTTTCCAGCCGCGATTGCAGCACGTCCAGGGACAACGTCAGCGGCACTGCCAGAATTGCTTCCGCGTGAAACAAAGGCTCGCTGCTCATCGGCGCCGGACGTACTTCGGTCACCAGACGCTCCAGGTTCACCCCCTGCTCACTCAGCAGACGCGTGATGTCGCGTACGATCCCCGGGCGGTCATTGCCCACCAATTCCATGGCTATCGGTTTCCAGGTGCAGGATTGCTCGATGCCGCTTTCGGCAATCAGCACGCGAATGCCATGGGCGGACAACGCCTGTAGGGCATCGACCAATTCGTCGTAGGCCTCGGCCGGCACGCCCACACGAAGAATCCCGGCGAACTGCCCGGCCATGCGTGACATGCGGCTCTCCAGCCAGTTGCCGCCATGCTCGGCGATGCATTGGGCAATGCGCTCGACCTGCCCTGGCTTGTCCGGAGCGAAAACAGTGAGTACGAGGTGGTCCATGGCGCAGCCCTCTTGTCATGACTTTTGTTATAGAAGACCAAGTATAGGCAAGGGACCGGAATCGTCTCGGCGTCTCAGAAAACCAAAGCCCCATAGCAGCGCAATGAAGATTATGTGTACAAGTTTTTATATTTAACTGGAACAATCCAATAGTTTTTTGAGAACATCCCGTTCCCCGACGTGACCGCAATGCGTCATGGGGTCGCAGTACGACGTAATTAGTCTAATTTTCACAAGCGCAATTCATCATGTAGTATGCCGCAGCGCGCACTACATAACGTTGGATCGATGTTTGCCACAGGCACAGTCGCAGCCCTGAAAGCCCTATCAGCAAGGCCTCAAAGCCGTTGATCGGTTCCATCCCAGCCGCCCGAAATGGCATGTACTGGTGGAAGGGGTTTGTGGTTTAAATAGCCAGAGGCTTCATTGTTAAATTGAAGAGCTGAAAAGCGAAATAGCTGAGCAGAGTGAGGCAAGCAATGACTGAACACGTTCAAGTCGGTGGCCTGCAGGTCGCCAAAGTCCTGTTCGACTTCGTGAACAACGAAGCCATTCCCGGTACCGGCCTCACCGCCGATAAGTTCTGGGCCGGTGCCGACAAGGTCATTCATGACCTGGCGCCGAAGAACAAAGCCCTACTCGCCAAACGCGATGATTTCCAGGCTCGTATCGACGGCTGGCACCAATCCCGTGCCGGTCAACCACACGACGCCGTGGCTTATAAAGCCTTCTTGCAAGACATCGGTTATCTGCTGCCAGAAGCGGCCGATTTCCAGGCAACGACGCAAAACGTCGATGACGAAATCGCCCGCATGGCCGGTCCACAGCTTGTGGTTCCGGTGATGAACGCCCGTTTCGCGCTCAATGCCTCGAACGCCCGTTGGGGTTCGCTGTATGACGCGCTCTACGGCACCGACGCCATCAGCGAAGCTGGCGGCGCGGAAAAAGGCAAAGGCTACAACAAGGTTCGCGGCGACAAGGTCATCGCCTTCGCCCGTGCCTTCCTCGACGAAGCGGCGCCATTGGCTGCCGGCACTCACGTCGATTCCACCGGCTACAAGATCGTTGACGGCAAACTGGTAGTCGCCCTTAAAGGCGGCAGCAATACCGGCCTGCGCAACGATGCACAGCTGATCGGTTTCCACGGCGATGCAGCCGCACCGACCGCGACCCTGCTGAAAAACAACGGCCTGCACTTCGAAATCCAAGTCGATGCCAGCACCCCGGTCGGCCAGACCGATGCTGCCGGCCTCAAAGACATCCTGATGGAAGCCGCGCTGACCACCATCATGGACTGCGAAGACTCCGTCGCCGCCGTCGATGCTGATGACAAAGTGGTGATCTACCGCAACTGGCTCGGCCTGATGAAGGGCAATCTGTCGGAAGAAGTCTCCAAGGGCGGTCAGACTTTTACCCGCACCATGAACGCCGACCGCACCTACACCGCCCTCGATGGCAGCGAATTGAGCCTGCACGGTCGCTCGCTGTTGTTCGTGCGTAACGTCGGTCACCTGATGACCATCGACGCGATCCTCGATAAAGAGGGTAACGAAGTGCCGGAAGGCATCCTCGACGGTCTGGTCACCAGCCTCGCGGCCATCCACAGCCTCAACGGCAACAACTCGCGCAAGAACAGCCGCACTGGCTCGGTCTACATCGTGAAGCCGAAGATGCACGGCCCGGAAGAAGCGGCGTTCACCAACGAGCTGTTCGGTCGCATCGAAGAAGTACTCGGTCTGCCGCGCAACACGCTGAAAGTCGGGATCATGGACGAGGAACGCCGCACCACGGTCAACCTCAAGGCCTGCATCAAGGCTGCCAGCGAGCGTGTAGTGTTCATCAACACCGGTTTCCTAGACCGTACCGGTGATGAAATCCACACCTCCATGGAAGCCGGCCCGATGGTGCGCAAGGCGGACATGAAGGCTGAGAAGTGGATCGGCGCCTACGAGAACTGGAACGTCGATATCGGTTTGAGCACCGGCCTGCAAGGCCGCGCCCAGATCGGTAAAGGCATGTGGGCCATGCCGGACCTGATGGCAGCGATGCTCGAACAGAAAATCGCTCACCCGATGGCCGGTGCCAATACTGCCTGGGTTCCATCGCCGACCGCTGCTGCGCTGCATGCGTTGCATTACCACAAGGTCGATGTGTTCGCCCGTCAGGCCGAACTGGCCAAACGTGCACGCGCTTCGGTGGATGACATCCTGACCATCCCTCTGGCCGTCAATCCAGACTGGACTGCAGAACAGATCAAGAACGAACTGGACAACAACGCCCAGGGCATTCTCGGTTATGTGGTGCGCTGGATCGACCAAGGCGTCGGTTGCTCGAAAGTGCCGGACATCAACGACGTCGGCCTGATGGAAGACCGTGCGACGCTGCGGATTTCCAGCCAGCACATCGCCAACTGGCTGCGTCACGGCATCGTCACCGAAGATCAGGTCATGGAAAGCCTCAAGCGCATGGCGCCAGTGGTTGACCGTCAGAACGCCAATGACCCGCTGTATCGTCCACTGGCACCGAACTTCGACAGCAACATCGCCTTTCAGGCGGCGGTCGAACTGGTGGTCGAAGGCACCAAACAGCCGAACGGCTACACCGAGCCGGTTCTGCACCGTCGTCGCCGCGAGTTCAAGGCTGCCAATGGCCTGTAACTAATCGCTGACACCGGACAAAAAAAGGCCCTGATCGAAAGATCAGGGCCTTTCTGTTTAAAGCAAAGTCAAAAAATCGCAGCCTTCGGCAGCTCCTACAGATGTACGCAATCCCATGGAGCTGCCGAAGGCTGCGATCTTTTGATCCTTTAACAATTTACACATCCATTCCCAACTCATGCTTGACCAGCGCCAACAGCTTGCCGGTATCGACAGGCTTGAGCAGGAAGTCGACTACGCTCAAATGCATCGCGGCGATCGCATCTTTTACGTCAGCGTCACCGGACACGATGATAATCGGCAATGCCGCCCGAACCGACTCACGAACCTGACGAATCAGGTCCAGGCCATCGACATTCCCCATCCGCAGATCGGTAATCACCAGGCCAATCGATGGCATCGTCTCCAACATCTTGAGTGCAGTTTCGCCACTGGCGGCAGTCATGCAGCGCACCCCGTCCAGCGCCAGAATCTCCGACAGCAACTCGCGCGCGTCTTTATCGTCGTCGACGATCAGCACCCGCTGCGGCGGCAGGTCAGGTTCCTGCATGACGGCACTCAGCGCCTCGCGCTCGGCGTCGCTCAAAATATCGTGGTCGGACATGGCTTACTCTACGTTTTCATTTCTATTCCCTAGCTCATCCGTCAGACATCGCTAAGCAGACCTTCAATGTGCACTTCGTCGGAAAGTTTTCCTATAGCCAATGCAGGAGGTTTTTCCCACAGTTGCGTCAGACATTTCCCAAATGCCGCCAGCTTCACTGCCTACCTAGACTTACGTCCAATGGGCACCCTGCGCGCAGGGGCCGACCATGGCTGAGTCATCCGACAACAACAATTCAAAAAAGACTGCGGTAATGGTTATGAGTAAAGCGGACGCCTTCACACAGGCAGGGAAAACCGCGGTGTTGCAGAACATCCAGGGCACTTTGCAATTCCTTCAGCGCTTCCCGCCCTTCAATCAAATGGAACACGCCCACCTGGCGTACCTGGTCGAGCAGTGTCAGCTGCGTTTTTATGCGCCCGGCGAGAGCATCATCAAGCCCGCCGACGGCCCGGTTGAGCATTTCTACATCGTCAAGCAAGGCCGGGTCGTGGGTGAGCGTCCCCACACGGCTAAGGGTGGGACCGAAACCACCTTCGAAATCACCACCGGCGAGTGTTTCCCCCTCGCCGCGCTGCTGGGGGAGCGTGCAACCCGCACCGAACACCTCGCGGCCGAAGACACCTTTTGCCTACAGCTGAACAAGCTGGCGTTCATCAAACTGTTCGCGCTTTCCAACGCGTTTCGCGACTTTTCCCTACGTGGCGTGAGCAGCCTGCTGGATCAGGTCAATCAGCAAGTCCAACAAAAAGCCGTGGAAACCCTCGGCACCCAATACTCGCTCAATACCCGACTGGGCGAATTGGCCATGCGCCACCCTGTCACCTGCAGCCCGGCCACGCCACTGCGTGAAGCAGTGACCCTGATGCATGAGCAGCAGGTCGGCAGCATTGTGGTGGTCGACGAACATAAAGCGCCGCTGGGGATTTTCACCCTGCGTGACTTGCGCCATGTGGTAGCCGATGGCACTAACGATTTCAACGAAGCCATCGAGCGCCACATGACCCAGGCGCCGTTTTACCTGTCGCCGGACCACAGCGCCTTCGATGCGGCGATTGCCATGACCGAGCGGCACATCGCCCACGTCTGCCTGGTCAAGGATCATCGCCTGTGCGGCGTGGTCTCTGAACGTGACCTGTTTTCCCTGCAGCGGGTCGATCTGGTGCACCTGGCGCGGACCATTCGCAGCGCCCAGAAGGTGGAAAATCTAGTCGCCATGCGCGGCGAGATCGGCCAACTGGTGGAGCGCATGCTGGCCCACGGAGCTTCTTCAACCCAGATCACGCACATCATCACCCTGCTCAACGACCACACCGTGTGCCGGGTGATCGAACTGACCCTCGCCGAGAAAGGTGACCCCGGTATTCCGTTCAGTTGGCTGTGCTTCGGTAGCGAAGGCCGTCGCGAGCAGACGCTGCACACCGATCAGGACAACGGCATTCTGTTCGAAGCCCGGGACGCGGCCCACGCCGCCGAGATTCGCGGCAAATTGCTGCCCATCGCCCAGCAGATCAACCAGAGCCTGGCGCTCTGCGGTTTCACCCTGTGCAAGGGCAACATCATGGCCGGCAACCCGGAGCTGTGTCTGTCCCGGGCCGAGTGGTCACGACGTTTTGCCGCGTTTATCCGCGAGGCCACGCCGGAGAACCTGTTGGGTTCGAGCATTTATTTCGACTTGCGGGTGGTCTGGGGCGACGAGCAAGGCTGCGAGCAGCTGCGTCAGGGCATTCTCGATCAGGTGAATGACAACCGACTGTTCCAACGGATGATGGCCGAGAACGCCCTGCGCAACCGTCCGCCCGTAGGACGTTTCCGTGAGTTCGTACTGGCTCGCAAGAATGGCGAGAAAGCCACCCTGGATTTGAAGGTCCAGGGGCTGACGCCGTTTGTCGACGGTGCCCGACTGCTCGCGTTGGCCCATGGGGTCGAGGCGAACAACACGCTGGAGCGCTTTCGCCAATTGGTGGACAAAGAAGTCATCGAACGGCTGGACGGTGCCGCGTACGAAGAGGCCTATCACTTCATCCAGCAAGCCCGCATGCAGCAACATCAGCTACAAACTCGGGAGAACTTGCCCTACTCCAACCGGGTCGATCCAGACAGCCTCAATCATCTGGATCGACGGATCCTGCGTGAATCCCTGCGCCAGGCACAACGCCTGCAAAGCAGCCTGGCCCTGCGGTATCAGTTATGAGCCTGTTTTCATGGCTGCGCCCGGCAGGTCCCAGCCTTCCCGGCGAACTTCAACAACGTCTGCAACGCTTGCCCTCGGCCGCAGAACTCAGCGAATGCAGCCTGCGCGAACAGCGCTGGGTAATGCTCGACCTGGAAACCACCGGATTGAACCTGAACAGGGATCGGGTGTTGTCCATCGGTGCGGTAGTAATCGAAGACGGGGCGATCGATTTCAGCCAGCAGTTCGAACGCACGTTGCAATGCACCGACATGAAGTTGGCGCCCAGCGTGTTGATCCACGGCCTGGGGCCGAGTGCAATTGCCGCGGGCAGCGACCCTGCTCAGGCCTTGGTCGAATTCATGGAGTTCGTCGGCGACAGCCCTGTGCTGGCGTTTCACGCGCCATTCGATCAGCACATGCTCGGGCGCGCCTTGAAAGATCATCTGGGCTACAAGTTGCAGCATCCGTTTCTGGATGTGGCCGATATCGCGCCGCTGCTTTGCCCTCAGGCGCACATTCGCGATGCCGGGCTGGATCAGTGGATCGACTGGTTCAAACTGGAAGTGTTCGAGCGCCACAATGCCAGTGCCGATGCGTTGGCCACCGCTGAGCTGGCGTTGATTCTGTTCAGCCGGGCGCGGCAGATGCAGATTCATAGCCCGTTGAATTTGCAGCAGCGGTTGAGTCAGTGGAAGCGGCGGCAGCGAGCGCCTTCTTTCTAACAGCCACCGCAATTCTTTGTAGGAGCTGCCGAAGGCTGCGATCTTTTGATCTTAAAATCCAAAGTCAAAGTCAAAAGATCGCAGCCTTCGGCAGCTCCTACAGGGTTTTGCGCCAACACACCGACGTTGGCGGCCACCCGACCAGCGCCAATTGCTTACCTCCCCCGCCTCTGCCACAATCGCGAACAATTCTCGTTAGTTAACACTTCCCAATCGGTGATGCTGCGTGTCGTCAGTCCAAAGCCCTCAAAGTGAGCTCGTTGGTGCGTTGTATCGCGACCATCGCGGTTGGCTATTGGCCTGGCTGCGACGCAATGTGGCCTGCCCGCAACGGGCCGAAGACCTGAGTCAGGACACTTTCGTGCGTTTGCTGGGTCGTGAAGAACTGAAGGAGCCGCGCGAACCGCGAGCGTTTCTGGTGGCGATTGCCAAGGGTCTGCTGTTCGACTATTTCCGCCGCGCCGCGCTGGAACAGGCCTACCTCACCGAACTGATGCTGATCCCCGCAGGTGTACAGCCGTCGGTGGAGGAGCAGCAACTGATCCTCGAAGACCTCAAAGCCATCGACCGCCTGCTCGGCAAGCTCTCAAGCAAAGCCCGGGCGGCGTTTCTCTATAACCGTCTCGACGGCCTCGGCCACGCCGAAATCGCCGAGCGCCTGGGCGTGTCAGTGCCGCGGGTGCGTCAGTACCTGGCCCAAGGCATTCGTCAGTGCTACATCGCGTTGTACGGGGAGCCGGTATGAGTCCAGTCAGCTCCAAACCCGTCTCGGCGCAAGTGCTGGATGCTGCGATTGCCTGGCAGTTGTCCCTGGACTCCGGCAACCCGGTGGAGCGCGAAGAGTTCGCCAAGTGGCACGCCGCCCACGAAGAACATGCGCGGGCCTGGCGCCAACTGGGCATGCTCGACCAGCGCTTCAGCGTTGCCAGCGGCCCGGCTCGCACTGCTTTACTGCAATCGCGCGAAAGCATTCGCCGGCGTGTGCGCAAACTCGGCAGCGGCGTGGCCAGTATCGTCGCGGTGATCGGGTTGGCGTTGTTCGCCGGTGATCGTTATCTGCCGATTGACTATTGGCTGGCCGACCAGCGCACTGCCACCGGTGAGCAACGCACCCTGCGCCTGACCGACGGCACGCTGATCAACCTCAACACCCACAGTGCCGTGGATGTGCGTTTCGATGAAAAACAACGGCTGATCATCCTCCAGGAAGGGGAAATCCTCGTCGAAACCGGCCATGGCGATGCCCGGCCGTTTATCGTCGAAACCCGCGAAGGCAGCATGCGTGCACTGGGGACAAGGTTCCTGGTCAAGCGTGAAGAAGAAGGTACGCGCCTGAGCGTGCTGAAATCGGCGGTGGCCGCCCATCCCGAGTCGAGTCCTGAAGAGCAGATTCTGCGTGAAGGCCAACAAGTCCTGATGCGCAGCAATGGCCTGGGGCCGATCGTCGCGCTCAACCTCGGCGCCGATGCCTGGACCCGCGGCATGCTGGTGGTGGACAACACACGGCTGGAAGACCTGGTCCATGAACTCGGTCGTTATCGACGCGGGCATCTTGGCGTTGCGCCAGAAATCGCCGACCTGCGCATCACCGGCAGCTTCCCGCTGCACGACACTGATCTGGCCCTGAGCGCCCTGCTGCCGACCCTGCCGGTGCAGATCGAACAGCACACGCCGTGGTGGGTGACGGTGGCGAAGGCTGAAGCCAAATCCGTAGGAGCTGTCGAGTGAAACGAGGCTGCGATCTTTTGATCTGCTCCTAAAAAAACAAAGTCAAAAGATCGCAGCCTCGTTTCACTCGACAGCTCCTACACGGCTCCTACAAAGGCGGGCAATCACTGAATCGAAATTATTTCCAATTAGCCCTATCACTTTTGAATTCTCGTTCGGCACCTAGGCAATTGAGAAATATTTCCATTCAGGAGCCGCTGTATGTCCCGTTCGCTAGACACCTTGTTGCGCCCCAGTTTGCTGGCGATTGCGATTGCCCTTTGTGCCCCTCTGGCCAGCAGTCAGCTGATCGCCGCTGAACAGGCATCCAGCGTTCGCGCCTACAACCTGCCGGCCGCGCCATTGGCCAGCACCCTGAACCAGATCGCCAGCCAGGCCGGCTTGGCGCTGTCGTTGAATCCGTCACTGGCGGCGGGCAAGACCTCGGCGCCGGTCAAAGGCCAATTCGACGCAGCCGGCGCCCTGCGCGAAGCCTTGCGCGGCACCGGTCTGCAACTGGAACAGAGCAGCGCCGGCACTTATAGCCTGGTGACCGTGCCTGAGGGCGTGATGGCCCTGCCGGAAACCGCCGTCATTGGCGTGGAAAACACCGAAAGTGCCTGGGGACCGGTGCAAGGTTACCTGGCGACCCGCACCGCCGCCGGCACCAAAACCAATACCGCACTGGTCGAAGCACCGCGCTCGATTTCGATCGCCACCCGCGAGCAAATGGACGACCGCAATGTGCACAGCCTCGATGACGCGGTGCGCTACATGCCCGGCATCGTCGCCAGCAGTTACGGCAGCGACACCCGTGCCGACTGGTTGCGTGTGCGCGGTTTCGAACCGACGCAATTCCTCGATGGCCTGCCACTGCCAAAAGGCGTGTACGCCAACCCGAAACAGGAAACCTGGAACCTCGACCGCCTCGCCCTGCTGCGCGGCCCGGCCTCATCGGTTTACGGCCAGACCCCGCCAGGCGGCTTGCTGGACATGGTCAGCCGTCGCCCCAGCGCCGAGTCGAGCAATGAAATCCAAGTGCAATACGGCAGTGATAACCATCGCCAGATCAACTTCGCCAGCACCGGCAAGATCGATGACGAAGGCCAGTTCCTCTACGGTTTGAGCGGTGTGGTGCGCGACAGCGGCACGCAGATCGACCACGTCGACAACAAGCGCTACAACATCGCGCCGAGCCTGACCTGGAACATCGACGAAGACACCAAGTTCACCTTGCTCACCCAGTTCACTCGTGACGATACCGGCATCACCAGCCAGTTCCTGCCTGTGCAGGGCACCAAGATCCACTCGCCGCTCGGCAAGATTTCCCATCACAAGAACCTCGGCGACCCGGACTGGGAATTCTACGACCGCACCTATTACGCACTGGGCTACGCCTTTGAACATCGCTTGAATGATGTCTGGCAGTTCAAGCAGAACCTGCGCTACACCAAATCGGACCTGTCCTTCCAGGCCCTCACCCCCGGCGCCTACCCGTTCACCCAGGTCGATGCCGACGGCAACGTTGGCCGCTCGAGCACCAGTGTCGACGAGGACATCAGCCAGTTCGCCGTGGACAACAATTTCCAGGGCGACTTCGCGACCGGCGACATCCGTCACACCCTGTTGATCGGCCTCGATCACCAGCGCACCAACACCCACTACACCTCGATCTTCGGCGACGGTCTGACCACCAACGTCAACAACCCGATCTATGGCCAACCCATCGTTCGTCCGCCGCGTTCGGCGGCGTTTTACGACTACAACCTGAAGACCTACCAGACCGGCCTGTACGTTCAGGACCAAATGGCCCTCGACCAATGGCGTCTGACGTTGGGTGGTCGTGAAGACTGGGTTCACACCAGCACCAAGTTCTTCAACAAGGGCGATGCCACCAACACCGAACGGAACAAGAACTTCAGCGGCAACGCGGCGATCAGCTACGTGTTCGACTCGGGCTTCGTGCCTTATCTGTCCTACGCCGAGTCGTTCCAGCCGACCAGCAACGCCACGGCATCGCCGACCGATTCGTTCAAACCGACTGAAGGCAAACAGTGGGAACTGGGCATCAAGTACCAACCTCCTGGCAGCAGCACCCTGCTGACCGCTGCGGTCTACGACCTGACCCAGAAAAACGTCTCCGTCACCACGACCAACTCGAACGGCGTTTCGATCACCAGCCAGACCGGTGAAGTAAAAGTCAAAGGCCTGGAACTGGAAGCCGTCTCCGACGTGACCGAGAACCTCAAGGTCATCGCCGCATACACCCTGGCCAAATCCGAAGTGCAGAAAGGCAACTTTAAAGGCAATCGTCTGCAACTGATGCCCAACCAACAGGCTTCGCTGTGGGCCGATTACACCTGGCACAACGGTGTGCTGGACGGTTTCGGCATCGGCGCCGGCGCTCGCTACACCGGCAATACCTACGGCGACCAGGGCAATACCTCGCTCGGCAAGGCTGACGCCTACACCGTGTTCGACGCCGCGGTTCATTACGACCTGGGCCGTCTGGACAACAGCCTCAAAGGCGCCTCCCTGGCACTGAACGCCACCAACCTGTTCGACAAGGACTACATCTCCACGTGCGACAGCTTCTACTGCTACTACGGCGACCAACGCAGCGTCGTCGCCAGTGCCACTTACAAGTGGTAATGGCCTGACCTGACACGCCCAAGACCCGAGCCGTCCGACATGGACGGCTTTGGTATTTCTGAAGGCTATGAAATGAAAAGCAAAACAATTCGCCGCTGGTCCTTCGTCCACACCTGGACCAGCCTGATCTGCACCGTGTTCCTGCTGATGCTCGCGCTGACAGGTCTACCATTGATCTTCCATCACGAGATCGACCACTTGCTGGGCGATGCCGCTGAATTGAAGGCGATGCCGGCGGACACCCCGCAGCTGAATTTGCAGCAGTTGGTGCAGGCGGCTGAAAAGCATCGTCCCGGCGAGGTCTTGCAGTATTTCGGCTTTGACGAAGAAGAGCCCAACGCCGCGATTACGATCATGGCGGCCACCGCCGGCACTGAACCGAATTCGTCTCACACCTTCATGCTCGACGCCCGCACCGGCGAAGCGCTGGAGATGCCGTCGGCCAATGGCGGCTTCATGATGATCATGTTGCGCCTGCATGTGGACATGTTCGCCGGTCTGCCGGGCAAGTTGCTGCTGGCGTTCATGGGCCTTCTGTTCGTGGTGGCGATTGTGTCCGGGACGGTGCTGTACCTGCCGTTCATGCGGCGTTTGACATTTGCCACCGTGCGCCAGGACAAATCCACCCGTCTGCGCTGGCTCGATCTGCATAACCTGATCGGCGTGGTAACCCTGACCTGGGCCTTGGTGGTCGGTGTCACCGGCGTCATCAGCGCCTGCGCCGACCTGCTGATCGCCGCGTGGCGCAACGACAGCCTGAGCGCGATGGTCGCGCCGTACCGCGACGCACCGCCACTGACACAACTGGCGCCCGCGACCCGCTTGCTCGACATCGCCAAGGAAGTCGCACCGGGCATGCAGCCGGACTTCATCGCCTTCCCCGGCACACGCTTCTCCAGCGAACACCATTACGCGGTGTTCATGAAAGGCAGCACTCACCTGACCTCGCACCTGCTGACACCGGTGCTGATCGACGCCAGCACCCTGCAAGTCACCGCCGTGGCCGAACGCCCGTGGTACATGGACGCCATGGGCATGTCTCAACCGTTGCACTTCGGTGATTACGGCGGCCTGCCGATGAAGATCCTCTGGGCGACGCTGGATGGGCTGACCATCATCGTGCTCGGTAGCGGGGTTTACCTGTGGGTGGTGCGGCGCAAGGCTGCCAAACCTGTGTTCGAGAACGCGGAGAGCCCAGCATGAGGCCGCGGCAGTCGAATTTCTGGAAGGTCTTCTCCACCCCTACAGTCATCGCCCTCCTCAGCGCGGCGGGTTTGTTTGCTGCGTTACTGGGGGATGGCGTGTGGGACGCTCTGAGCTGGCTTGGCCTGGGCGTTCCCGCAATCCTCGCCTTGCGCGGCCTGCTGCAACGCCGCTAAAAACCTGTGGGAGCGGGCTTGCTCGCGAAGGCGGTGTGTCAGCCAGCATCAATGTTGACTGATACACCGCCTTCGCGAGCAAGTCGGATCGCCGCACCGCCGCTCCCACAGGGGTTAGGCATTTACTTCGATCTTGAGCTATCGGACCAACGCGCTATGCTGCCCAGCACTGTCCCACTCCGAGACGCTGCCATGTCCGCCCCCAGCATGACCCTGTTCCACAACCCGTTGTCGCCCTTCGTTCGCAAAGTCATGGTGCTCCTGCACGAAACAGGTCAACAGGACCGCGTGGCGCTGCAAGACTGCGTGCTCACACCGGTCAGCCCGGACCTGACGCTCAACGAAGACAACCCGCTCGGTAAAATCCCGGCCCTGCGCCTGGCCGATGGCAATGTCATCCATGACAGCCGGGTGATCCTCGATTACCTCGACCACCAGCACGTCGGAAATCCGCTGATACCGCGTAACGGCTCGGCCCGCTGGCGGCGCCTGACCCTGGCCTCCCTGGCCGACGGGATCATGGACGCTGCGGTGCTGATTCGTTATGAAGTCGCCCTGCGTGCCCCGGAAAAACACTGGGACGCGTGGCTCGATGGCCAACGCGAGAAGATTCGTCGCGGCCTGGCATTGCTGGAAGTGGACGCGATTGCCGAGCTGACCAGTCATTTCGATGTGGCGGCGATCAGTGTTGCCTGTGCGTTGGGCTACCTGGATTTGCGCCATCCGGATATGGAATGGCGCACGACGAATCCGAAGCTGGCGAACTGGTACTTTGAGGTGAGTCAGCGGGCGTCGATGCTGGCGACTATGCCCAAGGTTTAGATTTTCACTGGTTGTCCGGGCCTCTTCGCGAGCAAGCCCGCTCCCACAGTTGATCGGTTGTGTGCACGAATTTTGTGTTCACTGGAGGTCCCTTGTGGGAGCGGGCTTGCTCCGGGCGGCGTTCCGACGAATGCACCACACCGAATCGACTGGAAATAACCCGAATATCAGCGTCGCCAGTAATTCCCCTTCTCGCTGATCCTCACGCAACCCCAACCACCGGCTCATTCCACCGCTCCGATATCAAACGCCAGCGGCTTGGCCGACTTCTGCCCAACCCCATACCAGTCCAGCTTGCGGGTCAGCACCATGAACACGCCCAGCAATCCGAACAACAGCAGCGAACCCATCAACAACGCGTAATCCTCGGCGCTCAGCAAGCCATAAAGCAAGCCATACAACGCCGCCAATCCCGCCGAAAAACTCAAGCCGTGGCGCACGCTGCGCAGCACATGGCAGACATAAAAACCGATCAACAACACACAGCCGCCCGCCGACAGCAGGTACGCCAGGGCAAAGCCGATGTGCTCGGACAGTGACAACAACAGCAGGTAGAAAAACGCCAGGGCCACGCCCACCAGCGCGTATTGCACCGGGTGTACCGCCAGGCTTTTCAGCACTTCGAAGAGGAAGAAACCGGCGAAGGTCAGGACGATAAACAGCAATGCATATTTGATGGCCCGATCGCTCTTCAGGTACTGATCCACCGGGTCGATGAAGCTCACCCCGAAACTACGGCCGGTGTAGGCTTCGCAACCGCCGCCGGACACGCAACTGCTCAAGGCCTCTTGCAGGTTGGTCGAGAAAAACGAGGTCTGCCAATGGGCGGTGAAGCCCTGATCGCTGACTTCACGTTGGGCCGGCAGGTAATTGCCAATGAAGCTCGGATGCGGCCAATTGGCGGCCAGCGAAACCTTGCTGGTCTTGCCTACCGGGAGGATCTGTAACTGACCAGTGCCTTGCAAACGCAGGTCAAAACCGAAGGCCAGTTCCGTGGCTTGCTTCGCGTTGAGCGCCGGCAGGGTGACATGCACGCCTTCCCCCAACCAACCCACCTGACTGCCGGGAACGAAGTCGAGTGTCTGGCCATTGAGCTCGAGTTTCAGGGCATTCTCGATGCCGCGAATGTCGCTGATCCCGACCGCCAAAAATGGCTGATCGAACTGGTAATCGGCGAAATCCTCCTTGATACCCAATTGAGCCGGGACCGAAAAATGCCCGCTGATGCGGTTGTCCGCATGAAACAGTCGCGCCTCATAAATGCCCCGCGAACGCAGTTCCGTCTGGACCTGGCCGTCGAGTTCGAAGCGCTCCGGGAGGAAATACAAACGGCCGCGTTCTTCACCCACTTCCTGGTAACGCTGGTTGGTTTTCTCGTTGAGCTTCCAGGTGCGCACCACTTTACGATACGGCACCACCATCAGCGGCCCGCTCAGTTGCTGGCTGTAGCTGGAACTGCGGGCGATGTCTTCGAGGACACCGTCGCGCAGTTGCTGGCGGTCCTGGATCACGCCGTTAATCATCAGGAGCGGGATCAGCAACAACAGAATCAGAAGGGCAATTGCCCCGAGTTTTAGGGTCAGGCTGCGGTTCATGGGACTCTCCCTGTTTGGATGGGGAGAGTCTGGGGGGGGTGTGTGGGGGATTTATGGGAGGAATGTGGAGAGTGTGTGGAGACTGGGCCGGCCCCTTCGCGAGCAAGCTCGCTCCCACAGGGATCTGGGTGAGTTCACAGATGTAATTCACAACCGAAGCCCAATGTGGGAGCGAGCCTGCTCCGGGCGGCGTTCCGACGATGGAAGCGACTCGGTTTTAAGGCAGGCGCAAAGTCACTTCAACGCCGTCGTCGAAGTTACCAATACTCATCACCCCGCCATGCAGCTTCATCACTTCCTCAACGAAGTTGAGCCCCAACCCCGTACTCTTGCGCCCGCTGTCCGGTCGCGGCAGTGAATAGAAACGCTCGCTCAGTCGCGGCAAGGCATAGTCGGGAATAGCCTCAGCCTGGTTGAACAACCTGAACTCGATCTGCTCCCCAATGCGTTCGGCGCTGAATCGCAGCAAGCCCTGAGCCGGGGTGAAATCCATAGCGTTCTCCAGCAGATTGCCCAACGCCTGACGCAACAGGAACGGTTCACCGGTCAGCACCAGGTCCGCTGCAATGCTTTGTTCCACGCGCAACTGCCTGCCTTCAATGCGCGCCGCCTGAGCGCTCAGCAATTCATTTACCAACTTCGCCAGCGGCACCGCCACCTGCTCCTCCAGCCCTTGGCGTTGCTCGACGAGGGCCAGATTCAACAGGCGTTCGATCAACTGCTGCATCCGCGCACTTTCGCTGTCGATGTTGCTGACAAAACGCTGCTGCTGAGCCAGCGGCATCTCGCCTTGCAGCAACTCCGCCGCACCGCGAATCGCCGCCAGCGGGCTTTTCAGTTCGTGGGTCAATGTGTGCACGTAACGCTCGACGTAGGCTTTACCTTCGAGTTGCGTACGCATCTGCTCCACCGCCGTCGCCAGTTGTTCCAGCTCGCCGCCACGGTAGTGCGGAACCTCGACCCGCCGGCCTTCACTGACTGCCTGAGCGTAAGCAGTCAGCCGCCGCAGCGCCGCGCTCAGCCACCAGGACAACAACGCGCCGAATAGCAAACCGAGGACGATCAACCCGGCACCCCAGGCGAGCAATCGCCGTTCGGTGCGATCAACGTAAGGCTGCAACGAGCTATTGGGTTTGGCCACGGTAACCACGCCGATGATCTGGCCGTTGTCGCGGATCGGCGCGCCGACGTGCATCACCGAGGAGTTCGGATCGTCCGGATCGCTGCGGCTGGAACGAGCGCCGTATTCGCCTCGCAGGGTCAGTAAAACGTCGTTCCAGCGTGAGTAATCCTGCCCCACTGCCACACCGCTGGAGTCCAGCACCACGACGCCCTTGGCATCGGTGACGTAGATCCGGTGGTTGACCTGGTTCTTCGGCAATCCCCAGATGCTTGCCTTCGGTTGCCGTTCGCCATAAGCCTTGAGCAGTTCGGGCCAGCGGTTCTGATTCAGGGTGCCGGCCTTGAAGTCGTCGCGCAGGATTTCGGCCATGAGATTGGCGGTGTCGACCAGCGTTTCTTCGGTGGACTGGCGCACGCCGGGACGGATTTCTTCCATCACGGTGTTCAACACGAAGTAACCGGTCAGGCCGATAAACAGCACATAAACCAGAAAAATCCGAATCCCCAGAGGCATCAGCTACGCCCCGGGCTGTAGCTGTAACCGAGGCCGCGATGGGTCTGGATCGGTTCCGCGTCGGCTTTCACCTGGCGCAGTTTGGCGCGCACGCTTTTGATGTGGCTGTCGATGCTGCGCTCGTACCCGGCATCGGCAGCGACGCCCAGCGCATCGAGCAATTGCTCGCGGCTGAAGACGCGCTCGGGTTGGTCCAGCAGGGATTGCAGCAGACGGAATTCATGGCGGGTCAGGGTTAGAAGCTCACCGCGGTAGCTGATCTGCACCCGTTCGCTGTCGATGCGAAACAGCGCCGATGACACCGCGGCGGTCACTCGCGGCGCCATGCGTTTGAGAATCGCCCGGACCCGTGCCGCCACCTCGCGAGGGCTGAACGGCTTGACCACGTAATCGTCGGCACCGATTTCCAGGCCCACGACGCGATCGATTTCGGCATCCCGGGCACTGAGGAAGATCACCGGCACATCGCTGAAACGCCGCAATTGCTTGCAGGTCTCGAAGCCGCTGATGTCCGGCAGGCCAATGTCCAGAATGATCAGGTCGGCCGGGGTCTGGCGCTGATGCTCCAGTGCCGCCGCGCCAAGGCTCAGCCAGGTGGTGGTGAAGCCCTCGCCCTGCAAGGCGAAAATCAGGGTGTCGGCAATCGCCGCTTCGTCTTCGACAATCAGGATATGAGGCATGGCGTCCGAGCCCGGGAGTTAAGTGGGCGAACGGTGCCCCAAGGCTCACGTCACGTCAATGAGACCACTTGAAATCAGCAGTCGGGTTTGTCCGCCGTAAAGCGCCGTGCCGGGTTCACCGCCGCGCCGAACTCACGCAAGGCTTTGGCACCGATCAATAAAGGGTAGTTGAAGCTACTGCGGTCGGTGAGGTTGACCTCCACGGTGCGCTTGACGTTGCCCAGGCAGAGTTCCAGATCGACCACCGGACGCTTGGTGGGTGCGACGGCTTCCTTGTCATCCTCGTCTTCTTCGGAGCGGGTCTTGATCTTGCTGATCCGCGCGACCTTGTGTTCGTAGACCTTGTTGCTCGCGCCTTTGGTGGCGAGGCGGAAACGCACCCACTCGTCGCCGTCACGGGTAAAGGTTTCGATGTCTTTGGCCGAGAGCGACGCGGTCAGGGCGCCGGTGTCCATCTTGGCCTTGAGGACTTCGCCACCGATTTCCGGCAGCGCGATGTATTCGTAGCGCCCGTACAGGGTCGGCTCAGCAGCCAGGACCGGCAGGGCCACGAGGGAAAGCAGTGCAAGGAGGGATTTCACGTAATGGGCTTCCTTGAGGGAGTGGGCAGCGGAATTTTAGACCGTTGCCTTTGAATTCGTTCGGCGCCTGCAAAACCAAAGATCAAAAGCCGACCTCAAGCATAGCGGTTAAAAGGTGAAACATTCGTCGTCACCGATTTGGCCTGCCGTCCGAAGCTGCTTATCAATGCGCGCCCAAAGGCTTTCAAGAGTTATTTATGCGCCGCCTGCTCACCGGCTGTTTCGTTACCCTGCTGCTGTTGCTCAACACCTTGGTCCTGTTCGGGCCGCTGATGGTGTTCGCCTTGCTCAAACTGGTCCTGCGCGGAAGAACTGGGTCAACCAGCTCTGGATCGAGAAGGACCAGCGCATCGACGCGTTGCGCACCGAGCGCCGCTGAATCAGGTACCGGTGCCTGCGCCCCAGATCCCGCCCAGGTTTGTCAGCAGCGACCCGCCGACGCCCTGCTGACCGAAAAATTGCAGAAGCACGGGGGCAAACAGGCCGATCATGCTGGTGTCCATGCCCAATGCGCTGAAGGCACTGTTCAGGTCGTTGGCGTTCTTCACGTTGCTCAAGACGTTGTCCAGACCTGCTGCGTTACCGGACGAGCCAAGCAAGCCGCTGAGGACACCCAGTTCACCGCCACCGGACAGTAAGTCGATTCCGGGCACACTTTTGGCCAACTCCGAGTAGTCGGTCGAACTCAGTTGATTCTTCGCCAGACCAAGCATCGCCCCGGCACCGCCAATGGCTTGTTGTGACGTCACGTTCAATTGGCTGAGCGCACTCAGCAGACCGGCCGTCTGCGCAGTCGGCGCAGCTGCGGCGGCGTCATCGCCCTGCGTGCCGGAGATGGCATTGGCCGCATCGAACAGGCTGAACTGAGCAAAGACCGGACTGGCCGCCAGACACATCAGCGAAGCCAGTGCAAAACCGCGTGAAATCTTCATCCAGACATCCTCAGGGGCCATGAAAACCGCCCGGCGATGGGCGGCGAAAAATCGTGTGTTGGACTGGCATCCAAGGGGATTGTTCCCAGCCTTGGCGAGCCCCTGACGAACAGTCGAAAAAGAACTTACCGACGCTGCATCCAGTCTGGCCCCGCGCGCGTATATCAAGCACGGACAGACACTCCTGGCCGATTCCCTTCACGAGGATCATCACCATGAAACGCACTTCGATCAAAACGCCGTTGATTGCCAGCCTGCTGACCCTGGCCCTTGGCGGCGGATTCGCCTTGAACACCGTGCAAGCGGCAGACACGAGCCAAGCGGTCATCGTCGGCGGCCAGAGCATGATGCCGAGCAAGGACATCATCGATAACGCGGTGAACTCCGCCGATCACACCACCCTCGTCGCCGCCGTGAAAGCCGCTGGCCTGGTGGATACCCTCAAGGGCAAAGGCCCGTTCACCGTGTTCGCCCCGGTCAACTCGGCCTTCGCCGCCCTGCCGGCCGGCACTGTCGATACCCTGCTCAAACCCGCCAACAAGGCGACCCTGACTCACGTCCTCACCTACCACGTGGTCGCCGGGAAACTCGACATGATGACCCTGGCCGAGAAAATCAAGGCCGGTGGCGGCAAAGCCGAACTGACCACCGTCGCAGGGGGCAAGCTGTGGGCGATGATGAACGGCCCGCACAACATCACGATCAAGGATGAAAAAGGTGACGTCGCCGACATCACCACCTATGACGTGTACCAGTCCAACGGCGTGATTCAGGTCATCGACAAAGTGCTGATGCCAAAAAGCTGAGGGCTGCCGCCGACCCTATTCATCGGGGTCGGTTTTCCGAGGTGGCCACCCGTGAATGGAACAACTGCGCACCGTGAACTAACCTCTGCCTGCAACCGACACCTCACGCAGCCCACCTCGATTGCCTGGAGAACTGCCATTCCCATCGCCGACACCGATCAGCTCAGGCAGCTTCTGGCCCAGTGTTCACTGGGCGACCGCCGCGCTTTCGAGACGCTTTACCGCAGCGTCGGCCCTCGGCTGCATGGCGTAGCGCTGCGTTTCATGGGGCGGCCGGACCTGGCTGAAGAAGTGCTGCAGGAAAGCTTCGTGCGCATCTGGAACAACGCCTCGCGCTACGAGGCGCATCTGTCGGCACCTCTGACCTGGATGATCAACATCACCCGTCATCAGGCCATCGATCAGTTGCGCAAACACCGCGACCGGCCGTTAAGCGACCTTGAAGAACAGGCGCTGGTGGATGAAAGCCCATCGGCCCACGAACAACTAAACAGTGCCCGTGAGGCCAACGCCTTGAACCGGTGCCTGGAAAGCCTCGACGGCATGCAGCGTCAATCGATCACTGTGGCTTACTTTCAGGGGTTGTCCTGCTCTGAGCTCGCCGAACACCTGGCCGCGCCGTTGGGCTCGGTGAAATCCTGGATCCGCCGCGGTATGGAGCGACTGCGCAGGTGCCTTGAATCATGAACTATCAAACCCCGACCTTGCGCCGCGCCCTCGCCGCCGATTACGCCATTGGCTTGATGCCCTCTGTCGCTCGTCGGCGTTTTGAACAATTGTTGCTGGAAGACGCGGCACTTCGCGCGGAATTGGCGCAATGGCAGGAAAGCCTCACCAGTCTGACTGAAGCTTTGCCCGAGCAGCCGGTGCCGGATCGCGTGTGGAAAGGCATCACCGCGCGAATCGAACCACAAGTGCTTCATGTGCCAGAGAAACGTCCGTTCTGGAACTGGTTGCGGGTGACGGCGGCGGTTTGTTCGCTGGTGATCGCCGTGACGTTGGGCGTGATCTATAACCGCGACAGCGCGCGTTACAGCGCCACGCTGCTGGCGGCCGACGCGCAGCCTGCGCTGAAGGTTGAAGCGCACGAGAACTACCTGAAGGTCGAGCCGCTGACCCTGGCGGCGGTTGATCCGGGGCGAAGTCTGGAGTTGTGGGCGATTCCTGCGGATGGCAAACCGATTTCACTAGGGGTGATTCCGGCTGACGGCAAGGGGCGCGTAGAGTTGAGCGATGCGCAGAAGACGTTGATCGGCAAGCCGATTGCGTTGGCGATCAGTCTTGAACCGAAGGGCGGTTCGCCGACGGGGCAACCGACTGGGCCGGTGTTGTATCAAGGGGCGTTGGCTGCCCTTTAACGATCGTTCCCAGCCATAAAAAACGGCGACCCTGGGGTCGCCGTTTTGTTTTGCCTGAAGCCTTACGCAGCACTAAACAACTTGTGCGGATCGATCACAAACTTCTTCGGCACGCCCGCATCGAACTCGCCATAACCACGCGGCGCGTCATCCAGGCTGATGACTTCCACGCCAACGATGTCGGCAATATGGATACGGTCCCACATGATCGCCTGCATCAGCTGGCGGTTGTACTTCATGACTGGCGTCTGACCAGTGTGGAAGCTGTGGGATTTGGCCCAGCCCAGACCGAAGCGGATGCTCAGGCTGCCCATCTTCGCGGCTGCGTCGACTGCACCCGGATCTTCAGTCACGTACAAGCCTGGGATACCGATTTTGCCGGCCACCCGAACCACGCCCATCAGCGAGTTGAGCACGGTGGCCGGAGCCTCGTGTTTAACACCGTCATGGCCATGACCGCGCGCTTCGAAGCCCACGGCGTCGACGGCGCAATCCACTTCTGGCTCGCCCAGCAGTGCAGCGATTTGTTCGTGCAGCGGGGTATCCAGGGACAGGTCGGCGATTTCGAAACCCTGAGCCTTGGCATGCGCCAAGCGGACGGTGTTGACGTCACCGATGATCACCACGGCCGCGCCCAGCAGGCGAGCGGAAGCGGCGGCGGCCAGACCGACAGGACCGGCACCGGCGATGTACACGGTGCTGCCCGGGCCAACGCCGGCCGTCACTGCGCCGTGGTAACCGGTCGGCAGGATGTCGGAGAGGCAGGTCAGGTCGCGGATTTTTTCCATCGCGCGATCGCGATCCGGGAGTTTCAGCAGGTTGAAGTCTGCATACGGCACCATCGCGTATTCAGCCTGGCCACCGGTCCAGTCGCCCATGTCGACATAACCGTAAGCACCGCCCGGACGCGCCGGGTTGACGCTCAGGCAAACACCGGTGTGCATTTCCTTGCAGGAACGGCAGCGCCCGCAAGCGACGTTGAACGGCACCGACACCAGGTCGCCGATTTGCAGGTTTTCGACGTCGCTGCCCTTCTCGATCACTTCACCGGTGATCTCGTGGCCCAGTACCAGGCCGGTTTGAGCGGTAGTACGGCCACGCACCATGTGCTGGTCGGAACCACAGATGTTGGTGGAAACCACACGCAGGATGACAGCGTGGTTAATCTTCCTGCCGCGCGGGTCCTGCATTTTTGGATAGTCGATTTTCTGTATTTCGACTTTGCCATTGCCGAGATACACCACACCACGATTGCCAGACATGCTTTCACCTCGCTGTTGTTTTTATGTAGCGGTCGCGTCGCCATGGATCGGCGGCGCGTTGATTGCTCGGGTTATTGCCTGTGTGTCTTTGCGTTGTTTGTCAGGGCCTCTTCGCGAGCAAGCCCGCTCCCACAGTTGATCTTTGGTGTGACTGAGATCTGTGACCAAGCGCAACCCCCTGTGGGAGCGGGCTTGCTCGCGAAGGCGATCTAAAGAACAACGGTTCTGTTCGCGTTGAGAAACACTCTTCGTTCAATGTGATAACCAACCGCCCGGGCCAGGGTCAGCCCTTCGATATCCCGCCCTTTGGCGATCAAATCTTCCGGGTAATGACTGTGGTCCACGGCCTCTACGCCCTGGGCGATGATCGGGCCTTCGTCCAGGTCGTTGTTGATGTAGTGCGCCGTGGCGCCGACCAGTTTCACGCCCTTGTTGTAGGCCTGGTGATAAGGCTTGGCGCCCTTGAAACCCGGCAGCAGGGAGTGATGGATGTTGATCGCCTTGCCGTCGAGTTTGCGGCACAGCTCGGGCGACAGGACTTGCATGTAACGGGCAAGGATCACCAGTTCGGCGCCGGACTCTTCGATCACCTGCCAGACCTGACGCTCCTGGGTCGGTTTGTCGTTCGGGTCCAACGGGAAGTGGTAGTACGGAATCTGGTGCCAGTCCGCCAACGGTTTGAGATCCGGGTGGTTGGAAACCACGGCGGCCACGTCCATCGACAATTGGCCGATGCGCTGGCGGTAGAGCAAATCGTTGAGGCAGTGATCGGCCTTGGAGACCATGATCACCACTTTTGGCCGATAGTTCGGCGCCGTGAGTTCGAAGATCATGCCGAAGACCTGGCCTCGTTCTTCGAGGCCGGCGCGGAAGGCTTGCTCGTCGAAGCCGTCGGGCTGGCGGAATTCCACGCGAATGAAGAAACGGCCCGAGAGCCGATCATCAAAGGAATGGTGCTCAGTGACGTAGCAGCCCTGCTCGAACAGAAAGCGGGTCACCGCGTCCACGGTGCCGAGGACGCTTGGGCAGTCGGCGGTCAGAATCCATGTGTCTGGGGCGCGGCTCATAGTGCGGTGACTCCTGTTCGAAAGTAGCAGCAACGCCGCTTTGTGTAGCAGCTGCCGAAGGCTGCGTTCGGCGGCGAAGCCGTCGTCCACCCTGAATCCCTGATCAATCTGAAAGAACGCTGCCGCAGGTTTCACGACGACTTCGTCGCCGAACGCAGCCTTCGGCAGCTGCTACAGGGACCTCAGTGGTTCATCAAGCCTGAACGCTAAGGCCGTATTCGGCGGCCGCATCCTGCAACCACAACCACCAGTAATCCGAGAAGCTGCGACGAATCAGCAGTTCCCAGGTGTCTTCGGCGGTGTGGCGGATCACCAGTTGCGACTTGGCAAACACGGTCCCCACAGCCTTGCCCACCGGGAAGCTGTTCGGGTGCACGTCGTAGCTGGTGGACTTCATCAACACCTGGCGCACGTTCGGACCGCTCAGTTCGAGGAGCTGCTGGCCGCCGCTGACGTTGGTGATCGCAATGTGCAGGTCGCCCAGCGCTTCACGCAGTTTTTTCTCGGCGGCGAATTCTTCACCGGTCGGCACGATCAGCAGCCATTCATCCGGCCCCATCCATTGCAGGCTGGTTTCGCCTTTGACGACGACAGTCAGCGCGCCCGGCAATTCGATACCGAGGGCTTTGTGCACACCGGCAGCGAACGCAGCATCATGGCCATCGCCACGAATGGTCAGGTGGCCGAGGAGTTTTTTCTCACGCACGATCACGCCGGCGCTTTTGCGACCCTTGCCCACCAGGCTTGGCAGGCCTGCGTGATGCAACGACGACTCGGCCTTGGCCCCAGTGGTTGGGCGTTGTTGGTAAACATTGGCTGCGGTCATAAAGCACCTGTTCCTGAATTCTGTTGGTTCCGGCCCTTGTGGTGACCAGGCTGACGCTTTCGCGAGCAAGCCCGCTCCCACATTTGACCGCGTTCCCCTGTGGGAGCGGGCTTGCTCGCGAATCGCTCAGACGACTCGGTGCAACTGCCCGCCCACAGGACCCGAGGCCATTAAACGTTCTGGCGATCACCCTTTGGATCGAAGAACACCGAAGAAACGATTTCCGCTTCGATCACGCTGCCATCGGCCAGCGGTGCGAACACGCGCTCACCCATACGCTTCAAGCCGCCCTTCACCACACCCATGGCAAACGAATAGCCGAGGGAGTTGTGTAAGTAGCTGGAGGTGACGTGACCAACCATGGTCATCGGGATCGCTTGCTTGGTGTTGAACACCAGTTGCGCACCTTCCGGCAGCCATTTGGTCGGATCGATCGGCTTCAGACCGACCAACTGTTTGCGTTGATCACGCACGCAGTCTTCACGGTTCATGCCACGCTGGCCGATCCATGAGAACGGTTTAGTGCGACCGACACACCAGCCCATGTTCAGGTCGTCCGGGGTCATCGAGCTGTCGGTGTCCTGACCGACGATGATGAAGCCCTTCTCGGCCCGCAGCACGTGCATGGTCTCGGTGCCGTACGGGGTCAGGTTGTACTTCTTCCCCGCCTCGACGATTTTTTCCAGAACGCCCATGGCGTAGTCGGCCTGCACGTTGACTTCATACGACAGCTCACCGGTAAACGAAATCCGGAACACCCGCGCCGGAACACCGCCGACCAGCCCTTCTTTCCAGGTCATGAACGGGAAGGCTTCGTTGCTCAGGTCGATGTCGGTGACTTCGCTGAGCAGCTTGCGGCTGTTCGGCCCGGACAAGGTCATGGTTGCCCAGTGATCCGTCACGGAAGTGAAGTACACCTTCAGCTCTGGCCATTCGGTCTGGGAGTAGATTTCCAGCCATTGCAGCACGCGTGCCGCGCCGCCCGTGGTGGTGGTCATCACGAAATGGTTGTCGGCGAGACAGGCGGTTACACCGTCGTCGAAGACCATGCCGTCTTCTTTGCACATCAGGCCATAACGCGCCTTGCCCACGTCGAGCTTGGTCCAGGCGTTGGTGTAGATGCGGTTGAGGAACTCACGCGCATCCGGGCCCTGAATGTCAATTTTGCCCAGCGTCGAAGCGTCCAGCAGGCCGACGCTGTCGCGCACGGCTTTGCATTCGCGTTTCACGGCGGTATGCAGGTCTTCACCGTTTTTCGGGAAGTACCACGGACGTTTCCACTGACCGACGTCTTCGAACTCGGCGCCGTTCTTCACATGCCAATGATGCAGCGCGGTCAGACGGACAGGCTCGAAGATGTGCCCACAGTGACGACCGGCCACGGCGCCGAATGTCACCGGCGTGTAGTTCGGGCGGAACATGGTGGTGCCCATCTGCGGGATGGTCACGTTCAGCGAACGGGCGGCGATGGCCAGACCGTTGACGTTGCCGAGCTTGCCCTGGTCAGTGCCGAAGCCCAGTGCGGTGTAGCGTTTGACGTGCTCGACCGACTCGAAGCCTTCGCGGGTCGCCAGTTCGATGGCGGCAGCGGTGACGTCGTTTTGCAGGTCGACGAATTGCTTCGGCGCACGTGCGGTGTTCTTTTCATGCGGCACCTGGAACAGCGCCAGTGTTGGCTCTTCCAGACGGCTCAGGGCTTTCGGCAAGGTGCCTTCGACCACGCTGAAACCGGCTTCGCTGGCTGCGCGAGCGCCGCCTTCGAAACCATCGGCCAGGGAATCGCCGAGGCCGTAGACGCCGTTGATGCCACCGACGCACACACGTTTCTGCGGTGCTTCGCCCGGTACGAAACCGAGGATATCCTCACGCCAGATCGGCTTGCCACCCAAGTGCGACGCCAGGTGAACCACCGGGCTGTAACCGCCGGAACTGGCGACCAGATCGCATTCGAGCCACTCACCAGGACTGGTCACTGCGTGGGCTTTGACATCGATCGCGGCAACGCGAGCGGCGGTCACGTGCTTGCTGCCACGTGTCTCGATCACGGCGCTGCCGGTCAGGATGCGGATGCCTTTGGCGCGTGCTTCTTCAACCAGCGCACCGCGCGGATTGCTGCGGGCATCGGCGATGGCGACGACTTGCAGGCTGGCGTCGAGCCAGTCCAGGGCAACGCGATAGGCGTGATCGTTGTTGGTCGACAGCACCAGTTTTTTGCCCGGTGCCACGCCGTAACGACGCACGTAAGTCGACACAGCGCCGGCGAGCATGTTGCCCGGCACGTCGTTGTTGCCGTAAACCAGCGGACGCTCGTGAGCACCGGTCGCCAGCACTACACGCTTGGCGCGAACACGGTGAATACGCTGACGCACCTGGCCAATCGGGGCGCGGTCGCCGAGGTGATCGGTAAGGCGCTCATGAATGGTCAGGAAGTTATGGTCGTGGTAACCGTTGACCGTGGCGCGCGGCAACAGCAGCACGTCCGGGGTGTCTTTGAGCTCGGCGATGACGCTGGCGACCCACTCGCTGGCAGGCTTGCCGTCGAGGCTTTCGCGGGAATCGAGCAGGCTGCCGCCGAACTCTTCCTGTTCATCGGCGAGAATTACGCGCGCACCGCTGCGGGCAGCCGCCAATGCAGCGGCCAGGCCAGCCGGGCCACCGCCGACGATCAGCACGTCGCAGTGCTGGTTCATGTAGTCGTAAGTGTCCGGATCGTTCTCGGTCGGCGAGCGGCCAAGACCGGCGGCTTTACGAATGTACTTCTCGTAAGTCATCCAGAACGATTGCGGGTACATGAAGGTTTTGTAGTAGAAGCCCGGCGGCATCAGCTTGCCGCCGACCTTGCCGAGAATCCCCATCATGTCGTTGTTCACGCTCGGCCAGCCGTTGGTGCTGGTGGCGACCAAACCTTGATACAGCGCTTGTTGCGTGGCGCGTACGTTCGGGATCTGCGTGGCTTCGGTCGCGCCGATCTGCAGCACGGCGTTCGGCTCTTCGGCACCGGCGGCGAAGATGCCGCGCGGACGGGAGTATTTGAAGCTGCGACCGATGATGTCGACACCGTTGGCCAACAAGGCCGCGGCCAGGGAATCACCTTCAAAGCCTTTGTAGCTCTGGCCGTTGAAGGTGAAGCTCAGCACTTTGTTGCGGTCGATCCGTCCGCCGTTGGACAGGCGATTGATCTGGCTCATACCTTCTCTCCCAGAGCCGTGGCGGCCGCTTTCGGGCTATCGGTCTTGTCGGTGAATTGTGGCTTGGTGCCGATCTTGTAGGTTTCGAGAATCTCGTAGGTCACGGTGTCACGGGTGGCGTTGAAGTACTGACGGCAACCGGCGACGTGATCCCACAGTTCGTGGTGCAGACCGCGAGGGTTATCGCGGAAGAACATGTAGTCGCCCCACTCCTCGTCGGTGCAATTGGTCGGATCCAGAGGGCGCGGGATGTGCGCCTGGCCGGATGCGTGGAATTCCTCTTCGGAGCGCAGTTCGCCGCAGTGAGGACAGAAGATATGCAACATGGGGATTTCTCCTGTTAGTGGGCAACCGCAGCAGCGCCGTGTTCATCGATCAACGCACCGTTGTGGAAACGGTCGATGGAGAAAGGTGCAGCCAATGGGTGCATTTCACCCTTGGCCAGACTCGCGGCAAACACGTTGCCCGAGCCAGGTGTTGCCTTGAAGCCACCGGTGCCCCAGCCGCAGTTGAAGAACATGTTCGGTACCGGGGTTTTCGAAATGATCGGGCACGCATCCGGCGTGGTGTCGACGATGCCGCCCCACTGACGGTTCATGCGTACGCGCGACAACACAGGGAACATCTCGACGATGGCCTGAATGGTGTGCTCGATCACCGGGTACGAACCACGCTGGCCGTAGCCGTTGTAGCCGTCAATACCGGCGCCGATCACCAGGTCGCCCTTGTCGGACTGGCTGATGTAACCGTGTACGGCGTTGGACATGATCACGCTGTCGATAATCGGTTTGATCGGCTCGGACACCAGCGCTTGCAGCGGGTGCGATTCGATCGGCAGACGGAAACCGGCGAGTTTGGCCATGTGCCCCGAGTTACCGGCGGTCACTACACCGACGCGTTTGGCGCCGATGAAGCCTTTGTTGGTTTCAACACCGATGCACACGCCGTTTTCCTTGCGGAAGCCGATCACTTCGGTCTGTTGAATCAGGTCCACGCCCAGTGCGTCGGCGGCACGGGCAAAGCCCCACGCCACGGCATCGTGACGGGCCACGCCGCCGCGGCGCTGGACGGTAGCGCCCATCACCGGGTAGCGAGTGTTCTTGGAGCAGTCGAGGTACGGAATCTCGTCAGCCACTTGTTTGGCATCGAGCAGTTCGCCGTCCACGCCGTTGAGGCGGTTGGCGCTGACCCGACGCTCGGAATCACGAATGTCTTGCAGGGTGTGGCACAGGTTGTAAACGCCACGCTGGGAGAACATCACGTTGTAGTTCAGGTCCTGGGACAGGCCTTCCCACAATTTCATCGCGTGTTCGTACAGGTGCGCCGACTCGTCCCACAGGTAGTTGGAGCGAACAATGGTGGTGTTGCGCGCGGTGTTACCGCCGCCCAGCCAGCCTTTCTCGACCACGGCCACGTTGGTGATGCCGTGTTCCTTCGCCAGGTAGTAAGCCGTGGCGAGACCATGCCCGCCACCGCCGACGATGACCACGTCATAGACCTTTTTAGGGGTCGGCGTGCGCCACATTTTCTGCCAGTTTTCGTGATGGCTGAGGGAGTGTTTGAAGAGGCCGAAGCCCGAGTACCGTTGCATAGTCATTTACTCCAAAACCGCGCTCAGCGATAAACCGGGAAGTCCGCGCACAGGGCTGAAACTTGCTGCGCAACATTGGCCTCTACGTCGGCGTCGCCGAGGTTGTCGAGGATGTCGCAGATCCAGCCGGCAAGCGTGACGCACTGGGTAACCTTGAAGCCGCGAGTGGTCACCGCCGGGGTGCCGATGCGCAGGCCGGAGGTCACGAACGGCGACTGTGGATCGTTCGGGACAGCGTTCTTGTTCACGGTGATGTGGGCGCGACCGAGTGCTGCATCCGCCTCTTTGCCGGTGAGGCCCTGACGAATCAGGCTGACCAGGAACAGGTGGTTATCGGTGCCGCCGGACACTACATCGTAGCCGCGTTTGATAAATACGCTGGCCATGGCCTGGGCGTTGTCGATCACTTGTTGCTGATAGGCCTTGAAACCAGGCTCCAGCGCTTCCTTGAAGCACACCGCTTTACCAGCGATCACGTGCATCAGCGGGCCGCCCTGACCACCGGGGAACACGGCAGCGTTGAGTTTCTTTTCCAGCTCTTCGTTGGCACGGGCCAAAATCAGGCCACCACGTGGACCGCGCAGGGTTTTGTGGGTGGTGGTGGTGACCACGTCGGCGTACGGCAGCGGGTTCGGGTACAGGCCGGCAGCGACCAGACCGGCCACGTGCGCCATGTCGACGAACAGATAAGCGCCGACTTTGTCAGCGATCTGACGGAAGCGCGGGAAGTCCAGGGTCTTCGAGTAGGCGGAGAACCCGGCGATGATCATTTTCGGCTTGTGCTCGACCGCCATGCGCTCGACTTCGTCGTAATCGATCAGGCCGGTGGCGGTGTCGATGCCGTACTGCACAGCGTTATAGAGCTTGCCGGAGAAGCTGACTTTGGCGCCGTGGGTCAAGTGACCACCGTGAGCCAGGCTCATGCCCAGCACGGTGTCGCCGGCTTGCAGCAGCGCAAGGAATACCGCGGCGTTGGCCTGGCTGCCGGAGTGCGGCTGCACGTTGGCATAGTCGGCACCGAACAGTTGCTTGGCGCGTTCGATGGCCAGCGCTTCAACTTTATCGACGTGCTCGCAGCCACCGTAGTAGCGCTTGCCCGGATAGCCTTCGGCGTATTTGTTGGTCAGGCCACTGCCTTGCGCTTCCATGACGCGTTTGCTGGTGTAGTTCTCTGACGCGATCAGCTCGATGTGATCTTCCTGGCGTTGCTCCTCGGCATTCATCGCCGCCAGCAGTGCATCGTCGTAACCCTGGATCTGGTCTTGCTTGCTGAACATCGCGTCTCTCCCAGCGGCGGCGGTGCGCCATTCGTCTCGGTAAGGCACCGGTGTTTCGACAGTGCCCTTTGAATGCGATGGTATGACCGGCGCAGACAGGCCAAATGCCTACGGACGCCACGCAAAGGTGCGTTTACGACATGGCGGGAAATGGTATGCCGAGCACACTCCTCAAATCAGCAAAGAACCTTGTGGGAGCGGGCTTGCTCGCGAATGCGTCAGGTCAGTCAACATAAGTGGTGGATGACAAACCGCATTCGCGAGCAAGCCCGCTCCCACAGGGTTATGCGGCGATTCCGCGGACGAGCAACAGAAGCAGAAAATGCAGCGGATACAAGGCATACGCCCAGCGACGCATCGGTAGGGGCGGTTTCAATCGGCCGGCATGTCGCAACAAAAGCAGGCCGGCCAGTGGCGCGATCAGACAAGTGGCGATGCCGAGGATGGCTGCACTGTTGCCGAATCTAGCGGAGTAAAACAGCACTTCCCATTGATTGGCCGCCAGGCAGACCAGCCCCGGCAGCAGGCTGAAGTACCAAGGCCGCTTGATCACCAGCAACAATGTCAGCGGCAGCAGGACGCCGAAGAAACCGAACATCAGTCGCTCCGGGAACAGCGCCGCCAGCGTTAAGGCGCCGACCGCGAGTAGTCGCAATTGCAGCGTCTTGTGCTGCCAGCCACGGGCCACCAGCAATCCCAGCACCAACGTGGGCAGCACGTTCAAGGTGTCGGGATCAGGCATATAGATCCGGTAGGGGATTTCGCTGATGGCGCTAAACAGCAGCAACCAGCCCAGATAACGCCACTGGCCGTCGGTCGTCACCGCGCGGGCCCGTGCCAGGTTTGCGGCCATCGCCAGACAGAACCACGGGAACGCCAACCGACCCGGCACATACAGAATATCGAGGGAATAACCGACATATCGCAGGTGATCGAGCACCATGCTCAACAGCGCCAGCCACTTGAGCAGATCCAGTGCCCCATCCCTTTGCGTCATGTGCATAATTGCCCGGCATCTTTGTATTTTTCTGACAGCATCATCGCGTGTGCTCCCCGGACGATCTTCGGTAAAGTGCGCACCATCATTGACCACGAAGCTCTTCACCATAAGAGCCTCGACCACGGAAGCCGGCCATGACCGATAAGAGCCAACAATTCGCCAGCGACAACTATTCCGGTATCTGCCCTGAAGCCTGGGCGGCCATGGAACAGGCCAACCACGGCCACCAACGCGCCTATGGCGACGACGAATGGACCGCACGCGCGTCCGACGATTTCCGCAAACTGTTCGAAACCGACTGCGAAGTATTCTTCGCCTTCAACGGCACCGCAGCCAACTCATTGGCCCTATCGTCGCTGTGCCAGAGTTACCACAGCGTGATCTGCTCGGAAACCGCCCACGTCGAAACCGACGAATGCGGCGCACCGGAATTCTTTTCCAACGGCTCCAAACTGCTCATCGCCCGCACTGAAAACGGCAAGCTGACCCCGGAATCGATCCGCGAAATCGCGCTCAAGCGCCAGGACATCCATTACCCGAAACCGCGCGTAGTCACCCTGACCCAAGCCACCGAAGTCGGCAGCGTCTACACCCCGGAAGAAATCCGCGCCATCAGCGCCACGTGCAAAGAGCTGGGCCTGAACCTGCACATGGACGGCGCGCGGTTCTCCAACGCCTGCGCTTTCCTTGGCTGCTCGCCAGCCGACCTGACCTGGAAGGCCGGCGTCGACGTGTTGTGCTTCGGCGGCACGAAAAACGGCATGGCGGTGGGTGAAGCGATTCTGTTCTTCAACCACAAACTGGCTGAAGACTTCGACTACCGCTGCAAACAGGCCGGGCAACTGGCCTCGAAGATGCGTTTCCTGTCCGCGCCGTGGGTCGGGATTCTGGAAAACGACGCCTGGCTTAAATACGCCCGCCACGCCAACCACTGCGCGCAGCTGCTGGCGGAACTGGTGAGCGATATTCCAGGCGTGGAACTGATGTTCCCGGTGCAAGCCAACGGCGTGTTCCTGCAACTCTCGGAACCGGCCATCGCCGCATTGACGGCCAAGGGCTGGCGCTTCTACACCTTCATCGGCAACGGCGGCGCACGCTTCATGTGCTCGTGGGACACCGAAGAAGAACGCGTACGGGAATTGGCGACGGATATTCGCGAAGTCATGTCCCGCTAAGCCCTCACCTTGTAGGACTGCAGGAGCTGGTAGGAGCTGGTAGGAGCTGTCGAGTGAAACGAGGCTGCGATCTTTTGATGTTGGTTTTTTAAGATCAAAAGATCGCAGCCTCGTTTCACTCGACAGCTCCTACAGTCCTGCTGCCCCTGATCGTTTGCCCTGAAAGACATGGTCTACATTGTTTGTCGAGCCTCCGCTCAGACAACAATAATCAGGAGCGCACGCATGTCATTGAAAGGCAAAACCCTGTTCATCACCGGCGCTAGCCGCGGGATTGGTCGTGAGATCGCGCTGCGGGCTGCGCGGGATGGGGCCAACATTGTGATTGCCGCTAAAAGCGCCGAGCCGCACCCCAAGTTGCCGGGCACGATTTTCAGCGTGGCCGAGGAAGTCGAAGCCGCGGGCGGCAAGGCGCTGGCCTTGCAGGTGGATGTGCGTGATGACGTCGCGGTGCGTGAGGCATTGGCCCAGGCCAACGAGCATTTCGGCGGCATTGATGCGCTGATCAACAATGCCGGCGCGATCAAGCTGACCGGGGTTCAACACATCGAACTCAAGCGCTTCGACCTGATGCACCAGATCAACACCCGCGCCGTGCTCCTGTGCAGCCAGGCCGCCCTGCCCTATCTGAAGAAAAGCGCCGGACATATCCTCAATCTGTCCCCTCCACTGAATCTGGCGACCAAGTGGTTCGCCCAGTACAGCCCCTATACCGTGACCAAATACGGCATGAGCATGCTGACCCTGGGCATGAGCGAGGAATTCAAGAACTACGGCATCAGCGTCAATTCCCTGTGGCCGCAAACCATGATCGCCACTGCCGCCATTGAATTTCAGCTGGGGTCACGGGAGTCGTTCAAGCATGCGCGTACGCCCGCGATCATGGCCGACGCCGCCCATGTGATTCTGAGCCGCAGCGGTCGCAGCATTACTGGGCGATTGCTGATTGATGAGGAAATTCTGCGGGAGCACGGGGTGACGGATTTTGAGGGGTATCGGTTTGAACCGGACTCCACCGACAAACTGATGACGGATCTGTTTGTCGATTGACCTGTAGGAGCTGCCGAAGGCTGCGATCTTTTGATCTTAAAAGATCGCAGCCTCGTTGCACTCGACAGCTCCTACAGGGTCATTGTGCAACTATCAAAACTCGATGCGCACGTCGCCCTTCGGCACGCTGCAGCACGAAAGAATGAACCCTTCCGCCTCGTCTTCCTCGGTGATCCCGCCGTTGTGGTCCATCTCGACCTCGCCACCCAGCTTCATCACCTTGCACGTCCCGCAGATCCCCATCCCACAAGCCTTCGGAATCAACAGCCCCAACTTCGCAGCGGCGGCATGAACGGTTTCACCCGGTGCAACACGAATGCTCTTGCCGGACGCGGTGAATTCCACCTGGTGCAGGTCCGCCACGTCGATGTCCGGTGCGTCTGCGGCTATTTCGGCTTGCTCCACCGCATCGGCACGGGCTTCCGGCGGTGTAGCACCGAACGATTCCTCGTGATAACGCGACATGTCGAAGCCGACCGCTTCGAGCATGCGCTTGACGGCGTTCATATACGGCGTCGGACCGCAGCAGAACACTTCGCGCTCCATGAAGTCCGGCGCCATCAGCTCCAGCATCTTGTGGTTCAGGTACCCGCGATAACCGGCCCACGGCTCGCCCAGACCATGCTTCTCGCAGATCAGGTGCAGGCTGAAGTTATCGATCCGCGACGCCATGTGTTCCAGCTCGCGGTGGTAAATGATGTCTTTGGGCGAACGGGCGCTGTGGATAAACACCATGTCGACGTTGCCGTTGGTGTCGTAGAACCAGCGAGCCATCGACATGACCGGCGTGATACCGACACCGCCGCTGAGGTACAACACCTTCGGCGCGGTGAAGTCCATGGCGTTGAACAACCCGACCGGCCCGTGCACCGCCAGCTCCTGGCCTTCGTGCAGGGTGTCGTGTAGCCAGTTGGAGACTTTGCCGCCCGGTACGCGCTTGATGGTCACCGAAAAGCTGTACGGCACCGACGGCGAGCTGGAAATGGTGTAGGAGCGCATGATCGGCACGCCTTCGATTTCCAGCTCCAGGGTGACAAACTGCCCCGGCTTAAAGAAGAACAGGATCGGCTGGTCAGCCATAAAGCAGAAGGTGCGCACATCCCAGGTTTCCTGGATGACTTTGACGCAACGGACGATGTGTCGACCATTGGCCCAGGTCTGGGTGGTTACCGGATTCAGGAAGCTGTTGGACATGCTGTTCTCCACCGCCGATGGTCGGCCTTATGTTGGCGATTCTGCGTAACGTGCGAACCACCCATTTACCTATCTGCGACATTCACATACTTATCGCGACCAGCCCCCAATTACCGGGGGTTGCGCGTCGGGAACAGATTGGGCCATGTCGCCCATGGATAAGGTTCCGGACAACGCCGGCCCCACACTCGCTCCACACAGAGACGATTTCTTTACAGCCTTGCGTAGCAAACCGTATCAGCCACTATTTCGCCGGCCGCACAGAATGGCCTTGAGGATCAAATCGATGGACGTCACCGCAAAAATCAGCCTGGGCGATCCGCTGGAACCCGCACGCAAGGCCACCGCACAGATGCTGCAAGAGCGCGAGCGCACTTACTCGCTGCCGCAGCCGTTTTACTCTGACGAGCGGCTGTTTGATATCGACATGCAGGAAATCTTCCAGAAAGAGTGGTTGATCGCCGGCATGGCCTGCGAAATCCCGACCAAGGGCAACTACCTGACCCTGCAAGTCGGCAAGAACCCGATCATTGTGATTCGCGGCGCCGAAGGCGTGATCCATGCGTTCCACAACGTTTGCCGTCACCGTGGTTCGCGTCTGTGCACCAGTGAAAAAGGCAAGGTCGCAAAACTGGTCTGCCACTACCACCAGTGGACGTACGAGCTGGACGGCCGCCTGTTGTTCGCCGGTACCGAAATGGGCGCCGACTTCGACATGAAGGAGTACGGCCTCAAACCGGTAAACGTGAAGACTGCCGGCGGCTACATCTTCATCAGCCTGTCGGAGAACCCGCCAGCCATTGATGACTTCCTGTCGACGCTGAACCATTACATGGAACCGTACGACATGGAGAACACCAAGGTGGCGATTACCACCACCTTGATGGAAAAGGCCAACTGGAAACTGGTGCTGGAAAACAACCGCGAGTGCTACCACTGCAACGCGTCGCACCCGGAACTGCTGAAAACCCTGCTGGAATGGGACGACGTCACCGACCCGCGTGCCGACCAGGCTTTCAAGGACCACGTCGCGGCCTCCGCCGCTGCCTGGGAAGCCGAGAAGATTCCTTACGCCCACGCCAGCTTCGGCCTGCGTAACCGCATCGTGCGCATGCCGCTGCTCAAGGGCACCGTATCGATGACCCTGGACGGCAAACAAGGCTGCGCCAAACTCATGGGCCGGATCAAAAACCCGGACCTGGGCTCGATGCGCATCCTGCACCTGCCGCACTCGTGGAACCACTGCATGGGCGACCACATCATCGTCTTCACGGTGTGGCCGATCAGTGCGCAGGAAACCATGGTCACCACCAAGTGGATCGTCCACAAGGACGCCGTCGAAGGCGTGGACTACGACGTGGAGCGCATGCGCCAGGTCTGGGATGCGACCAACGACCAGGACCGTCGCCTGGCCGAAGAGAACCAGCGCGGCATCAACTCCACCGCTTACCAGCCAGGCCCTTACTCCAAGACCTATGAGTTTGGCGTGGTGAACTTTGTGGATTGGTACAGCGAGCGTTTGCTGAACAACCTGGGGGCTGAGCCTGCGGCTTACCTCAAAGGGGTTCCGGTTCAGGGTTAACCGAAAAAAAGCATCGCGAGCAAGCTCGCTCCCACACTTAACCGAGGTGTCCACAGCGTTTGTGAACACCTCCGATCAAATGTGGGAGCGGGCTTGCTCGCGAAAGCGCCCTCCCAGTCACTGCATCCCTCCCCCGCGAAATCCTCTCCCCTATAGAACTGTACGAAATATGATCTATTACGTTCAGGCCTATACGCCGCGTGCCTCCCAGCCTTTAGCAAACAAGTTATCCACACCTCCACCCACAGCTATTGGGGACAAGTGTGAATTTATAGAAAACTTTCTCCACAGAAACTGAAGAAAATCCGTGACTTATCCAGAAGAAGGGTTTTGAGCAGCGATTGGTTGTTTTTTGATCGAAAGCTTGAAAGGCACGTTGTACGTGGCTTGCAGAGGATGGCGAACACCTTATCCACAGAAGCGCCAACAGACTTTGGGGGCAACTTGGGAGGATCTGTGGAAAACCGTTGGAAGCCGCGATAAATCGGGGTTTGCGCGAGGTTTATCAGCTTAAAACGGTGATTTGATCGTTTTTTGATCAGTCTCCTGATAAGCCCGTTTTATATGGCCTGTAGAGGACAGCGAACATCTTATCCACAGATGCGCTAACAGAGATTGGGGGCAAGTATTGGTTCGCGTACAAAGTTATCCTCTGAAAAAAGCGTGAAAAAACCGCAAGTTAGGCTGGTTGTTTTTTGTTCGAAGGGTTGCAGGGCTTGATTTGTATGGGGTGTAGCGAAGGGCGAACATGTTATCCACAGAAGCGCTAACAGGGATTGTGGGTAACCGCGATCAGGTCCTGTTGAAACACGACCAGCCCGAGTCGATGTCCAGATTCAACTCATAGTCATTGAATGCACCCCACCCAAGCAAAAGCGAAGGCACGTACTGGCCCAGCAACAACGACGGAGGAATCGTGTAGTCCGGGTAGTAGTTGTAGGAGATCGATTGGATATGGCCCGACAGGCTCAATTCACCCTTGAAGGTTTGGGAACGCGGGTTATCGGTGACATGAATGGGTGAGTTGCCCGGCGAGGACGACGTCAGGTAATTAACATTGCCGGTGTCGATAATCGCCGGCGTGGCCCGACGATCCAGGCGTGCGGCAATGATCAGTCGTTGATTAATGTCCATGCGCGCGTAGTTAATTCGCGAATCGCATCGCGCGGGAGGTTCGGCGTTAAGCTCCAGCATCTTTTTGGAGACCTTCAAACGCCCCAACTTACCGAGCAAATCGAGCCCCAGTAAGTTATCCCGATCGCTGACAAACACCAGGACGTTTCTGAACTCGCTTGAGCCGATCTTTAAAGACTCAAAGATCCCGAGTTTGGCAGACAGGTCACGTTCACCATAAAACGTGCTGTAGCCATAGTGAGAGTCGGTTAATAGCCTGATTCCCATCAGCTTCGCGGTTTCGTGGTTGACCCGGGTTTGCGGTGCGCCGGTGTCCAGAATGAAGCGTGACGAGACACCATTGGCCGCTTTGACATCGAGGTAGGGCAACACCTCGTCAGCGACGTGACCGCCGCTGGCGTAAGGATGAATCGCCAGCACCTCGTGCCGCTTCGTTCTTGTCACCGAAAAATCGCCGACCGCCCGCAGGGTTGTGAGGGATTCGCTGCCGAACATGGAAAACATCGTGTTGAGTTCAGGGTCATTCGCGATTGCCTGAGCATGACGATGCTTGATCGCCAAATAGTATTCGGGGATCTGGTTTGCGGTTTTGGCCTCGAACATCCGGGCGAGAACAGACACTGAACAATTCAGGTTTTTTTCAGCATCCAAGGCCTTGTCGCATTGCTGTTTCAGCTGCACCAAGGACGCTTTTTGTCCCTGTTCGGACTCTAACCATGTGTAGAAATCCGGAGCTGCCGGCCTGGTATCAGCCATCGAACTTGATGCTGCACACATAAAAAATGCAAGCAGCACCAGAGACGACTTTGAATTCACGCCGCCGATCAGACATGTCTCACGCCGACTGACCGCCCTCATGTTCAACCCATTCTAGAAAACGAGTTTTATGAACTAGCGCTGCGGCAACCCTGAGCAGCTCATAGAGAAATGTAGCTCACTAGGGCCGATACATCAGATAGGCCTCACCCGTGACCCGAATCATCGGATGGGGAGTGATCTGGCAGGTATCGACGATACGAAAGCCATGTCGCTCGTAAAACCGACGGGCGCCGGTGTTCACCGCGTAGTCGATCAGGCTCAAGCCATTGAGCCCCAGCTGGTTGGCGCGGTCGTAAGCGTAGGCGAGGAATTGCTTGCCCAGGCCCTGGTTTCGCCAGCCTTCATGCAGCGCCAGGCTGGAAATATAAAGGGTGTCGGGGATTTCCATCTTGGCATACGGCGCCAGGACTGGATCGGTCACTGGAGGCGCCAGCGGATCGTGACGTATCACGTAGCTGTGCATCATGCCAATGACGTTTCCCCGTGCCTCGGCAATGAGGCAGTTCTGCCAGGAAAAATCCACGTCTTCACGGGCATACCGACTGGCGCCCACGTCCAGTAAATCCTGACCAGGCTGCGCCAGTTGACTCCAGATGTAATCCGCAGCGCCTTCTGATGAAATCTGAAACAAACGAGCAATCTCCCGCGCATCCGCGCGCAGGGCCGAACGAAATTCAACGGTCATTATTTTTCCTTGTGGGAGCGGGCTTGCTCGCGAAGGCGTCTTGTCAGCCAGCATCTGTAATAACTGACACGCCGCCTTCGCGAGCAAGCCCGCTCCCACATTAGATCTTCACTGGATGTCCGTTAGCGGACCACGCCTTCTTCGATCAGTAACTTGAGAATCGCCTCGGCGCCAGCCTCGGCACTCAGCCCTTTAAGCACCTGCCCGCCCCCGCCGCTGGCCTTGGCCGTCGCGGCTTTCATTCGATCCGCGCCGCTCTTGGCCTTGATCACCTTCAAGCGTTTAGGCCGTGGCTTGGCCGGTTGCAGCGTGGCAACCGCCAGCAGTTCATCGTCGATCACTTCGACTTCATCTGCCTGCAACACCCCGCGTCGGGCCGGGCCGTAAGCGCTTTGCCGAGGCTTCGGCGCGGCGTTATCCACAGTCGCGAGAAACGGCAGCCGTACTTTCAAGCGACGGCGCTGACCACGAGGCAAGGCTTGCAGCACCAGCGCTGAATTACCGTCGATGGATTCAACTTGAGCCAGCCCGACTACCAGCGGCCAGCCCAGGCTTTCGGCCAGCAGGAACGGCAGCATGCCCGAGCCTTCGCCGGTTTCCGCCTGGCTGCCGGTCAGCACGACCTGCGCCCCGGCGTCACGCAAATACGCGGTCAACGCCGGCAGCGCATCGGCGCCTGAAGGTTGTTCAAGCACGTGCAACTGTTCCAGGCCCATACCCAGATAGGCGCGTAGTGCAGGTTCCGCGACGTCGCCGGCATGCAGCACTTGCAGGTTATCCCCAGCCAGTTGCAGGCCCAGTTCCACCGCCCGCGCATCCTGCTCCGCACGACGTGGCCGGCCGGAGGTCGGGTGGGCGCCGATGGACACCAGGCTGATGATTTTCGTGCTCATAACCCTTTCCTTTCCTTAAGCCGCATCGCGCTTGGCTTCATTGCGGTAAGCCTCTACCGCATCGATCAAGGCTTGAAGAATCTCGGCGCTCTCACCGATCACCGACAGGTCGGCCCGTTTGATCATGTCGCAGCCAGGATCGAGGTTGATCGCCACCACCTTGTCGCAGGCACCGATGCCTTGCAGGTGCTGGATCGCCCCGGAAATCCCCACCGCCACGTAGACCCGCGCGGTGACCCAGGTGCCGGACGCGCCGACCTGACGGTCGCGGGCCATGAAGCCATCGTCCACCGCCACTCGGGACGCGCCTTCGGTAGCACCCAACGCTTCGGCGGTCCTGTGGAAAAGCCCCCAGTCCTTGACCCCGTTGCCGCCGGAGAAGATGAACTCGGCTTCGGCCATCGGAATCGCCGCCGGGTCCACCGCCACCGCGCCCAGATCCTCGATGCGCGACAAGCTGCGCGCCACGGCTGTGGATAACTCCACCGGCAACGCTTCGTGGCGGGTTTCGCTGACCGGTTCGGCGCATTCGACGGCGGCCAGAATCAAGCGTGCAACCGGACGTGCAAGGTCTTGCAAGCCAGCACCCGCGCGGCCGATGCATTCCTGATCCTTGACCTGCCAGACCCGCGTGGCCGGGCGTTCGCCCAGTGCCGCGGCAAAGCGTCGACCCAGTTCACCACCGCCGCTGCGGCTGTCCGGCAGCAACCAGTGACGCGGGCTGAACTGGTTATCCACAGCTCGCAGGCCCTGGACCCGTTGTTCCGGTGCATAACCGCTGAATTCGTCGCCTTCCAGCACCAGCAAGCGATCGACGCCAGCGGTGGCAAAGGCGTTTTCTTTGTGTTCGCCGAAGACCACGGCCAATACCGCACCGTCCTTGCCGGCCATTTGGTGCGCCAGGCCGAGCAGGTCGCGGTCGTGGCTGCTCAAGCGGCCGCCGACCATGTCCGGCACCACGCTGATGTAGAACGCCGGCGCAAGCACTTGATGCAGCGGCAATTGCACTTCAACGGCGGCCGAGCGTTTGGTCGCCCCGCCCTGTTGAGCGCCGCTGCGGTCAATGCGTTTGATGCCATTGGGACCGATAAAACCGATGCCATGGAGATTCTTGCGGATGACGCCGTTAGGCCCCATCCAGCTGTGTTGCGCCGGCTGCATGGCCGCGTGCAGCGGGTGCAAACGGTTACGGGCGATCCATTCGGCGCGTGGGTCGCGGCGGATAATGTCGCTCATCAGTGGGCCTCCGCAGGTTCACGTTGGGCCGGTTTGGTCGGCTTGCTCGGGGCAGCGTCTTCGAGCAACGCGTCCGCCACCAGTTCGGCGATGTCCTTGATCAGCGGCCGGGGTTCGACCACACCTTCGAGCATCGCCGTGCATTGTGGGCAACCCACGGCCACCAGTTCGGCGCCGGTTTCGCGGATGTCTTCCATGCGCATGTCGGGGATCCGTTGCTTGCCCGGAATGTCGGTGATCGGCGCACCGCCACCACCGCCACAGCAGCGCGAGCGGAAACCGGAGCGTTGCATTTCCTTGATCTCGATACCCAGGGCGCGCAGCACTTCACGCGGTGCCTCGTATTCGCCGTTGTAACGGCCGAGGTAGCACGGGTCGTGATAAGTCACGCTGCTGCCTTTGTGCTGACCGAGGTTCAGGGCGCCAGCGCCAATGATTTCCGCCATGTAGGTGCTGTGGTGCTGCACGAGGTAGTTGCCGTCGAAGGCGCCGTACTCGTTTTTCAGCACGTGGAAGCTGTGCGGGTCGCAGGTAACGATGCGGTTGAAGCTGTATTTGGCCAGGGTATGGATGTTGCGTTTGGCCAACAATTGGAAGGTCGCTTCGTCGCCCAGACGTCGGGCCACGTCACCGCTGTCGCGTTCTTCAAGCCCCAGCACCGCAAAGTCGACCTTGGCCGCTTTCAGCACTTTGACGAAGGCGCGCAGAGTGCGCTGGTTGCGCATGTCGAAGGCACCGTCGCCGACCCAGAACAGCACGTCGACAGATTTCTTCTCGCTGAGCAGGTTCAGGTTCAAGTCCGCCGCCCAGTTCATCCGCCCGCCCGGGGCGAAACCGCCAGGGTTGTCGGTGGCGATCAGGTTTTCCAGGACTTCGGCGCCCTTGTTCGGGGTCGCGCCTTTTTCCAGCGTCAGATGGCGGCGCATGTCGACGATGGCGTCGACGTGCTCGATCATCATCGGGCACTCCTCGACACAGGCGCGGCAAGTGGTGCAGGACCATAAGGTTTCAGCGTCCACCAGACCGTTGACGATCGGTTGATGCGGGTTACCGGCGTGTTCGCCAATCGCCTTGCCTGGATAGGGGCTACCGGCGAACTTGGCATCGGTGCCACCGGCCAGGCCAACGACCATGTCTTGAATCAGTTTTTTCGGGTTCAGCGGCTGGCCAGCGGCGAACGCCGGGCACGCGGCTTCGCACTTACCGCACTGCACGCAGGCGTCAAAGCCGAGCAGTTGGTTCCAGGTGAAATCCTTGGGTTTTTCCACGCCCAGTGGCGCGTTTGGATCGTTCAGGTCCAGCGGTTTCAAACCGGTGGAACGGCCGCCACCAAAGCGTTCGGCGCGACGGTGCCAGGCCAGGTGCAAAGCACCGGCGAAGGCGTGCTTCATCGGCCCGCCCCAGGTCATGCCGAAGAACAGTTCGCTAACGCCCCACAGCACACCGACGCCGAGGATCGCAGCCACCACCCAACCACCGAAGTTTTCCGGAAGGATGCCGGCGACCGGCAGGGTCAACAGGAAGAAGCTCGCAGAGAACGCCAACAGGCTTTTCGGCAAACGCATCCATGGCCCTTTGGAAAGGCGAGCCGGTGGGTTGCGACGACGCAGGAACATGAAAATCGCACCGACGAACATCACCGCCGAGGCAATCAACAGGGCAACACCGAGAATGCGATTGTGCAGGCCGAAACCGTGAACCAGGATCGCCAGCACAATCGACGCCACCGCACCGCCAGCCGTGGCAACGTGAGTGTTGGCGATGTATTTGTCCCGCGCGACGACATGGTGCAAATCGACCATATAGCGCTTGGGCATGGCGAACAGGCCGCCAATCAGGTCGACTTTCGAAGCCCGGCCTCGGCGCCACATAGCCACCCGCCGCAACGCGCCGAGGACAGCGAGGCCCAGGGCTGCGAACAACAGGATTGGAAGAAGGGTGTTCAACATGGTGGAGCTCCCAAAGACCGCAGGGTCTTGCAGGCTTAACTAGCTGGATGCCTTGCCCGATTCCTGTGGGAGCGGGCTTGCTCGCGAAAGCGGCGGGTCAGTCGACATCAATGTTGAATGTCAGTCCGTCTTCGCGAGCAAGCCAGCTCCCACAGGGTTATCCACAAGCTCTTAGAAATCCTTGCACAACCGCAACGCGTCATAGATCGCCGCGTGGGTGTTGCGTTGCGCCACGCAGTCGCCGATGCGGAACAGCAAGTAGCCGTCGCCCGCCTGGCTCAGCGAAGGTTGCGGCTTGATCGCGAACAGGGCCTCGATGTCCATCTGGCCTTTGTTGCGCGACGCTTCCTTCAGCGCGTAATAGATTTCTTCGTCCGGACGCACGCCGTTTTCGACGACGACCTGGTCCACCACCCGCTCCTCTTTGGCGCCGGTGTATTCGTTTTCCAGCACCGCCACCAGCTTGTCGCCTTCGCGGTAGACCTTCTCCAGCATCATGTCCCCGGTCATGATCACTTCTTTGGGGTACATGCTGCGGTAGTAAGTCGGGAACGAGGTGCCGCCAATCGCCACGCCCGGTTTGATGTCGTCGGTGACGATCTCGACCTGGCTGCCCTTGTCGGCGAGGAAGTCGGCGGTAGACATCCCGGTGAACTCGCAGATGGTGTCGTAGACCAACACGTTCTTGCCCGGTGCAACCTTGCCGTCGAGGATGTCCCAGCTGCTGACCACCAGACCTTCAGCCGCGCCCCAGTGCTCGTTCTGCTCCAGGAATGGATGGCCGCCGACGGCGAGTACCACCACGTCCGGACGCAGGTCGAGAATGGTCGCCGCATCCGCCGCCACGCCCAGGCGCAGGTCGACTTTCAACCTCGCTAGCTCAAGCTGGAACCAGCGGGTGATACCGGCGATCTGATCCCGTTGCGGGGCTTTCGAGGCGGTGGTGATCTGCCCGCCGATGAATTCTTTCTTCTCGAACAGGGTCACGTCGTGGCCACGTTCGGCGGAGACGCGAGCGGCTTCCATCCCGGCAGGACCGGCACCGACCACCACAACCTTGCGCTTCACACCGGTCGATTTCTCGATGATGTGCGGCACGCCCATGTATTCACGGGAGGTCGCGGCGTTCTGGATGCACAACACGTCCAGGCCCTGGTATTGACGGTCGATGCAGTAGTTGGCGCCGACGCATTGTTTGATCTGGTCGACCTGACCCATTTTGATCTTGGCGATCAGGTGCGGATCGGCGATGTGGGCGCGGGTCATGCCGACCATGTCGACGTAGCCGCCTTCCAGAATCCGGGTCGCCTGGTTTGGGTCCTTGATGTTCTGCGCGTGCAGCACCGGGGCCTTGACCACTTCTTTGATACCGGCGGCCAAATGCAGGAATGGCTCCGGTGGATAACTCATGTTCGGGATAACGTTGGCCAGGGTGTTGTGGGTGTCGCAACCCGAACCCACCACGCCGATGAAGTCGATCATGCCGGTGTCGTCGTAGTACTTGGCGATCTGCTTCATGTCCTCGTGGGACAAGCCGTCCGGGTGGAATTCATCACCGCACAGACGAATGCCGACGCAGAAATCCGGGCCGACTTCCTTGCGCACCGCTTTAAGGACTTCCAGGCCGAAACGCATACGGTTCTCGAAGCTGCCGCCCCATTCGTCGGTACGTTTGTTGACGCGCGGGCTCCAGAACTGGTCGATCATGTGCTGGTGCACCGCCGACAGTTCAACGCCGTCCAGGCCACCGGCCTTGGCGCGGCCAGCCGCAGTGGCGTAGTTACCGATCACCCGCCAGATTTCTTCCGGCTCGATGGTCTTGCAGGTCGCGCGGTGCACCGGTTCACGGATGCCCGACGGCGACAGCAGGGTTGGCCAATGCTCGCCATCCCAACGGGAACGACGACCCATGTGGGTAATCTGGATCATGATCTTGGCGCCATGCTTGTGCATGGCATCGGCCAGATTCTGGAAGTGCGGAATGATCCGGTCGTCGGCCAGATTGACCGACTTCCACCAGCCTTGCGGGCTGTCGATGGCCACACTGGAGGAACCGCCGCAAATCGCCAGGCCGATCCCGCCCTTGGCTTTCTCTTCGTAATACTTGACGTACCGGTCGGTGGTCATGCCGCCGTCGGTGGCATAGACCTCGGCGTGCGCGGTGCTGAGCACGCGGTTGCGGATGGTCAGTTTGCCGATCTGGATCGGCTGGAACATTGCTTCGAAAGCCATGGCGGGTTCCTCGACTTACAACGGCTTGACGGTGAACAGGCCGTCGTCGTGGCCTTCTTCGGAGCCACCGTAAACCTGTTCGGCAACGGTGCGGATCTTGCTGCCACGAGCTTGCAGAATCTGGTCCATGGCACCGGCAAACCAGCCAGTGAACATGTAGTCGACTTTGCGGCCGACCTTGCCGTACACGTAGACGAACGCCGAGTGTTCGAGCTTGACGCTGGCCGTGCCCTTGTCGAGGTCAATGTCCTGGATTTTGAACAGGCCCCAGCCGCGTTGCGACAGACGCTTCATGTAGTGTTCGAACACCGCAACGCCTTCCAGGCCGTGGCATTCAGCTTCTTTTTCACACCAGTGCCAGGCGGATTTGTAGCCGGCCTTGTAGAGGATTTCGGCGTAGGCGTCGGCGCCCAGCACTTCCTCGATGCCCATGTGGTTGTTGACGAAGAAATGACGCGGCACGTACAGCATTGGCAGGGCGTCGGAGGTCCAGACACCGGTTTCGCTGTCGACTTCGATTGGCAATTGCGGGGCGATCTTGGCCATGGAAACTTAACTCCAGAAAAATTCGTTGTGTTGTCGTGCCGTAGCAGCTGTCGAGCCTGCGAGGCTGCGTTGGGCGGCGAAGCGGCCCCCGAGGGCGGTCCTGCGGACCGCAACGCAGCCTCGTGCCTCGGCAGCTGCTACAGCGTTCGTTTGAAAAAGGGCTTACTCGCCCCAGACGTCCTTCAAGACGTTGACCCAGTTCTCGCCCATGATCTTGCGGACCACACGCTCGGAATGGCCGCGCTTGAGCAGGGTTTCGGTCAGGTTCGGGAACTCGCCGACGGTGCGGATGCCCAGCGGGTTGATGATCTTGCCGAAGCTGGTCAGGCGGCGGGCGTAGCCCTTGTCATGGGTCAGGTATTCGAAGAAGTCCTGGCCATGGCCCTGGGTGAAGTCGGTGCCGATGCCAATGGCGTCTTCGCCGACGATGTTCATGGTGTATTCGATGGCTTCGGCGTAATCGTCGATGGTCGAATCGATACCCTTGGCCAGGAATGGCGCAAACATGGTCACGCCGACGAAACCGCCGTGATCGGCGATGAACTTCAGTTCTTCATCGGATTTGTTGCGCGGGTGGATTTTCAGACCCGACGGCAGGCAATGGGAGTAGCAGACCGGTTTCTTGGATTCGAGGATGACTTCTTCGGAGGTTTTCGAACCCACGTGAGACAGGTCGCACATGACGCCGACGCGGTTCATCTCGGCGACGATTTCACGACCGAAACCCGACAGGCCGCCATCACGCTCGTAGCAACCGGTACCGACCAGGTTTTGGGTGTTGTAGCACATCTGCACGATACCGACGCCCAGCTGCTTGAACACCTCGACGTAGCCGATCTGATCTTCAAAGGCGTGGGCATTCTGGAAGCCGAACAGGATGCCGGTCTTGCCCTGTTCTTTGGCTTTGCGGATATCGGCGGTGGTGCGCACTGGAATCACCAGGTCGCTGTTTTCGCGGATCAGCTTCTGGCTGGCGGCGATATTGTTCACAGTGGCCTGAAAGCCCTCCCACACCGACACGGTGCAGTTGGCCGCGGTCAGACCGCCCTTGCGCATGTCTTCGAACAGCTCACGGTTCCACTTGGCAATAATCAGACCGTCGATAACGATGCTGTCGGCGTGCAATTCGGCTGGGCTCATCAGGCTGTCCCCTATTAGCGATTCATACGCCGAATCGTGTGCCGGCGCTTTGGGGCCAGCATATGCCTGAGGGAGGGGGCAGCCGGGTGCAAAAACGACAGGGGGTTTGCCGAAAGCGTCAATCTGCGACAAAGGGTCGTCGCCGGACGTCATGGGGCACCTGTTCAAGGGCCTGCGCATGGGCCAGAATTCGCGGCACTACTGGATGTTTCACTGGATGCTTTACTGGAAAAAGGGGCGGCGGCGCAATGAAATCGATCTTCCTGGCTTTGGCACTGATAGCGACCGGCGTACACGCGGCCGAAGAGTCCGACGACAACCCCTGCGACAAAGTCGAAAACGAGGTCCAGACCCTGGAATGCTCGGTCTACAGCAGAACCACCGCCGAACAGCTCCTAAAAGACAACTATCAAGGCCTGACCGAGCGCATGCAAACGGCCTACAGCAAGAACCCGGCACAACTGGCCGACATCACCGGCAAGCTCAAGGCTGCTCAACAGCAGTGGCTGAAGACCCGGGATGCGGATTGTGCGGTTGAGGCCTTTCCGGCGACGGCCGGTAGCAAGGCGTTCACCATTGCGCAAAATGATTGCGTGGCGCGGATGAGTGACGAGCGGTCGGAGTTTTTGGAGTCGATTGGGCAGGAGTAAGCGCAAACGCCGATCAACTTGAGCTGTAAGCTGCACGCCATCAGCCAGTTAAGGAATTCAAATGAAAATCTGCGGCATCGAAATCAAAGGCAGCGAAGCCATCATCGCCGTGGCCTCTCTCGACGGTCAGGCGCTGAGCCACGTCGCCCTGGCCACCAAGAAAATTGCCCTCGACGATGACGACGAAGCCGCGAACGTCAAAGTCTTTGCCGCTCAGGTGGCGTCGTTTGTGCGCGAGAACTCCATCGACCGGATTGCGATCAAGAAGCGCAGCAAGAAAGGTGAGTTCGCCGGTGGGCCGACCACGTTCAAGATCGAGGGCGTTTTTCAGTTGTTGGAAAATTGCGAAGTCACGCTGCTGTCGCCACAGACCATCAATGCGCAGAACAAGAAGTTCGACTTTGAACTGCCGGGGACGTTGAACAAGTATCAGCATGAAGCGTTTAAAGCGGCTTGCTCGGCGTTGATGAAGAAGTAAAAGCGAACGCAGATCAAAATGTGGGAGCGAGCTTGCTCGCGATAGCGGTGGATCAGCCGACATCAATGTTGAATGTACTGGCCTCATCGTCGGAACGCCGCCCGGAGCAAGCTCGCTCCCACAGGTGTCTCTGCTGTTCATGCCTTCGCGGTACGCCTGTCTTCGCGCGGACACCGTTCAAAACGCGCCCGGTAACTGCGGGTGAAATACGACGGCGATTCAAACCCGCACGCAATACTCACCTCCAGCACACTCATGTCCGTCTGCCGCAACAACTGCCGCGCCTTCTCCAGCCGCAAGCGCAGATAGATATTGGCTAAAAGCGGTGAAATAGGCGCACCTTGTGGTGTGCCCTGCTTCGCAGGAGTTCGCTTTCCGTTTTCAAGAACAACTGTACGCAGCCATCGGACTATAAACGCTAACACCCGTCGATCCGCGATTCGGTGTTGCAGAAAGCACATCATCCACTCGTGATCGATGGTGTCAAAGAACGCGCGAATAGTTGAGCGGGCTGCTCACATTGAAGTCGTCGGGGTGTGGAGCGCTTACTCAAAACCCAAGGCAGGAGCCGTATGCGGTAATTCCGCACGTACGGATCTGTGCGGGGGTGGCAGGTGGCTGCCATTCCTACCGCGACCAGTTGATCTCGCGTCCTGCGGTTATGAAACGCGGATCCATGAAAACCGCGCACAGAGTATTGAGTGGGAGCACATTGTCCCAGGCTGGCAGTTTGATCATCAGCGGCAACGCTGGCAAAAACGGGTTAAGAAACTTCCCTCTCGAAAAAGAACGCAGTCTCCCCAAAAGCCGGTTTTAGTTGATCGAACCACGTAGCATCGGGATCAAATCGTGCGAAGAATGGCCTCTGCACCCAATCCGGGTTTCGTGCTTGGATAAAACGTAAAACAAACACCTTTTCTCCTCGAATTTCAGCTACACCGCAGACCTCAACTTTCCCCGGATCTGCGCTCATCGAAGGTCCTCGGGCAGTCCTGGCAATACCTGAAACTTGTTTGACCGCGTCCCGGTAAATTTCCCACGCACATACAAGAGGGACTTCAAAATATCGGCGGGCCCCGGTATCACGCTCGATAAACATATAGTAAGGAATAATGCCTAGTTGAATTTGCGTCTGCCAGAGTCGCGCCCAGACGTCAGCAGAGTCATTGATATGAGCCAGCAACGGGCCCTGGCTACGTATTTGAGCGCCTGTTTGTCGAACACGAAGAATAGCCTCTCGAGCAATGGCAGGCTCAAGTTCCGCCCAATGATTATAATGAGCCATTAACGCTAAGTGTTTACCGCTGTTGATGATCTTCCTAAATAGATCAAGAAGTTCACCTGCGTCGCTGTCAGTCACAAACCGCTGAGGCCAGAAAGAAAGCGCCTTTGTACCAATTCGGATAGTGTGGATGTGCTCGAATTCAGGCGTCAAAAGAGGTTCTAGGTAAGCACGTAGATTGCTTGTCTTCATAACTAGCGGATCTCCGCCAGTAATTAAAACATCAGTCACTTTAGGGTTGGCCCGAAGGTAATCCAATAGCTGGGCGTTTTCCTTAGCAGCAATCTTGAGAGATTGGTCACCCGTGAATTGGGCCCAACGAAAACAAAAAGTACAGTAGCTATGGCAAATCTGACCAGCGCTTGGAAAAAACAGCACAGTCTCACGATATTTGTGCTGGACACCCGTTACTGTCACGCCAGACAGTGAAGGAATATTACGCTCCAGCTGCCCTGCTGGATGGGGATTGAGTCTAGCTCTAACCGCTTTTATCGCGACCTCACAGGATGAGCGGTCGGAGTTCCTTAAAAATAAAGATGCTATTAGATCAAAAGACTCGTTATCCAGCATATCTTTCTGGGGAAAGGTAAGCTGGTATATAGGATCGTTGGGAATATTGCTCCAGTCGATCAATTCTTTGATAACATATTCATTGACTCGAAATGGAAGAACGCTTGCCACCACCTTCATCGCCCAAATAGTCCGGCTGTCTAATTTAGCAAGCTGAGGAATCTGGTCGATTTGATTCAAGGTATAAACCTTGAAACGTTCAACCTCGAATTTTTCTGTGAGGTTTTCAACACTTACCGCTATATTTTCAATAGTATGCATAATTAGTGACCAATAAAATTTTAGGGCAGAACATTGCTGGCTATAAAATATGGAGCTGTCTTGACCTAAAATAAATGTCGGGACCAACAATATCTGATGAAACCATGGAGCCTCCAAGCGACAACGGTTTCCACACTAGTAACACCTGTCGTATGAAAATCAGCGATGGTGGACAAGGTCAATAATTCTCCCGCATGCTTCTTTAATTTCAGCTTCATTTACGGAAGCAATAGAGATGCGGATATGGTCCTTCATACCGTAAGAAGACCCTGGCGTGGTCGAAACGGATTTTACATTGAGGAGATCGTCTACAAATTGGGTATCCGAATTCCAAGTAGCACCCAATACTCGGGAAATGTCAGGAAATAGAAAGAAACCACCCTGCGGCCGTACAATGTCAAACGTAGTGCTTAATAATTGATGGCAGTAATAGGCTCGGTGTTGCAACTCATCAACACGTTTTTTAAGAATGCTCTTAGGCAACGCTATAGCTGCCAAGGCACCGTGCTGCGCAAATGTACACGCATTGTCCGTCATGACGCCCTGAAGCGTGGAGCATCGGTCGATGATTTTTCTATCCGCGAACATATAGCCTATTCTAAAACCAGACATAGAGAACAGTTTTGAGAACGTACGTGTAACCACCAGCAGGCTAGAGTCCACCATAAGATCCAGAGGGCTAACATATTCATCGCTACCGAAAATGATGCCTTCGTAGGCTTCATCGGAAATGAGTAGAAAGCCATACTCTTGAGATAACGCCACCAATACTAGAATATCTTGTCGACTGAGAATCAAGCCAGTAGGGTTGTGAGGTGAGTTAATAATCAACGCCTTGGTTTTGAGAGTCACCAACTTGCGAATTTCAACTATGTCGAGACCCCTATTTCCCATTTCGTAATCGACGGCAATACCCCCGTTAAGTTCTATGTAAGATCTATAGGCGGGCCAGCATGGATTCGGAATCAGAACCTCGTCCGCGTTGGATAATATGCATTTCATCAACATGAACAAAGCTTGACTTGAACCATTAGAAACTAAAATTTCGGCCGGGTCGCACAACTTACTATGTTGTTGAAAGCATCTCTCGATCAACGCGTTTTTTAAAACATCTATGCCAGTAAGATTACAATAGCCAGTGTGCCCATTTATTAAGGCGTCAATCGTCGCGCGAGAAACTTCCTGCGGGACTTCAAGGTTGAGCTCACCGTCGTGCATCTGAATTAAGTCACGTATTTTAGGACCTTCACTCAAGACCTTCGATAACTGCTGGCTCGGGTTTGACATGATTTTCACCAACTGTAATTATTTTAAGTGTCGCAGCATCTGCCGCGAGTAAACTTCAGTGAAAAAAGCTTTCGCCGACGGGCTCAGGTCCCCGGGCCAGAAATCAAACATCAGATTTACACGAGTACATTCACTATGGTTCCAAGACTCATGCTGAAAAGTCGTGTCAATGATTGCTATTTCACCCGTTCTCCAACTAACGATCTCTTCCCCGATTCTCAGTCCAGATAACCCATCGTCAGCGCAAAGGATAGGAAGATGTAACGTCAGCATAGGATAAACATAATCCAAATGCGGCTCGATGTGACCGCCCGGTTCTAGGCTTGAAAGCACAACCTCTCTGATAGTAGCGCCTGGCACAACATCCTCGACAAAGCGAATCGTATTTGGAACAAGGTCAGCGTATACAGCAACTTTTTGACCTCCTTTATAAAGTGGAACTGATTTCCACAAAGGATCGCCATGAAAGGGATATTTTTCTTGGGTGTTCTTGTGTTTTTCATAGAGCTGGATTAGTTCCTGCGTCATCTCGGCAAGAAGCGTATCAATGCCTGAGAGGAAGCAGAAATCGTCTTTAGACCAAAGAGGCTTTCTGAGTCCGAATGACGACTTAAATCCGTTGATATTTATATTCGTAGCATAAGGTATAGGCATGACAGGCTTAAGCAAACCGTTGGATAGGCGGCTAGAGCGTGATAACTTTCTTCCATGAAATTCCGACTCAATTAGATCGAGGATACACTCGCGAGTTTTATCATCAATATCGCCAAGCTCATCTAATGCCTCGTACCATAATGTGAGCACAGGTTCCCGCCACTTTAGAGCAGACCTGCAGGTAATCACAACCGTCGCATATAACCAGATTAGGAGGCAAAGTAGTAATAACTGGCTTGATAGTAAAAGTCCAAATCCGACTAATTCAGTTCTGCTGTAGAGTCCCGCCACCAACGTAAAAATGGAGAGCGGAACGAGCCAACAGGTGTAGCTACTAAAACGTCGCACGGTGGAATAAGGTACGACGATATTGAGCATATCAAATTGGGAGCGAATAATCGGCCAAGCGCTGATGGAATAGAGAAGAAAAAATAACAAGCAGTAGTAGGACACTGAATATATCGACAAAAAACCCTTCGGTACCGCCAGAATAAGCAATATAGATAGTAATACTAAGTAAGCTATCACGAATATACTGTGTTTCAGTATGTAATTTATACCTCGAATGCCGTATAGATTTCTCATGCCGCAACCTGCGCCGGAGCCTTGTATCGGATCCATCTAAATAGAAGTAGAGAGAACAGCGCTATAAGTCCAAGTCCTACGCCACACCATACACCCGCCGCTCCTAGGTCAGTATAAAATGCCAAGAAGAGAGCGAGCGGTAGTCCCACTAGCCAAAAACAAATAATCGAAAGCAACATCGGAAAGACGGTCTGTTTCAAGCCCCTAAATATACCGAGCAGTACCATTTGACTTCCATCAAAGAAATGGAAGATTCCTAAAATGCAGACAAAAAGGCTAGATAGCTTGATAAGCTCGTCATCTCCACCTTCACCGCGAGCAACAAATAGCTGAACAATATCATGGGAAAAAATAATCAGGATAGAAGATATTACAGTGAGTACTATCCAGCCGAGCCATAAAGCACTCCATCCGGCGTCACTCGTCCGCCGCGAATACACACCCAAAGGAGAGCAGAGGCTTATTCTCGTAGTAGAAGCTTGAGAAATGCCATTAGGTATTGTAAATACGACTTGAAGAACTTGCATTGCGATACCATGAGCAGCCAACGCAACGATTCCAAACTTACCCACTATGATTGTGAGGATGAAGAAAAATAGAGTGTCATTTGCCTGCGTTAAAGAGACCGGAATACCGTTTCTTAAAATAGGCAGCATCAACCACCCTCTCACTACTGTCAATTTTATACAGTGCTGCCGCTCCCCGAACTGCGGATTCATTAAGCCTAATATGACCAGCAACATACAAAGCAAAATGTTTGTTAGCGTCGTGGCGATACCTGCACCAAACAAACCCAAGGGGGGTATCCACAAAAAGCCAAATATTAGAATCAGGTTAGCAACGAAGTTAAAGATCGCCGCTATAATAATTGCGATAACTGTATATCGCGCTGATCCCATTATTGATAAAACATTTCTGAGGTGTACAAATAAAATCGCTGGGCCGATGCTCCACATCAGGCTATTCATGTATCTCTGAGCTTCGAGAGACAAAAGCGGATCCTGGCCAAAAAAAACTAATATTTCTTTCGTAAAATAGAGCATTGCTAAGCATATTAAGAACGCAGCTACTATGAGCTGAATGCAGCTGGTCGATACAGATGCATATTGTTCTTCTTTTGCCTTAGATCCCAATGCATCAGTAATAAACGGGATGGTAGAGATGAGTAGCCCGGAAAATAATAAAAACAGAAGATAGTAGAGGCCCTGTGCCAAAGTCGACGCAGCTAACGCCTCGGTACTAATCCATCCAGCCATTATTACGTCCGTAGTCGCAATAATCACATGCGCGATATTGCCAGATACAAAGGCTAGCGAGAGCCGGGAACTCTCGCGCATCTCGGAAGCATATCTACGGGAAAGCCTCGCGGCACGGTTATATATCAGTGATGATGTCAAGACTGTACTCCCGGTCTAGGTGCTTAGACACATCCTTGGAAATCTGTACTCTTTTCAGCCATCGATCCGTTCCATCGTACTTTGGCGTAAATTGTGGCCTGCCATGAGCGCACTTATAGTTGTTGATAAACAAAACCTGTGCTTCGTTCATTGATAAGTCAAAGGTTGCTGACTCAACCAGCTTGATAAAATCCTTAAAATCTAGTTCTTCGTAGTGAGACATTTTGCTGTAGTCAACGTAGACAGGATCATAAATGAAGCTGTAGCCCTCGGTAGGTGATTCTTGCAACACCGCCGACTCTAGAGCTGTTGGCTTATATTCGATCGTAGAAGGTCGGTCGGAAAGAATGGTATAACGGCTCTCAGTTAACCTGTGCTTGAGTGTTGCATCAACAGCTGAAAAATCTGGGCAAGACAGCAAGTTGGGGACTTTATCGTCGTTTCTTACGCATAAAAAACCTAGTACATCTGCCCTATAAGGTAAAGCGGGGTCTTCAGTATGCAGTTCTAAATGCACAGAACCACTTCCCAACTGCTTATTTCTATCTTGGAAGATTGGGAATATTTCTTGAACAAGCTTACCGTTCTGCAGGTCGCTATAACCGAAGACATCACCAACATGCCTTGAAAGCTGAAGAAATAAATCATCGTAGTTTGAATGGCAGTCGTCTCTCCAATGTTTCGGCGTCGGTCGCTGTTGATTGGCTTTAGGAAGATCTAATATTGTGACGTCAGATGAAAAACTAAAGTCCTCTTTAAATTGAGCGACAATAGATTCCGGGCTTAACATTGAGTAGTCTAATTTAGTAAATATCATATCTGTACCGAAGAAATGGTAAATTATTTAGTTTCAAAGCCACCAGGTAGTGACCCACTCGCGAGTCAGTTGACCTCAAGGGATTTCAAGCGTTTTATGATCATAGCCAAGCACAAAATTCTTAGAGCCAAGTTTATAGAAGTACTGGTTATTCAAAGGGATCTTCCCAAGTTTAGTGGTGTAAACATACTGCGGGACGCTGAAACCAGTTTCATAACCGTGCAGCTGCTCCATAATCTCAAGGCCCTTTTCTATCGACGTCCTAAAGTGCGACACGCCTTGAACATTGTCCGCGTGGTATAGGTAATAAGGCCTTACCCTGCCTTTCACCAGCATCCGGTTCAACGTTCTAAGTGTTTCGACGTCGTCGTTCACACCACGCAACAGCACTGTCTGGTTTTGCACCGGTATACCGTGGGAAAGAAGTTTATCTATCGCGCTTAAGGCCTCAGGAGTCACTTCCACGGGATGATTGAAATGGGTGCTAAACCAGATTGATTTGAATTCGGACAACATCTTACAAAAATCATCTGTTATCCGCTGCGGAAGAAAAACCGGGTACCGTGAGCCAATGCGTACAAAATCTACGTGGGGGATCGCATTGAGCCTAGAGATAATGCTATGCAAAAGCTTATCGGAAAGAATTAGCGGGTCGCCTCCAGCAAGTAATACGTCGCTGATGTTTTTGTTGTTTGCGATGTACTCTATGTCTTGATCATATGAGTCGGGAAGCTCTTTGTTGTAATAACTGCCTGACTTATCAGTTGTGTGAAACTTTCTAGTGCAGTGTCTGCAATAAACTGGGCAAGTATCCGACACTAGGAATATGACTCGGTTTGGATACTTATGTACGACGCGTCTGGTTTTCATATAAACCATATCACCCACCGGGTCTACATCCTCCTGCTGATTACTCTCATCAACTTCTTTCGGGTGGGGTATGCTTTGCAGCCGAATCGGACAATTCTCATTGGTCTCGTCCATCAGTGATGCATAATATGGAGTAATCATCCACTTATACTGGCTCTCTGTTTGCTCAATGCCCTTCAATTCTGTATCACTGAGAGTTACCCAGGCTTCCAGCTGAGCCTTGGTGCGAATGGCATTCTTCATTTGAAATTTGTGGTCGCCCCATTGGTCGGAAGACAGTAAATCCTGTTTACTCAAAGTATCCTTTGCAATAATCATTTTTATTATCCTTCGCTGGCAGGGGAACTGACGAGGTTTTTATCAATGTCTTTAGTTGTCGAGGTCGTCCATCCGCCGCTATGATAATCGAGACCTTGTACCTTATATCGATTGTCTGGAAGCTCAAAGCCGAACTCTTGGAATATCAAAGCAGCATTATTAATTGCATTATCTTCTAATGGAAAAGGCTTGCTATCCAGGCTCTCATTTATTGATTGAAGTACGTCAAAGATCAGTCCGCCTATACCTGACCCTTCAGACATCCTCATTTTTGGTCGCCAAGTGATATAATCTGGTAATTCGAGGGAAAAAGCGTCCCTCAGTAGAACTTTTGTAAAATCATCTCTTACATGGAACTCCATCGGTGCCGATATTATAAAATCGAAAAGATCTTTGTCGAGAAACGGTACACGGCATTCCACTGTATTGAACATGCTCATTCTATCCACACGCTGTAGATCAGTTCGATACAAGTTCTTAACTTTGTGTAGCTGAAGCGCACGACGGTCACTTGCCCCTTGAAAAAAGTCGTAACCAGCGAATAGCTCATCACTTCCATCTCCAGATAGAGCTATACGAATCCCGTCTTCTTTCATTCGGGAGAAAGCAGAATGTATAGTTAATGCATCAGTTATATCTACGGGTTCAAATTGTTCAGATACATATATGCTGGTTCTAATAGACTGCATCAGATCTACACGATCAACATCAGAAATAACTATCTTAATGCCAAGTTCTTTGCATAATCTCTGCGCGAACACTACGTCAGCTGAGCCAGTCACTCCGACCGTGTAGGCGGTGACGTTCTTATGGTATAGGTTAGCAAGATAAAGAATTATTGCGCTATCTAGCCCGCCAGAGAAAACTACGCCTATCGGGAGATCAGTATTGACTTGACGCTTTACCGAGAGGTGCAGTAGCTCATTGCATTTATTTACCGTAGACTTGTAATCTAGTCGCGGCCCTATGCTTTCGCTAATTAAATAATATGCGTTCTGTCGACCGTCCACCCAATAATGTCCAGGGAGGATTTCTTGTGTCTTGTTGGTCAACCCAATTAGTGCTTTCAGTTCCGATGCGAAATAGAGGACAGTTCCTTCTTGAGTCAAGTATAGAGGCTTTACGCCCAGCCGATCCCTCGCAGCGAAAACAGTGTTGTCTCCCGGTGAGTAGATAATAAACGCGAATATACCATTGAGTCGGGTCAGACAAGATTCCCCCCAGTGAGCATATGCCCTAAGAACTAGCTCGGTATCTGAACAGCCTAAAAACTTTACTCCGTGTGATAATAAAATCAATCGCAACTCATTCAAGTTGTAAACTTCACCATTAAATATAATTGCGCGACCAGAAATGTTATCTATGAACGGCTGATTATTGTCTTCTCTCTCCACGATAGGCAAGCGATTGGTACCAATAGCAGCATGAGAAAATATAAAACGCTCTCCAAAGCTTTCAGCAGCGCCTCTATGGGAGATTCTCCCCAACATTTTTAATAAAGTAGGCTCAAAGTCGCGCTTTTCATTAGAGCGGGTAGAAGTCTCAAATATTGCAGCTATCCCGCACATCTAGCACTGCTCCAGTATTTTGTCTTCGCGATATTCAGATGTTTCGACTTTAATGTTTCTCTCATACTCTTTATGGACGTGAAGTATCTCGTCTATAGACGTTGCCCTCACCCACATTTTTGCGATATAAGCTTCTTCGTTCTCTACATCGAAGAATCCATCTTTGTGGCCGTTAGTAGTAGGCAGTACCTGCGATAAAATCTCACACGCAGAATCAATTTCTGGAAGCTTTATAGCTTTGATGTAGCCTGAGCGAGTTGGATAGAATAGAAGCATCGCGTAGACGGCGTCCTCCGGCAATATCGGAAGGTCATCCGCCAAATGGTGCCCTATGGTTACTGGCTTATTTGTTATGAAATTGACGTTTAAGGCATACGCATCACATGAGCACAGATCCTTAAGTGCTTCGTCCACGAAGAACCCGCCCAGCCTCGGGTTTACCTCAATCACTTGGGGGCCGTTTTTGGATAATTTGAACTCAACGTGTAAAAATCCGTTCTTTACCTTCAGTGCTTTTATAGAATTGCTAATAGTTGATACGATCACCGATATCTGGCCGTTAGAAAAGCTTTGCGGTGGTGTAACTATGACCTTTTCTAAAACCGTACTGGAGGTGTTGCTTGTTATCATCTTTTCAAATATCAACATCGGGTGAATGCTCCCGTCGATAACCAAGCATTCTAAAGAACCTTCAGGCCCCTCAATGAATTCTTCAATTAACACGGAAACGCCCGGCGTATATAGCACAGGGCCTGCTTCTGGAGAACTAAGCCATTTTTCAGCTCCCGAGAAAGAATAGGCTCCAGGCACGTCAGGAAATCTTTGTATGAAGTGATTATATGCTTTTTCAAGACTCTTTCGATCATCACATATCGAGACAAACGCCGAGCCGCCCCCGTATACCGGCTTCATCACTACGGGAAATAAAAGATCATTTATAGTTTCGAAATTTCCATTGAAGAGCCTGAAATTTACCGACCTAACACCCTTTATATTGCTAAGTTGCGAACGCATTAAGTACTTATTGTTACAATTCTCTAGCGGCTCGGCGCTGTAATATTTAAGCCCGCATTGCCTAGCGATATCTTCAACTACATGGTTAGCGTCCCCACGCGGTGTGACATGCGCTGGGTAGCAAAACAGTCCTTACACACTATATGTTCGGCTTAAACGTTCTACTGCGCAGAGTACTTCGCCAGTTTCAATACTATCTACCAAGACAACCTCATCACTTTCATCGCTAGCCTCCCTAATATTTTTGCTATCTTTTGCGATTATTGTTAAGCATCTGATACCTTCTTTTTCTGCGGCTTGAAAGTGCAATTTTCTATACATATATAGTGAAGTTGATAGATAGTCGTTATCTATGAAAATTAATATTTCTGGCTTCATATATAGGTCCATGATCATTTTTGTTGTTGTAAAATGAGATAGCGAGCCTTGTATGCACTGTTTGTCACACACGCATGATCAGTGGAGATCTTTTGGGAATGGCATAACTTTCTGCGCACCACGTAATTGTTGGCCGTTATCCTATTTAAACTCCCACGACGAAGTTGCACGCTGAATCCTCCTGCCATTACGAGGCTGGCTGCCCGCAGTTGCCACACGGTAGATAGCTGTGGGCGGATGAGCGTTGGCGTAAGCCTGTTGTTGCTCAATAATCCTCAAGACGTCTTTGTTCGCACCTTCAAGTTACTGCGATAAAAGGTAATCTTCTTGGCTGCGAAGAAAATCAGGGGAGGCTTCATTGGTGTACAAAGGGGAGAGGGGAGCATTCATTTACAGACTCCTTAACTGTGAAGGGGTGTCCATGAATGATGCGGCACAAACTAAGTAATTCGTACCGCCGAATTCACAGTCACAGGAAGGAAAAGGAAACTTCGTAGTAATGGACACTAAAAATCCTACAGAAATTTCTGCTCGATAAGGCGCAAGACAATTTCAATCAAGCTTTCACAGTCCGTTGATCTTCCCTCGGACAGCGCTCCATGGCGCAAGCACTTGGACCCTACACAGGATGAAGTGGCCAAACGGATGGGTGTCTCTCAGCCGGCATTTGCCCAGCAAGAGACCGTCTCAAAGCCTCGGAAGGCCACTCGCGAAAAAATAACAGCGGCGTTTGGTATTACCGCTAATCAACTTGAGCTTTAGGCTGTGAAAGGGATCGACATGAAATTCTGCGGCATCGAAATCAAAGGCAGCGAAGCGATCATCGCCGTGGCCGCCCTCGACGATCAGGTCTTGAGCCATGTCGCCCTGGCCACCAAGAAAATCGCCCTCGACGATGACGACGAAGCCGCCAACGTCAAAGTCTTCGCCGCTCAAGTCGCCTCGTTTGTGCGCGAGAACGCCATCGATCGGATTGCGATCAAGAAGCGCAGCAAGAAAGGCGAATTCGCTGGTGGGCCGACCACGTTCAAGATCGAGGGTGTTTTCCAGTTGCTGGATAGTTGCGAGGTGACGTTGCTGTCGCCACAGACCATCAATGCACAGAACAAGAAATTCGACTTTGAACTGCCGGGGACGTTGAACAAGTATCAGCATGAAGCGTTTAAAGCGGCCTGCTCCGCCCTGATGAAGAAGTAAAAGCGAAAACGGATCAAAATGTGGGAGCGGGCTTGCTCGCGAATGCGGTGGATCAGTTGACATCAATGTTGAATGACTGACCGCATTCGCGAGCAAGCCCGCTCCCACATTTTGTCTTGTGTACAGGCTTCTGGCGCGATCAAACCAGTTCCCGACCATCCCCCAGCCGCCGTCGGTCTTCCCTTGGACACCGCTCAAACCGTGCCCGATAACTCCGGGTGAAATACGACGGCGATTCAAACCCGCACGCGATACTCACTTCCAACACGCTCATGTCCGTCTGCCGCAACAGCTGCCGGGCCTTCTCCAGCCGCAAGCGCAGGTAGAAATTGCTCGGTGTGTCGTTCAGGTGCAGGCGAAACAATCGCTCCAACTGCCGTCGCGTCACCTTGATCGATTCGGCCAATTCCAGCGTACTCAGCGGCGGCTCGCTGTGCTGCTCCATCTCCCCAATCACCTGCACCAGTTTCTTGTTGCTGATGCCATAACGCGTGGCGACTTCCATGCGCTGGTGGTCTTTGCGCGGGCGGATGCGGCCGAGCACGAATTGTTCGCTGACCTGGATCGCCAGTTCCGGGCCATGGGCCTGGCTGATGAGGTCGAGCATCAGGTCGATGGACGCAGTGCCGCCGGCAGAGGTGATGCGCCGGCGGTCGATCTCGAACAGCTCCTGGGTGACGCTGAGCTGTGGATAAGACTCCTTGAACGCGTCGATGGCTTCCCAGTGCAGGGTCAGGCGGTGGCCGTCGAGCAGGCCGGCCTCGGCGAGGATGAAGCTGCCGGTGTCGATGGCGCCGAGGGTCACGCCTTCGTTGTCCAGTCGGCGCAGCCAGTGTTCCAGCGCCGGGGTTGCGAACTTCAGCGGCTCGAAACCGGCTACCACCAACAACGTCGCACCTTTCTTCAGCGGTTCCAGCGCCGCATCGGCGTTGACCGACATGCCATTGCTGGCCAATACCGCCCCGCCATCCGCGCTGAGCACATGCCAGCGGTAGAGTTCGCCACGAAAGCGATTGGCAACCCGCAGCGGCTCGATGGCAGAGATAAATCCAATCGCCGAGAAACCCGGCATCAACAAGAAGTAGAAATCCTGGGACATGGAGCGCACTCGACTGGCAGGTAACGAGAGGGCGGGAAGCGTGTGGACGTTGATACGCCACTTGCAAGAGGCATTCAAGAGCGCAGGTCGCTGCAGTGCAAGAGCTGGTCGCCGCAGTGCGCTTTAGCGGGCCTTAAGCTGCGTAACTTGGCATCACCGGCGCACGGCGCATCCGGTCTTACGGATAGCTGCTCAATTTTTGCGGCGTCTGTTGCCCCTCAAGCTGCGTTGCCGCTCCTCGTCATAGCGAGCTATGACTCGTCGCGGCGCCTTGCCTGAGGACAACAGCCACTCGCCAAAATATGAGCGCTATCCGCAAGACCGGATGCAGACGACCGGACCCACAATAACGAACTGCCGAGGAACCTGAGATGAAACGACTGATCAGCAGCTGTGTTCTTGCACTCAGCGGTACCGCTTTCCTGAGCGCCAGCGTCATGGCGGCCGAACCTGCTTCATGCCAGAACGTGCGCATGGGCGTTGTGAACTGGACCGACGTGATCGCCACCAGCGCCATGACCCAAGTCCTGCTCGATGGCCTCGGCTACAACACCAAACAAACCAGCGCTTCCCAGCAAATCATCTTCGCCGGGATCCGCGATCAGCGCCTGGACTTGTTCCTGGGCTACTGGAACCCGCTGATGACCCAGACCATCACCCCGTTCGTCGATGGCAAGCAGGTCAAAGTGCTTGAAGCGCCAAGCCTGAAAGATGCCCGCGCCACCCTCGCCGTACCGACTTACCTCGCCGACAAGGGCCTGAAAACCTTCGCTGACATCGCCAAGTTCGAGAAAGAGCTGGGCGGCAAGATCTACGGCATCGAACCAGGTTCGGGAGCCAACACCCAGATCAAGGCAATGATTGCCAAGAACCAGTTTGGCCTCGGCAAGTTCCAGTTGGTCGAGTCCAGTGAAGCCGGCATGCTCGCGGCGGTGGATCGCGCCGTGCGCCGCAACGAGGCCGTGGTGTTCTTCGGCTGGGCGCCGCATCCGATGAACGTCAATGTGAAGATGACGTACCTCACCGGCAGCGACGACGCCCTGGGCCCGAACGAAGGCATGGCCACGGTCTGGACCGTCACCGCGCCGAAATACGCCGAGCAATGCCCGAACATCGGTCGCTTGCTGAGCAACCTGAAGTACACCGCCGAAGACGAGAGCCGGATGATGCAGCCGCTGCTGGATCACAAGGACGCTTTCGAGTCGGCCAAGCAATGGCTGAAGGATCACCCGCAAGACAAGCAACGCTGGCTCGAAGGCGTGACCACCTTCGATGGCAAACCCGCTGCTGAAAACCTGCAACTGACCACCAAATAAACCCGATTGAACCACCGACTCGCAGCCCGACCGGGCTGCGAACGGAATCATCACGCCTGCAAGGAACCCGCCTCATGAACCACGACGTCATCATCACCTGCGCACTCACCGGTGCTGGCGACACGACCAGCAAGAGCCCACACGTGCCGGTCACCCCGAAACAAATCGCCGCTGCCGCCGTGGAAGCCGCCAAGGCCGGCGCCACCGTAGTCCACTGCCACGTTCGTAACCCCGAAACCGGCAAATTCAGCCGTGATGTAGCCCTGTATCGCGAAGTGATGGAGCGCATCCGCGAGGCGGACGTCGACATTATCGTCAACCTCACCGCCGGCATGGGCGGCGACCTGGAAATCGGCGCTGGCGAGAACCCGATGGAGTTCGGCCCGAACACCGACCTGGTCGGCCCGCTGACCCGTCTGGCCCACGTTGAAGAGCTGCTGCCGGAAATCTGCACCCTCGATTGCGGCACCCTGAACTTCGGCGACGGGGACACCATTTACGTCTCCACCCCGGCGCAACTGCGTTCCGGCGCGAAGCGAATTCAAGAGCTGGGCGTGAAGGCCGAGCTGGAAATCTTCGATACCGGTCACCTGTGGTTCGCCAAGCAGATGATCAAGGAAGGGTTGCTCGACGACCCGTTGTTCCAACTGTGCCTGGGCATCCCGTGGGGCGCGCCGGCCGACACCACCACCATGAAGGCCATGGTCGACAACCTGCCTGCCAATGCGGTCTGGGCCGGTTTCGGCATCGGTCGCATGCAAATGCCGATGGCTGCGCAAGCGGTGCTGCTTGGCGGCAACGTGCGGGTCGGCCTGGAAGACAACATCTGGCTGGACAAGGGCGTACTGGCAACCAACGGCCAACTGGTCGAACGCGCCTCGGAAATCCTCAGCCGTCTCGGCGCCCGTGTTCTGACGCCGGCGGAAGGCCGGGCAAAAATGGGCCTGACCAAGCGCGGCTGACCCGAACTTACACCTAACCCTGTGGGAGCGGGCTTGCTCGCGAAGAGGCCGTTACATCCGACATTTCTGTCGACTGACACTCCGCTTTCGCGAGCAAGCCCGCTCCCACAGGGGATTACAGAATTCTTTTAGGACGTCGCCATGACTTTTATCACCGAAATCAAAACCTTCGCCGCCCTGGGCAGCGGTGTCATCGGCAGCGGTTGGGTGTCTCGCGCCCTCGCCCACGGCCTCGACGTGGTGGCCTGGGACCCGGCGCCCGGTGCCGAAGCAGCGCTGCGCAAACGCGTCGCCAATGCCTGGGGTGCTTTGGAGAAACAGGGCCTTGCGCCGGGTGCATCGCAGGATCGGCTGCGCTTTGTCGCAACCATTGAAGAATGCGTTCGCGACGCGGATTTCATTCAGGAAAGCGCCCCTGAGCGTCTGGACCTGAAACTGGAACTACACGCCAAAATCAGCGCAGCGGCCAAACCCAATGCCTTGATCGGTTCCAGTACTTCCGGCCTGTTGCCGAGCGAGTTCTACGAGAGTTCGACGCACCCGGAACGCTGCGTCGTCGGGCACCCGTTCAACCCGGTTTATCTGCTGCCGCTGGTGGAAGTGGTTGGCGGCAAAAACACCGCCCCGCAAGCCGTTCAAGCGGCAATGAAAGTCTATGAATCCCTGGGCATGCGTCCGCTGCATGTGCGCAAGGAAGTACCCGGTTTTATCGCCGACCGCTTGCTCGAAGCGCTGTGGCGTGAGGCGCTGCACCTGGTCAACGACGGTGTGGCGACCACCGGTGAAATCGATGATGCGATCCGCTTTGGTGCGGGTCTGCGCTGGTCATTCATGGGCACGTTCTTGACCTACACCCTGGCGGGTGGCGATGCGGGCATGCGGCACTTCATGGCGCAATTCGGGCCGGCGTTGCAGTTGCCGTGGACGTATCTGCCGGCGCCGGAGCTGACGGACAAGTTGATCGATGATGTAGTGGATGGCACCAGTGATCAGTTGGGCACACACAGCATTTCAGCGCTGGAGCGCTATCGTGATGATTGCTTGCTGGCGGTGCTGGAGGCGGTGAAGACCACCAAAGAGAAGCATGGGATGGCGTTTAGCGAATAACCCTCAGCTATGGGCCAGCAAGGCTGGCCCCTTCGCGAGCAAGTCGAATCGTCGCACCGCCGCTCCCACAGTTGATTTGAGGTGTGAATACAATCTATGTCACCCAGCAAATCCCCTGTGGGAGCGGCGGTGCGACGATTCGACTTGCTCGCGAAGACGGCAGCCCAGTCACCACACATCCAGGATCACTCATCATGCCCACCCTCACCACCTACCAAACCAAAATCATCCCCGACTGGGTCGACTACAACGGCCACCTGCGCGATGCCTTCTACCTGCTCATCTTCAGCTACGCCACCGACGCGCTGATGGATCGCTTAGGGCTCGACAGCAACAACCGCGAAGCCAGCGGCAACTCGCTGTTCACCCTCGAACTGCACCTCAATTACCTGCACGAAGTGAAGCTCGACGCCGACGTCGAAGTGCACACCCAAATCATCGGCCACGACCAAAAACGCCTGCACCTCTATCACAGCCTGCATTTGGTAGGCGATGACAAGGAGCTGGCGGGCAACGAGCAAATGCTGCTGCACGTCGACCTCGCCGGGCCGCGCTCCGCACCGTTCAGCGAAGACACCTTGAGCAAGTTGCAAGCCATCGTCGCCGAGCAAACCGACCTGCCCGCCCCCGACTACATTGGCCGAGTGATCGCGTTACCCCCTAAAAAATAACAAGGAGATCGCCATTGAACACCGCCGCCGCTTTTGCCGACTTCCGCACCTACCCGTTGATCAGCGCGTTGACCGCCGTACACACCCTGGCGGAGCGAATTCAAGTGAAGTGGGCCGATGACCGTGTCAGCCCGTTTCATCATCAGTGGCTGCGGGACAACTGTCCGTGCCCGCTGTGCGTCTACACCGTGACCCGCGAGCAAGTGCTGGAAATCGTCGACGTCGCGGAAAACCTGAAGCCCTCAGACGTCAGCATTGATGCCGAAGGCTGCCTGCGTGTCGACTGGCAGGACGGCCATCTCAGCCGCTTCGATCCTGGCTGGTTACGGGCCCACGCCTACGATGACGAGTCCCGCGCCGAACGCCGGGCTGCCAAGCCAAAAAGCCAGCTCTGGAACAGCAACCTGAAGCTGCCAGTGTTCGAATACCAGTCGTTGATGAACGACAACGATGCCCTGCTGCAATGGCTGCTGGCCGTGCGCGATACCGGCCTGACCCAGGTTCGCGGCGTGCCCACCGAGCCGGGCTCGTTGAAGCTGATCGCCCAGCGGATTTCCTTCATCCGCGAGAGCAATTTTGGCGTGCTGTTCAACGTGCAATCCAAGGCCGATGCCGACAGCAATGCCTACACCGCATTCAACCTGCCGCTGCACAGCGATTTGCCGACCCGGGAGCTGCAACCGGGGCTGCAATTCCTGCATTGCCTGGTGAATGACGCCGAGGGTGGCGAGAGTATTTTCGTTGACGGTTTTGCCATTGCCGAAGCCTTGCGCGATGATGATCCCGAGGCGTTTAAAAGCCTGTGCGAAATCCCTGTGGAGTTCCGTAATAAAGACCGCCACAGCGACTACCGCTGTCTCGCGCCGATCATCGCGCTGGATGCCTTTGGGCAGGTTTCGGAAATCCGCATGGCGAATTTTCTGCGCGGTCCGTTCGATGCGTCGGTCGAGCAGATGCCCGCTCTCTATCACGCCTACCGCCGCTTTATTGCGATGACCCGGGAAACGCGATTCCGCGTGATGACTCGGCTGAACCCCGGCGAAATGTGGTGTTTCGACAACCGCCGCACCCTCCACGCCCGCAACGCCTTCGACCCCGCCACCGGTGCCCGGCATTTTCAGGGTTGTTATGTCGACCGTGATGAATTGTTGTCGCGCATCCTCGTTTTACAACGCTGAACCGCGTCATTGTTCTTCGCGAGCAAGCCCGCTCCCACATTCGACCGCATTCTCCTGTTAGAACTCGGTCACCTGTGGGAGCGGGCTTGCTCGCGAAAGCGCCAGTCCAGACAACTCATATCTCCCTGATTCACAGGCAAAAAAAACCCCGATCAAGCCGTGACAGGATCGGGGCAGAGGTGGGTACTGTTGAGGAGCCGTTGCGCGAGGGTGACCAAACCTTCGTGAAGCCAGCTGATCCCAGTGTGCCCACTCTCCTCCTGTGCAAGTTAGCCGAAAACGACCTGTTCATAGGTATTGCGGCCATTGCGACAAATCGTCCTTGCCGCCACTCCGTACCCCTACGAGAATCGAGCCACGACACCGTTCCCTGAAGAAGGATTGCGTCATGATGCACGCCGATTTGATAGACCAGGAAGACCTGTTGGGCCAGCTCAAGGCGTTGGGATTTGCAGTGCCCCCTGGCGCAACCGCTGAGCAGGCCTGCGAATGCGCGGTACGGGGCTTGAACAACGAACGGGCAATGGAACTGCGGACCATGGTCAAGCAGATGTACACCAGCAGCGCGACCATTCTGCCGGCCGTGCGCCAGGCCATCGACAGGCAATTGCTGCCCGCGTTGGCGGAGTATCAGCAGAGCCGTAGCGCCTGATAAACCGCTTTCGCGAGCAAGCCCGCTCCCACATTTGACCGTATTCCCCCTGAGAGACTCGGTCGAATGTGGGAGCGGGCTTGCTCGCGAAGGGAGCGCCTCGGTCTAGAGCCTTACGCTGGCGAACGTCGACTCATTGCGCGCCTGACTCAACGCCGACAACGGCCCGGACAACGGCGACAGCACCAGTGCTTGCGGCAGCGGCATCATCGCCACTTGTTGCGTGGTGTTGGAACCTACGCGCTCGTCACGCGGCGGAATGCCGAAGTATTCGCGGTAGCACTTGGAGAAGTGCGGCGTAGACACGAAGCCACACACCGAGGCCACTTCGATGATCGACATAGGCGTTTGCTTGAGCAGCTGCCGGGCGCGAATCAAGCGCAGTTTCAGGTAGTAACGCGACGGCGAGCAGTGCAGGTATTTCTGGAACAGCCGCTCCAGCTGACGTCGGGACACGGCGACGTACACCGCCAGTTCGTCGAGGTCGATCGGCTCTTCGAGGTTGGCCTCCATCAGCGCTACAATTTCCTGCAACTTCGGCTGGTTGGTGCCGAGCATGTGCTTGAGCGGCACACGCTGGTGATCCTGCTCGTTGCGGATGCGTTCGTAGACAAACATCTCCGAAATCGCAGCGGACAGTTCACGACCGTGATCGCGGCTGATCAGGTGCAGCATCATGTCCAGCGGCGCGGTGCCACCGGAGCTGGTGAAACGGTTGCGGTCGAGGGTGAACAACCGGGTGCTCATGGCCACACGCGGGAATGCTTCCTGCATAGCGGCCAGGCATTCCCAGTGCACGCTGCAATCGAAACCGTCCAGCAAACCGGCGCAGGCCAGGGCCCAGCTACCGGTGCAGACCGCGCCCAGACGCTTGGACTGACGCGCCTGGCTTTGCAGCCACGAAACGTGTTCACGGGTAACAGTGCGCTGTATGCCGATACCGCCACAGACAATGATGGTGTCCATGGGAGGCGCTTTGTGCATGGAGGCGTCGGGAGTGATCTGCAGACCGTCACTGGCCCAGACCTGACCGCCGTCGACGGTAAGCGTGCTCCAGCGATACAGCTCGCGACCGGACAATTGGTTGGCCATGCGCAGGGGTTCTACTGCGGAGGCCAGAGAAATAAGCGTGAAATTGTCCAGCAGCAAAAAGCCGATGGATTGAGGCGCACGGTTCTGGGGTTGGGCCCCGGAGTTGAACGTCGTCATCGCGGTATCTCCTCACACAAAGCGGGTGATGGCCTCAGGCGGAGGCTCTTGTTATTGCCATCGTTCTCGCGTGGGAGACGGGCTTTGTAATGACAGAGCAAATGCCATGCCTAAAGTTGAATGGCCGTTCAATAACTCCTGAAAACGACGTCGCGATGTGTCTAGATGTGACGCGCGGGGAGTGGGGGTGATAAGTGCCATTATCGGCGGGAGGCGCTCTGCCCCGTAGGGCGTGAGCAAATCGGTAGCACTTGTGGGAACAGGGCTACAGCGACCTGGTGAAGAGTGTCACCACAAGCACAGGTGACAGGCGGTAATGGCCAACTTGGATCCCGGATCTCGGGCAAGTCGCTTATCTGTAAGCGACGCGCCAAAACGTGGCGCGTTTTGATTCCGGTGTTCACTTAGCGCGCAGTTTTGACTGGTCTGGCGCCTTCGCGAGCAAGCTCGCTCCCACAGTTGACCGAGTTCTCTCAGGGTAATGCGGTCGAATGTGGGAGCGGGCTTGCTCGCGAAGCAGGCAACTCGGTATTACTGACTCAGCACTCAACCGCGCTAACCGCCAACCCACCCCGCGATGTCTCTTTATATTTGTCATGCATGTCCGCACCAGTATCACGCATGGTGCGGATCACCCGATCCAGCGAGATAAAGTGCTGACCGTCGCCACGCAGCGCCATCTGCGCCGCGTTGATCGCCTTCACCGCGGCAATCGCATTGCGCTCGATGCACGGCACTTGCACCAACCCGCCCACCGGGTCGCAGGTCAGGCCGAGGTTGTGTTCCAGGCCGATTTCCGCCGCGTTGCACAGCTGCTCCGGTGTGGCACCCAGAATCTCCGCCAGCCCGGCCGCCGCCATGGCGCAGGCCGAACCGACCTCGCCCTGGCAGCCGACTTCGGCACCGGAAATCGAAGCGTTCTTCTTGCACAGAATCCCTACCGCCGCCGCACTGAGGAAATAGTCGACTACGTTGGCGTCAGTCACCACCTCGCTGAACTTCATAAAGTAGTGCAGCACCGCCGGAATGATCCCCGCCGCGCCATTGGTCGGCGCAGTCACCATGCGCCCGCCAGCGGCATTTTCTTCGTTGACCGCCAGGGCGAACAGGTTGACCCACTCCATGGCGCTCAAGGTCGAGCCGATCACATTGGGCTTGTTCAGTTCTTGCAGGCTGCGGTGCAGTTTGGCCGCGCGACGACGCACATTCAGGCCACCGGGCAAGATACCTTCGTGCTTGAGACCTTGTTCGACGCAATCCTGCATGGCCCGCCAAAGCTTCATCAGGCCGGCGCGGATTTCCTCTTCGCTGCGCCAGACCTTCTCGTTGGCCATCATCAATTCGGCGACGCGCAAGTTGTGCTGCTTACAGAGGCTGAGCAGCTCGGCGGCACTGGAAAAATCGTACGGCAACACCGTGCGGTCCAGGTCCACCACACCGCTGGAGGCTTGTGCTTCATCGACGACAAAACCGCCGCCGATGGAATAGTAGGTGTCGCGATGCAGCTCGCCGTCATCACCGTCGACGATCAGCGTCATGGCGTTGGGGTGGAACGGCAGGTTCTCGTCGATCAGGCGCATGTCCCGGGCCCAGTTGAACGGGACTGACAAACGACCGTCGAGCAACAGCGTGCGGGTTTCGCGCAGGGTTTCGATGCGAATGCCGATTTGCGATGGATCGATCGCGTCCGGCCACTCGCCCATCAGGCCCATGATCACTGCGTTGTCGCTGCCGTGACCGATGCCGGTGGCCGACAACGAACCATAAAGCTGAACTTCGACGCGCCTTACTTGTTCCAAAAGACCCTGCTCACGCAAACCTTGCACGAACAACGCGGCGGCCCGCATAGGCCCCACGGTGTGCGAACTGGAAGGGCCGATGCCGATTTTGAACAGGTCGAAAACACTGATAGCCATTACTGCCGAACTCCTGGATGTGCCTACTCCAGACGCAAAAGCGCCCAGTGACGGAGCTGCTACGCTCAAGCTGCAATCCGCCGAGATGGCCGCATCATCAGCCTTTTGTCATGTCGTTCGACGTCTCACACCGACGCACTCATGCCCACCAACGCCGCGGGCCTTTGACGCTGCGTTTTCGCCGTTTTTTTGCGGATCAGAGGGGCAAAGAGGGCTGAAAAAAGCTGTAAACGACGTCACCGACACTGGATGCGACCATCCCTGTACTGGTTACGACGCCCCCTGTAGGCGTCAGATTTTCACTGGTACATGATCGTATCGACTCGATTGCAAGGCGCCGTGGTAGAGCTGTCTCCAAAACGCCATCCAACCGCAACCTATAAGTGCGGTGGTCCAGTCGGAACACTGCCAAAAAAAACACCAAGGAGTCCATCCATGAAAGGTTCCCCGTCGTTGTTGTTGGCCGCCATGCTGAGTCTGCCGCTTCTGGCTCACGCCGCAGAACCGGCTCAATGCAGCACCGTAAACTTCTCCGATGTCGGCTGGACCGACATCACCGCAACGACCGCCACCACCAGCGTCGTCCTCGACGCCCTCGGCTACAAGACCAAAACCACGATGATTTCCGTACCGGTGACCTACAAGTCCCTGGCCGACGGCAAGAACATGGACGTATTCCTGGGTAACTGGATGCCGACCATGGAAAACGACATCAAGGCTTATCGCGATGCCGGCACCGTGGACGTCGTGCGCACCAACCTCACAGGCGCCAAGTACACCCTCGCCGTACCTCAAGCGCTGTATGACAAAGGTCTTCACGACTTCGCCGACATTCCGAAATTCAAGAAAGAACTCGACGGCAAGATCTACGGCATCGAACCGGGTAACGATGGCAACCGTCTGATTCAGAGTATGATCGACAAGAACGCCTTCGGCTTGAAAGACGCCGGATTCAAGATCGTCGAGTCCAGCGAAGCGGGCATGCTGTCGCAAGTCGACCGCGCCCAGAAACGCGATACCGCCGTGGTGTTCCTCGGCTGGGCGCCCCACCCGATGAACAAGCGCTTCAAGATCCAATATCTCACTGGTGGTGACGATTACTTCGGCCCCGACTTCGGTGCCGCCACCGTGGCGACCAACACTCGCAAGGGTTATGCCCAGGAATGCAGCAACGTTGGCCAGTTGCTGAAAAACCTGGAATTCACCGTCGACATGGAAAGCTCGCTGATGGGCAACATCCTGGACGACAAAATGAAGCCTGACGCGGCCGCCAAGGCCTGGCTGAAAAAGAATCCACAGGTCCTCGATACCTGGCTCGCTGGCGTGACCACCATTGACGGTAAACCAGGCCTGGAGGCCGTGAAAGCCAAGCTCGCGCAGTAATCGCTTACGCCGGGCGAGTTCGCTCGCCCGGGCTGTTTATTTCCTTGCATGCGGACGTTCACTACCATGCTGATTGATCAGAAAATACCTTTAGGCCAGTACATCGCGGGCTTCGTTGAATGGTTGACGCAACACGGCGCCAGCACCTTCGACGCAATCGCCGTGTCACTGGAAACGATGATCCACGGCGTGACTTTTGCGCTGACCTGGTTCAACCCGCTGGCATTGATCGGCCTCATCGCGCTACTGGCACACTTCATTCAACGAAAGTGGGGACTGACCGTTTTTGTCATCGCCTCCTTCCTGCTGATCCTCAATCTGGGGTACTGGCAGGAAACCATGGAAACCCTTGCCCAGGTGTTGTTCGCCACCCTGGTCTGCGTGGTCATCGGCGTGCCGTTGGGCATCGTCGCCGCGCACAAACCGATGTTCTACACACTGATGCGTCCGGTGCTCGATCTGATGCAGACCGTACCGACCTTCGTGTACCTCATTCCTACCCTGACCCTCTTCGGTCTGGGTGTGGTCCCGGGCTTGATTTCGACGGTAGTGTTCGCGATTGCCGCGCCTATCCGCCTGACCTACCTGGGCATTCGCGATGTTCCGCAGGAACTGATGGACGCCGGCAAAGCCTTCGGCTGCTCGCGCCGTCAACTGCTTTCACGGATTGAACTGCCCCACGCCATGCCAAGCATCGCGGCCGGTATTACCCAGTGCATCATGCTGTCGCTGTCGATGGTGGTGATCGCGGCACTGGTGGGCGCCGACGGCCTGGGCAAACCCGTGGTCAACGCACTGAACACTGCTGATATCGCCCTGGGCTTCGAAGCCGGCCTGGCGATCGTACTGCTGGCGATCATGCTCGACCGTATCTGCAAACAACCCGAAGCCAAAGTAGGGGGTGACGCATGAGCATTATTCGCTTCGAAGACGTCGACGTAATCTTCTCCAAAGACCCGCGCGAGGCCTTGAAACTCCTCGACCAGGGCATGACACGCGACCAGATCCTGAAAAAGACCGGGCAGATTGTTGGCGTTGAAAAGGCCAGCCTGGATGTCGAAAAAGGTGAAATCTGTGTACTGATGGGCCTGTCCGGCTCCGGCAAGTCCAGCTTGCTGCGCTGCATCAACGGCCTCAACACCGTCAGCCGTGGCAAGTTGTTCGTCGAGCACGAAGGCAAGCAGATCGACATCGCGTCCTGCACCCCGGCGGAACTGAAAATGATGCGCACCAAGCGCATTGCGATGGTGTTCCAGAAATTCGCCCTGATGCCTTGGCTGACCGTTCGCGAGAACATCAGCTTTGGTCTGGAAATGCAGGGTCGTCCGGAGAAGGAACGCCGCAAACTGGTGGACGAGAAGCTTGAGCTGGTGGGCCTGACCCAGTGGCGCAACAAGAAGCCGGACGAGCTCTCCGGTGGTATGCAGCAACGTGTGGGCCTGGCCCGCGCGCTGGCGATGGACGCCGACATTCTGCTGATGGACGAACCGTTCTCGGCCCTCGACCCGCTGATCCGCCAAGGCCTGCAAGACGAACTGCTGGAACTGCAAAGCAAGCTGAACAAAACCATCGTGTTCGTGAGCCACGACCTCGATGAAGCCCTGAAGCTCGGCAGCCGTATCGCAATCATGAAAGACGGCCGCATTGTTCAGTACAGCGTGCCGGAAGAGATCGTGTTGAACCCTGCGGACGATTACGTGCGGACCTTCGTGGCCCACACCAACCCGCTGAACGTACTGTGCGGTCGCAGCCTGATGCGCACCCTCGACAACTGCAAACGCATCAACGGTTCGGTATGCCTGGATCCGGGCGGCGATTCGTGGCTGGACCTGGCGGAAGGCAACACCATCAAGGGCGCTCGTCAGAACGGCGCGAGCCTGGATCTGCAGAACTGGGTGCCGGGTCAAGCGGTTGAAGGGTTGGGTCGTCGGCCAACGGTAGTGGATTCGAACATCGGCATGCGCGAAGCGCTGCAGATTCGATATCAGACGGGCAACAAACTGGTGCTGCACGACAACAACAAGGTGGTCGGGATTCTCGGTGACAGTGAGCTGTATCACGCACTGCTCGGCAAGAACCTGGGTTAAGGCAACACACACAAAAACGCCGCGAGAGGATCGCGGCGTTTTTGTTTATCGGGACATCGGGTAATGCGGCGTCGAAGCTGATGGCCCCTTCGCGAGCAAGCCCGCTCCCACATTGGATTTGTGAACGACTCAGATCAAATGTGGGAGCGGGCTTGCTCGCGAAGAACACGACGCGGTGCTTCAGATCGAAACTCCGCGTCCTATCAAGTTTTAGCTATAGACCCGGCCAAGGAGCTGCCGATGGCTTTCAAACTGATCGAGCACATCACGGGTGATCTGATCCGAAGTGAAGCCCATCAAGTCGTAGTCCTGGCTGCCGTTGTGCAGGTACACCTCGGCGCGGTAGTAACGTGCGCGGGGCTCATCAGCACTTTCAGCCGAAACCATGTCGCTCGCCGCTGCCAGATAGCCGTCCAGGCTCACTTCGTAGACAAAAGGGTTGCCCTCTTCCATCTCGATCCGCACGCCCATGCAGCGTTTCGACTTGCCCAGCAACGTCTGCACATCCAGACCCTGAGCACGCAATTGCACAGCTGCATCTTCCAGCGCCGGGCTGACTTGCTTGTCCATGAAACGCTGAACAATCGACTGATTCGGCTGCAAGTCCAGCTGCGTCAAACGCTCGCTGAAACCACGACGACCGCGCGCAGCCAGCTCCGCTTGCTCCTGTTCGATCTGCACGTCCTGGCGCATGGCCTTGTGCAGGCCAAACATGAAGAACACCAGCACCACCGAGAACGGCAGACCGGCGAGCACCACCATGGTTTGCATGGCTTCGAAGTTACCGGCGAACAGCAGGCCGATGGTCACCAGCGTGATCACCGCCGACCAGAAGATCCGCAGCCAGTGCGGGGCGTCTTCGTCGACGTTACCGCCCTTGCAGGAAAGGTTGGCCATCATCACCGCGCCGGAATCCGCCGGGGTCAGGAACAGCACGAAACCGACAAAGATCGACACGCCGATCACAATCTTCGACGCCGGGTAATGCTCCAGCAACTGGTAAATCGCCATCGACGGCTGTTCCAGCGCCGTCTTTCCGAGCTCCACCGCACCATGGTTCATCACCAGGTCCAGGGCCGAGTTACCGAAAATCGACAACCACGCCAAGGTGAAGCCCAGCGGGATCAGCAGTACGCCGGCCACCAGTTCACGCACCGTGCGACCACGGGAAATACGCGCGATGAACATGCCGACGAATGGGGCCCAGGAAATCCACCAGGCCCAATAGAACACGGTCCACAGACCCAACCAGCGGTCGGACTTCTCACTGTCGCCTTCGTACACATAGAGGTCGAAAGTCTTCAGCACCACGCCGTTCAGGTAGTCGCCGATGTTTTGCACGAAGCCGTTAAGCAGGTGCAGGGTCGGGCCGAACAACAGCACGAAAATCAGCAGACCGCTGAACAGCACGATGTTCAGGTTGGACAGACGGCGGATGCCGTTTTCCACGCCGGACACGGCAGCGATAGTCGCCACGGTGCTCATCACGATGATCACGATCAGCAGATTGGTATTGCTGTGTTCCATGCCGAACAGGTTTTCAAGCCCCGACGACACTTGCAACGAACCAATCCCCAGGTTGGTCACCAGCCCCAGCAGGGTCACGAACATGCCGAAGCCGTCCACCGCGTGACCGGCCGCGCCTTTGACCCAACGCTCGCCCACCAGCGGATACAGCGCCGAACGCAACGCCAGCGGCTGGTTATGACGGTAGGCAAAGTACGCCACGGCCAGGCCGACCAATGCGTAGATCGCCCAGCCATGCAGGCCCCAGTGCAGGAACGTCAGCTGAACCGCCTGACGTGCAGCGAGGTTGCTGCCGGCAACGCCTTCCGGCGGATTGAAGTAGTGGTCCAGCGGCTCGGAAGCACCGAAGTACAACAGCGAAATACCGATACCCGACGAGAACAGCATCCCCGCCCAGGCGCCGTAGCTGAAGTCCGGGGTGTCGTCCTTGCTGCCCAGTTTGAGCTTGCCGTAGGACGAAAACGCCAGGCCGACCACGAAGACCAGGTAAGCGGCGATCACCACCATGTAGTACCAGCCGAAGCTGCGGGACAACCAGGCCTGGGCAATACCGAGCAATCTGCCAGCCTCTTGCGGGGCGATAATCAGAATGGCGGTCAACAACAGGATCAACGCGGTAGAGGTGTAGAACACCCAACCGTTGACCGTCACCTTCTCGGGTGGGGTCTTTATAAGAGAGGCAGAACTCATGGCACAGATGCTCCAGGCAGTGCGAGAGAAGAACACAAGGCAACGCGTTACCCGACCAATCGGTTAGTTGGCAGCCGACCAGCGGGTGATATAAAGACACCCCGAAAAAAGCCCGAAACCCGGGAGCGCCATAGCGCGTGGGTTTCGAGCGTTTCGGATGTCGTTTTTCCGCCAACTACATGTAGGAAAAACCTGTAGGCAGCGACGAATTGTCGCAGATCTTATTCTTTGTTGATTGAACGTTCAATCAAAACAAAATAGACTGGCCTTCAATCCGATAGACGTTTTACGTCCGCCGGAAGGCCTAAGGAGATGTGCAAGATGCCCAAGGTCGGTATGCAACCCATCCGCCGCCAGCAGTTGATCGAAGCCACATTGCAGGCGGTAGATCAGGTCGGAATGGGGGACGCCAGCATTGCGCTGATCGCCCGTTTGGCCGGTGTCTCGAATGGCATCATCAGTCATTACTTTCAGGACAAGAACGGCCTGATCGCTGCCACGGCGCAGTATCTGATGAGCGTCCTCAGCGAGAACGTCACCGCGCGCCGTCAGGCGCTGGAGGACAGCAGCCCGCGGGCCCACCTCCAGGTGATTATCGAAGGCAACTTCGACGCCAGCCAGGTCAATGGCCCGGCAATGAAAACCTGGCTGGCCTTCTGGGCCACCAGCATGCACCACCCGTCTTTGCACAGGTTGCAGCGGATCAACGATCACCGTCTGTATTCCAACCTGTGCTGCCAGTTCCGCCGTGTATTGCCGCTCGATACCGCGCGCAGTGCAGCCCGGGGCCTGGCAGCCCTCATCGACGGTTTGTGGTTGCGCGGCGCGTTGTCGGGAGATGCTTTCGACACCGAGCAGGCGCACCAGATCGCTTACGAATACATGGATTTCCAACTGGCCAAGCAGGTGAGTTAGAGCACACAGAACCGCTCAGCACCTGAACCGCCACTGACCAGCGTTGCCCAAGCTATAAGGCACGCCCAGTGGTTACCGCCAACCAACTTATGCTCTTGCGAGGACTATATGGCCCGTTTCGAACTGCAAAAACTCTACATCGATGGCGGCTACAGTGACGCCAGCAGCGACGCCACTTTCGAAGCCATCAACCCGGCTAACGGTGAAGTCCTCGCAACCGTACAACGTGCGACCCAGTCAGACGTTGAGCGCGCCGTCGTCAGCGCCGAAAAGGGCCAGAAAATCTGGGCTGCGATGACCGCCATGGAGCGTTCGCGCATCCTGCGTCGTGCCGTCGACATCCTGCGCGAGCGCAACGATGAACTGGCTGCTCTGGAAACCCTGGACACCGGTAAGTCGTTCTCCGAAACCAAGTACGTCGACATCGTCACCGGCGCTGACGTGCTGGAGTACTACGCAGGTCTGGTGCCGGCCATCGAAGGCGAGCAGATCCCGCTGCGCACCACGTCGTTCGTCTACACCCGTCGCGAGCCGCTGGGCGTCGTGGCCGGTATCGGCGCGTGGAACTACCCAATCCAGATCGCCCTGTGGAAATCCGCACCAGCCCTGGCGGCCGGTAACGCGATGATCTTCAAGCCAAGCGAAGTCACTTCCCTGACCACGCTGAAACTGGCCGAGATCTACACCGAAGCCGGCGTTCCGGCTGGCGTGTTCAACGTGCTGACCGGCAGCGGCCGTGAAGTCGGCACTTGGTTGACCGAGCACCCACGCATCGAAAAAATCTCCTTCACCGGCGGCACCGACACCGGCAAGAAGGTCATGGCCAGCGCTTCCGCTTCGTCGCTGAAAGACGTGACCATGGAACTGGGCGGCAAATCCCCGCTGATCATCTTCGACGACGCCGACCTCGATCGCGCCGCCGACACCGCCATGATGGCCAACTTCTACAGCTCCGGTCAGGTCTGCACCAACGGCACTCGCGTGTTCGTGCCGAGCCACCTGAAAGCCGCGTTCGAAGCCAAGATCGTTGAGCGCGTTGCCCGCATCCGCGTTGGCAACCCGGAAGACGAGAACACCAACTTCGGCCCGCTGGTCAGCTTCGCCCACATGGAAAGTGTGCTGGGTTACATCGCCAAAGGTAAGGAAGAAGGCGCTCGCGTGCTGTGCGGCGGCAGCCGTCTGACCGAAGGCGAATTCGCCAAAGGCGCGTTCGTGGCACCGACCGTGTTCACCGACTGCACCGACGAGATGACCATCGTTCGCGAAGAAATCTTTGGCCCGGTGATGAGCATCCTGACCTACGAAACCGAAGAAGAAGTGATCCGTCGTGCCAACGACACCGACTTCGGCCTCGCCGCTGGCGTCGTCACCAAGGACCTGAACCGCGCTCACCGCGTGATTCATCAACTGGAAGCCGGTATCTGCTGGATCAACGCCTGGGGCGAGTCCGACGCCAAGATGCCGGTTGGCGGCTACAAGCAGTCGGGCGTGGGCCGTGAAAACGGCATCAGCTCGCTGAACAACTTCACACGCATCAAATCGGTACAGGTCGAACTGGGCGATTACGCCTCGGTTTTCTAAGCCCCGGCTGAATACCCGGTAGCAGCTGTCGAGGCACGAGGCTGCGTTGCGTGTCCGCAGGACCGCCCTCAGAGGGTCGCTGCGCGACCCAACGCAGCCTCGTGCCTCGGCAGCTGCTACAGGCGACCTGACCAACTTCAAAGAGGGTGCATTCAATGTCCCAAGAATTCGATTACATCATCATCGGTGCCGGCTCGGCCGGTAACACCCTGGCGACCCGTCTGACTGAAGACGAAGGCGTCACCGTCCTGCTGCTCGAAGCAGGCGGCCCGGACTACCGTTTAGACTTCCGCACGCAAATGCCGGCTGCTTTGGCGTTCCCGCTGCAAGGTCGTCGCTACAACTGGGGCTACGAAACCGATCCAGAACCACACATGGACGGTCGCCGGATGGAATGCGGTCGCGGCAAGGGCCTGGGTGGTTCTTCGCTGATCAACGGCATGTGCTACATCCGCGGCAACGCGATGGACTACGACAACTGGGCCAAACTGCCAGGTCTTGAAGACTGGGATTACCTGAACTGCCTGCCGTATTTCCGCAAGGCTGAAACCCGTGACATCGGCGCGAACGACTACCACGGTGGCGAAGGTCCGGTCAGCGTGACCACGCCGAAAGCCGGCAACAACCCGCTGTTCCACGCGATGGTTGAAGCCGGCGTGCAAGCCGGTTACCCGCGCACCGAAGACCTCAACGGTTACCAGCAGGAAGGTTTCGGTCCGATGGACCGCACCGTGACGCCGAACGGCCGTCGCGCCAGCACCGCTCGCGGTTACCTGGACATCGCCAAGAAGCGCTCGACCCTGACCATCGTCACCCACGCCCTGACCGACAAGATTCTGTTCGAAGGCAAGCGTGCGGTCGGCGTGCGTTACTTGATCGGCGCCGCTGAAGAGCGCGTTGAAGCCCGCGCCCGCAAAGAAGTGCTGCTGTGCTCCGGCGCCATCGCTTCGCCGCAGATTCTGCAGCGTTCCGGCGTCGGCCCGGCCGAGCTGCTGAAAAAACTCGACATCCCGGTGGTCCACGACCTGCCGGGCGTGGGTGAAAACCTGCAGGATCACCTCGAGCTGTACCTGCAATACGCGTGCACCCAACCGGTCTCGCTGTACCCGTCGCTGCTCTGGTACAACCAGCCGGCCATCGGAGCCGAGTGGCTGTTCAACGGCACCGGTATCGGCGCCAGCAACCAGTTCGAAGCCGGCGGTTTCATCCGTACCCGTCCAGAATTCGATTGGCCGAACATCCAGTACCACTTCCTGCCGGTCGCAATTAACTACAACGGCAGCAACGGTGTGAAAGAGCACGGTTTCCAGGCGCACATGGGTTCCATGCGTTCGCCGAGCCGTGGTCGCATTCAGGCCAAGTCCAAGGATCCGCGCGAGTACCCGAGCATCCTGTTCAACTACATGGCCACCGAGCAGGACTGGCAGGAATTCCGTGACGGCATCCGCCTGACCCGTGAAATCATGCAACAGCCTGCACTGGACGCGTTCCGTGGCCGCGAAATCAGCCCGGGCATCGACGTGCAAACCGATGAACAGCTCGACCAGTTCATCCGCGAACACGCCGAAACCGCGTTCCACCCGTCCTGCTCGTGCAAGATGGGCACCGACGAAATGGCGGTGGTTGACGCTGAAGGTCGTGTGCACGGCATGCAGAGCCTGCGTGTGGTCGATGCCTCGATCATGCCGATCATCACCACCGGCAACCTGAATGCGCCGACGATCATGATCGCCGAGAAAATCGCCGACAAGATCCGTGGCCGCAAGCCATTGCCGCGTAGCAAGGCCGCCTACTTCGTGGCCGGCGATGCGCCAGTGCGTGGCAAGCCGTTGCGTGATGTGAGTCCTACCGCGCAGTAAGACAGTTACACCGCGGTGCGCCCTTCGCGAGCAAGCCCGCTCCCACAGGAGATCTCCAGTGAACACAAAATTTGTGAACACCCGAGATCAAATGTGGGGGCGGGCTTGCTCGCGAAGAGGCCCGGCCAGACACCACATCTCCCTCTGACCCACCTCGGGTAATCTTTTCCTACGCCTCTCCAAGCTTGATCCTACCCCCCGCGCAGGCCTAATCTAGCGCCACGCAAACGTTTCACCCCCTCGCAACATCGATACACCGCCACTCCATACCAAGGAGGTTCCCGAATGTTCGATTTCCACCCCCAGCTCAAGCAGCGCTTCGCTGCCTTGCGCACGGGCGCTGAATTCTTTTCGCTGCGTTATGTGCGCGAGTCCGGTCAGTACCTGTCGGTGCGCAAGAATGTCGCTGAACCTCCCAGCCTGAGCCGTGACGAAGGCGCGATGCTGACCGTTCGGGTCAACGGCGTCGAAGCCTACGCCGCGACCAACGACCTTTCCCAATCCGGCCTGCAAGCCGCGCTGGAGCGAGCCGAGCAACAAGCCCGCCGACTCAAGCCCCACGCTCTGCTCGACCTGCGCGAGCAAGCCGTCTCCAGCGACCGCGCCGACTACTTTTCGCCGAACCTCGACCAGCCCTTCCCGTCCCTGAGCGATTGCTACCAACTGCTCGGTGCCGAATCCGCCGCCGTGCCCAAGGATGAGCGACTGGTGAACTGGGAAGTGAGCATCGGCATCACCAATGTCGAACAGATCTACCTCAACAGCGCCGGCGCCGAACTGCGCCAGGCCCAGCGGTTCGTCTACCCGAGCCTGCAAGTCACCGCCTACGACGGCAACGACAGCCAGACCCGTACCCTGGGCCGCGAAAATTTCGGCCAACAAGGCGGCTTTGATGTGATCAGCCGCTGCGGCCTGGTCGGTGCAGGCCCGACAGTCGCCGATCAGGCGCTGCAATTGCTGCTGGCGCCGAACACCCCGCAAGGCCCGCGCGACCTGTTGTTGATGCCGGACCAAATGATGCTGCAGATCCACGAATCCATCGGTCACCCGTTGGAGCTGGACCGCATCCTCGGCGACGAACGCAATTACGCCGGCACCAGCTTCGTCAAGGCAGAAGACTTCGGCAGCCTGCAATACGGCTCCAAACTGCTGAACGTGACCTTCGACCCGGACATTCCCGAACAACTCGCCAGTTACGGCCATGACGACGACGGCACGGCTGCCAGCAAGCAATTTTTGATCAAGGAAGGTTTGCTGCTGCGTCCACTGGGCGGCGCGCTGTCGCAATTCCGTGCCGGCATGGAAGGCGTCGCCAACAGCCGCGCTTGCGGCTGGAACCGCCCGCCAATCGACCGCATGGCCAACCTGAACATCGAGCCCGGCGATCAACCGCTGGAGCAACTGATCGGCAACATCGAACACGGCGTCATGATGTCGACCAATCGATCGTGGTCCATCGACGATGCGCGCAACAAATTCCAGTTCGGCTGCGAATGGGCTCAGTTGATCGAAAACGGCGAACTCAAAGGCGTGGTGAAGAACCCCAACTACCGGGCGATTTCCGCTCAGTTCTGGAAAAGCCTCAGCGCCGTTGGCGATGCCAACTCCGTCAAGGTCCTGGGCACACCGAACTGCGGCAAGGGCGAACCGAACCAGGTGATCCGCGTCGGCCATGCGTCGCCGGCCTGCGTGTTCAGCAACGTTGATGTGTTTGGGGGGGATGCCTGATGAGCACGTCGAAAAGTCAGGCCGATGCGTTCAAGGCCTTGGTCAATTGGCTGCGCGATGCGATTCGCGAGCCGGAGCAATTCACTCTAAGTTACGCCGCCGAATCCTCGGCCTTCGTGCGCTTCAACCACGCCAAGGTTCGTCAGGCGGGCCAGGTGCAGCAGGCGAGCGTCGGTTTCAAACTGATCAACGAGGGGCGCCACGCCGACTTGAACATCACGCTTTCCGGTGATGCCGCAGTCGATGTGCAGCGTCTGGCCGAAGGTCTGCAACAGTTGCGCGAAACCTTGCCGCTGCTGCCGCAGGATCCGTACCTGTTGCTCAACCACAACGGCTGGCAGAGCAAGAACGTTCAGGATCACCCGCTGCCGGACACCGAGCAAGTGGTCGCTGAAATCACCCAGGCCGCCAAAGGGCTGGATCTGGTCGGCTTCTACGCCGCCGGCCCGATCAGTCGCGGTTTCGCCAGTTCTTCGGGTGCGTTCGGTTGGCACCAGGCCAACAGCTTCAACTTCGACTTCAGCCTGTTCCATGACAACGGCCAGGCGGTGAAAGCCAGTTACGCCGGGCACGACTGGAACAGCGAAGGGTTTGCCAAGCGCTTTGCGCAAGCACGCGAGCAGTTGGCGTTTCTCGGCAGACCGCAACACACCCTGGCGCCGGGTCAGTACCGCGCCTATCTGGCGCCGGCAGCCCTGGGAGAAATCATGGACATGCTGGGCTGGGGCGGCTTCTCGGCGCAGTCGATTGCCAGCAAAAACAGTCCGTTGCAGAAGCTTTACGCGGGCGACAGTGCGTTCAGCCCGTTGGTATCGGTCGATGAAAAGGTCAGCGGTTCGTTGAGCCCGGCATTCTCCGGCGAAGGTTATCCGCGCAGCGATCTGGGGTTGATCGTCAACGGCAAGGCCGGCGCGCAGATGGTCAGTTCACGCAGTGCGGCCGAGTACGGCCTGACCGCCAACGGCGCCAGCGGCGGTGAAATGCCAAGCGCAGTGAACATGGCCGCCGGCACGTTGCCTGACGCAGAGATTCTCAAGCAACTGGGCACTGGCTTGTACATCAGCAACCTGTGGTACCTGAACTACTCCGATCAGCCGGCGGCACGCCTGACCGGCATGACGCGGTTTGCGACCTTCTGGGTCGAGAACGGCGAGATTCAGGCGCCGGTGAGCACCATGCGGTTCGATGACAGTGCTTACAGTTTGTTGGGTTCGCAGCTGGAGGCTTTGACCGAGGAGCGTGAGCTGATGTTGTCGGCCAGCACCTACAGCCAGCGGGCCACGGCCTCGGCGTTGTTGCCGGGGGCGCTCGTGAGCCGATTGACCCTGACCCTGTAAGCACAATCCCACGGTACACAGAAGGCCCTGTGGGAGCGGGCTTGCTCGCGAAAGCGATGGATCCGTCAACATTGATGTTGGATGTGATGACCTCTTCGCGAGCAAGTCGGATCGCCGCACCGCCGCTCCCACATGGACCGTGAGACACAGTGATTTTGCATTAACTTCAACCCACAAGAGGTCCCATGCCCAACCGCCCGCCTCTCGACGCTGTCACCGCCCGCTGGGTGCCGTGGGTCGTCGCCATCGCGTTCTTCATGCAATCCCTCGACGGGACCATCCTCAACACCGCCCTGCCCGCCATGGCCCGCGACTTGGCCGAAGACCCGCTGCGCATGCAGGGCGTGATCATCGCCTACATGCTCACCGTCGCCTTGCTGATCCCTGCCTCAGGCTGGATCGCCGACCGTTTCGGCACTAGGAAAATCTTCTTCGGCGCGATTCTGCTGTTCAGCCTCGGCTCGTTGCTCTGCGCACTGTCGAGCACCCTGAGCATGCTGATTGGCGCACGGGTGATTCAGGGCCTGGGCGGCGCGCTGATGTTGCCGGTCGGGCGGTTGGTGGTGCTGCGTGCCTACCCGCGCTCGGATCTGGTGCGGATCATGGGCTTCATCACCATTCCCGGCCTGCTCGGCCCGTTGATCGGCCCGACCATGGGCGGCTGGATGGTGGAATACCTGACCTGGCACTGGATCTTCCTGATCAACCTGCCGGTCGGCGCTGTCGGTTGCTACGCCGTGTGGAAATTCATCCCCGACCTGCGCGGCACTGAACGCACCCGCTTCGATAGCCTGGGCTTTTTGCTGTTTGGTGCGGCGATGGTGCTGATCACCATCGCCATGGAAGGCCTCGGCGAACTGCACCTGCCGCACTTGCGCGTGATGTTGCTGCTGTTCGGCGGCATGGCGTGTCTGGCGGCGTATTGGTTGCGGGCCGGGCACATCGAAAACCCGTTGTTCGCGCCGTCACTGTTCAAGACCCGGACGTTTGCCGTGGGCATCCTCGGCAACCTGTTCGCCCGACTGGGCAGCGGCGCCCTGCCGTTTCTCGTGCCGTTGCTGCTGCAAGTGGCGCTGGGTTACTCGCCGTCCCAGGCCGGGATGAGCATGCTGCCGCTGGCGGCGGCAGCGATGGTTGCCAAGTCGGTGGCGCGACCGCTGATCGAACGCTTGGGCTATCGCATCGTGCTGACCGGCAACACGTTGGCGCTGGGGTTGATGCTGGCGAGCATGGGGCTGGTCGGCGCACAAACGCCGTACTGGTTGCTGTTGGTGATGCTATCGATTCTGGGGGCGATCAACTCGCTGCAGTTCACCGCCATGAACACCGTAACCCTGATCGACCTCGACGACGCCAGCGCCAGCAGCGGCAACAGCCTACTGTCGGTGGTCGCGCAATTGTCCCTGAGCCTCGGGGTTGCCTGCGCCGGCGCCTTGCTCGGCGGCTTTACCGCAGAGATCGGCAACGACGGTGTGGACACGGTGCTGGGCGCGTTCCAGCTGACCTTTGTAACGGTCGGAATCATGGCGATGCTGGCTGCGACGATCTTCTCCCAGCTTTCACCAAAGGATGGCCGACGGATGGTCAGCCGCGAGCACGATATAGAGCACTGATCTGTAGCAGCTGCCGAGGCACGAGGCTGCGTTGCGTGTCCGCAGGACCGCCCTCGGGGGCCGCTTCGCAGCCCGACGCAGCCTCGTGCCTCGGCAGCTGCTACGACTATTCGTCCAGAATTTGCAGGTGAAGAGAGCGAGACTGGTACACTGCGCGACATTTTGTTTTGCAGGCCAGTCCCGTGACCACCATCGCCACCGCTTTTAATACTTTGCCGCTGTCCGCCGCCATGCTGGCTAACCTCGACTCCCTCGGTTATGCCCAGATGACGCCGATCCAGGCGCAAAGCTTGCCGGTGATCCTCAAGGGGATGGACCTGATCGCCCAGGCCAAGACCGGCAGCGGCAAGACCGCCGCCTTCGGTATCGGCCTGCTGAACCCGATCAATCCGCGCTTCTTCGGTTGCCAGGCGCTGGTCATCTGCCCGACTCGCGAACTGGCCGACCAGGTAGCCAAGGAACTCCGTCGTCTGGCCCGCGCCGAAGACAACATCAAGATCCTGACCCTGTGCGGCGGCGTGTCCTTCGGCCCACAGATCGGCTCTCTGGAGCACGGCGCGCACATCATCGTCGGCACCCCGGGCCGCCTTCAGCAGCATTTGCGCAAAGGTTCGCTGGTGCTCCATGGCCTGAACACGCTGATCCTCGACGAAGCCGACCGCATGCTCGACATGGGTTTCTACGACTCCATCGAAGAAATCATCGCCCAGTGCCCGGAGCGTCGCCAGACCCTGCTGTTCTCCGCCACGTACCCGACGGGCATCAAGCAGTTGGCCGCGAAGTTCATGCGCAACCCTCAGATCGTGAAGGCCGAGGCGTTCCACGACGACACGCAGATCGAGCAGCGTTTCTACGAGATTTCCCCGGAAGAGCGCATGGACGCCGTGGTCAAAGTCCTAGCGCATCATCGTCCGGCATCCTGTGTCGCCTTCTGCTTCACCAAGCAGCAGGTTCAGGAAACCGTCGATCACCTGACCTCCAAAGGCATCTCCGCCGTCGGCCTGCATGGCGATCTGGAACAGCGTGACCGTGACCAGGTGCTGGCCATGTTCGCCAACCGCAGCACCTCGGTGCTGGTCGCCACTGACGTCGCCGCTCGCGGTCTGGACATCGATGCGCTGGACATGGTGATCAACGTCGAACTGGCCCGTGATTCGGAAATCCACATCCACCGTGTTGGCCGTACGGGCCGCGCTGGTGAGAAAGGTATTGCGATCAGCCTGGTCGCACCGTCCGAAGCCCACCGCGCCCAAGCCATCGAGCAACTGCAGAACTCGCCGTTGAGCTGGGATCAGCTGGACAACCTCAAATCCCAGGGCGGCGCTCCGCTGCTGCCGGTGATGAGTACGCTGGTCATCGGCGCTGGCCGTAAAGACAAGGTTCGTCCGGGCGACATTCTTGGCGCATTGACCGGTGATGCTGGCATTCCCGGCGCTCAGGTTGGCAAGATCGCGATTTTCGACTTCCAGGCCTATGTGGCGGTGGAACGCGGGATCGCCAAGCAAGCGTTGCAGCGTCTGAATGACGGCAAGATCAAAGGCCGTTCGCTGCGCGTGCGGATTTTGTAAGGATTCTTCGACCCAACGAAGATCCCCTGTGGGAGCGGGCTTGCTCGCGAATGCAATCTGTCAGTCGCCATTGATGTTGGCTGACACACCGCTTTCGCGAGCAAGCCCGCTCCCACAGTTAGTTTTGTGGTGACAGATCAAGAGGACACCGTTTTGCGCTCTACCGAAGTCGTGATCATTGGCGCTGGCGCCGCAGGTTTGATGTGTGCGCTGACTGCCGCCGGGCGCGGGCGCAAGGTGATGTTGCTCGACCATGCCAACAAGGCCGGCAAGAAAATCCTGATGTCGGGCGGTGGCCGCTGCAATTTCACCAACATGTACACCGAACCGAGCAATTTTCTCTCGCAGAACGAACACTTCTGCAAATCCGCCCTGGCCCGCTACACCCAGTGGGATTTCATCGGCATGGTCGCCAAACACGGCGTGCCGTACCACGAGAAAAAACTCGGCCAGTTGTTCTGCGATAACAAATCCAGCGACATTCTCGACATGCTGCTCAACGAGTGCGATCAGGTCGGCGTCAGCCTGCACCTGGACACCTCGATCCAGCACATCGAGAAAATGGAAAGCGGCTACCTGTTGCAAACCACCCTCGATCAGATCACCTGCGAATCGTTAGTGATCGCCACTGGCGGCTTGTCGATCCCGACGCTGGGTGCCACCGGTTTCGGCTATCAGGTGGCCAAGCAGTTCGGCCACGACTTGCTGCCGACCCGCGCCGGGCTGGTGCCGTTCACCATCACCGATCAGCTCAAGGAGCTTTGCACCGAACTGTCCGGTACGTCGGTGGATTGCCTGGTGAGCTGCAATGAGCAGAGTTTCCGCGAGAACATCCTGTTCACCCACCGCGGCCTCAGCGGTCCGGCGATTTTGCAGATTTCATCGTTCTGGGAATCCGGCGACACGGTAGAAATCAACCTGATGCCGGACCACGACGTACCGAGCTGGCTGCAACAGCAGCAAGCCGAACGCCCGAACAGCGAGCTGAAAACCCTGCTGGGGGAAATCTTCACCAAGAAGATGGCCAACCTGCTGGCGGATAACTGGTTCGCCTCCAAACCGATGAAGCAGTACACCCATGCAGAAATTGCCGACATCGCCGAAAAACTGGCGAGTTGGAAAGTGGTTCCGGCCGGCACTGAAGGTTATCGCACCGCTGAAGTGACCCTGGGCGGCGTCGATACCAACGAGGTGTCGTCCAAGACCATGGAATCGCTGAAAAGCCCTGGCTTGTATTTCATCGGCGAAGTGCTCGACGTCACCGGGCATCTGGGCGGTTTCAACTTCCAGTGGGCGTGGGCCTCCGGCTACGCCGCCGCGCAATACGTCTAATCCCCCAAACGCAATCCCTGTAGGAGCTGCCGAGTGAAACGAGGCTGCGATCTTTTGATCTTGTTTTTCCAGGATCAAGATCAAAAGATCGCAGCCTGCGGCAGCTCCTACAGGGATTGCGTTGCAGTGTAAGAACAGGGAAGGAACAGATTTTGCTGTCAGATGTGATCGGCGCCATTGCGTCGGCGTCATTACTGGCTCAATTTAGCGTCATTGCCTCGGAAGGCCCTCGCACTTCATGTCATCGACCCCGTTTAGTCAGTCTCTGCGTCGCCTCTGGGCGCTGGATAAATTCAGCTACAGCGTGCGAGTGTTCATCGCCCTGACCGGCAGCATGGCGCTGTGTTGGTACAAGGATGAAATGGGGCTGCTGATCCCGCTGTTCCTCGGGATCATCGCCAGCGCCCTGGCCGAGACCGACGACAGTTGGCAAGGCCGCCTTAACGCACTGGCCGTGACGCTGGTGTGCTTCAGCGTCGCCGCCCTCTCCGTCGAATTGCTCTTCCCCTACCCCGTTATTTTTATCATCGCCCTGGCCCTGGCCAGTTTCGGCCTGACCATGCTCGGCGCCTTGGGTGAACGCTATGGCGCGATTGCCTCCGCGACGCTGATCCTGTCGGTCTATACCATGATCGGCGTGGACCAGCGCGGCGGCGCAGTCACCGATTTCTGGCACGAGCCGGTGCTGCTGGTGGCCGGTGCAGCCTGGTACGGTTTGCTCTCGGTGCTGTGGCAGGCGATGTTTTCCAATCAGCCGGTGCAGCAAAGCCTGGCGCGGTTGTTCCGTGAGTTGGGTTACTACCTGAAGCTGAAGTCCTCGCTGTTCGAGCCGATCCGGCAGATGGACGTGGAAGCGCGTCGACTGGAACTGGCGCAGCAAAACGGCCGTGTCGTGGCAGCACTGAACGCCGCCAAAGAAATCATCCTGCACCGGGTCGGCAACGGTCGACCGGGCTCGAAACTCAGCCGTTACCTGAAGCTGTACTTCCTCGCTCAGGACATCCACGAGCGCGCCAGTTCCTCGCACTACCCTTACAACGCCTTGGCCGATGCCTTCTTTCACAGCGACGTGATGTTCCGCTGCCAGCGCCTGCTGCGCCAGCAAGGCAAGGCCTGCCGGGCGCTGGCCGAGTCGATCCAGATGCGCCAGCCGTTCATCTATGACGCCAGCTTCGCCGAAGCCCTGAGCGACCTGCACGCCTCTCTCGAACATTTGCGCGTTCAGAGCAACCCGGCGTGGCGCGGACTGTTGCGGTCGTTGCGGGCACTGGCGGCCAACCTCGGCACGCTCGATCGTTTGCTCAGCGACGCCAGCAATCCCGACGCCTTGGCCGATGCCACCGACAGCAGCCTGCTCGACCGTTCGCCGCGTAGCCTCAAAGATGTGTGGATTCGGTTACGCACGCAGCTGACACCGACTTCATTGCTGTTCCGTCACGCACTGCGTTTGCCCCTGGCCTTGAGCATCGGCTACGGGATGGTGCATTTGATCCACCCGTCTCAGGGTTACTGGATCATCCTCACCACGCTGTTTGTCTGCCAGCCAAACTACGGCGCCACCCGCCGCAAACTCGGCCAACGAATCATCGGCACCGCCATCGGCCTCACCCTTGCCTGGGCGTTGTTCGATCTGTTTCCGAATCCCTTGATCCAATCGTGCTTTGCGATCGCCGCCGGGGTGGTGTTCTTTATCAACCGCACCACCCGCTACACCTTGGCGACGGCCGCGATCACCTTGATGGTGCTGTTCTGCTTCAACCAGGTCGGGGATGGTTACGGGCTGTTCCTGCCGCGGTTGTTCGATACCTTGCTCGGCAGCCTGATCGCCGGGTTGGCGGTGTTCCTGTTCCTGCCGGACTGGCAGGGCCGACGCCTGAACAAAGTGCTGGCCAACACCCTGACCTGCAACAGCATTTACCTGCGCCAGATCATGCAGCAATACGCCGTCGGCAAAAGCGACGACCTGGCGTATCGCCTGGCCCGACGCAATGCGCACAACGCCGACGCGGCACTGTCGACGACGCTCGCCAACATGCTGATGGAGCCGGGGCATTTCCGTAAGGAGGCGGATGTCGGGTTCCGCTTCCTGGTGCTGTCGCACACCTTGCTCAGTTATTTGTCCGGACTGGGCGCACACCGGGAAACCCAGCTACCGCCCTACGTGCGCGAGCATTTGATCGACGGTGCCGGCGTGAGACTGGCCGCCAGCATCGATGAAATTGCCCAAGGGTTGGCGAGCAAACTGCCGATTGCGATTCAGAGCGATGAGGAAGAGGCACTGGCCAATACGCTTGAACAGATGCCGGACGAAATCGATGAAGGCCAACGGCTGGTGCAGACGCAGTTGGCGTTGATCTGCCGTCAGCTTGGGCCATTGCGGACGTTGGCGGCGCACCTCATCAAAGAAACGAGTGAGGATTGAGATCTGCGGTGGCTGAGCGGGCCTCATCGCGAGCAAGCTCGCTCCCACAGGGATTACCTAAATCCTGTGGGAGCGAGCTTGCTCGCGATGAGGTCATCAGCCACACCTTACATCCCATGCTGTTCCATCAACCGCTGATAACTCCCATCCACTTTCATCGCCGCGATCTCGCGGTCGAAACCGGCGACGATCTGTTCATGCCGGGGGTTCTTCAGGCTGACCAGGATGTGCAGGCTGTTCTCGCTCAATGGCTGGGGCAAAAACTCCACGGCATTGCGCACCTTGGATGATTCCCGGGCCAGGTAGTAACGCGCGACGTATTCGTCTTCCAGCGTCAATTTGACCCGGTCGGCGGCGACCATGCGCACCGCCATGGAGAAGCTGTGCACCGGGACTTTCTGCAGCGACACGTCGTCATCGAACGCCGACGAATAGGCATAACCGCGCACCACCGCTATCGGGTAGGTGTGCAGTTGTTGCAGGTTGTTGTATTCGATCGGTGTGTCTTTACGCTTGAGAAAGCGCACACGGTTGAGCAGGTATTCGCCGGAAAACTGGCCAAGTTTCGTACGATCGTCGGTGTACCAGGCGTTGACCAACACGTCGTATCGACCCTCGCCAACCCCCAGCAAGGCCCGCGCCCAAGGCACTTGTTCAAACTCACTGGCATAACCGGCCCGGGCCAGCGCTGTGCTGACGATGTCCGTGGCCAACCCACCGTTGGCCAGCGTGGCATCGGTAAAGGGTGGCCAGGCATCGGCGACCAATCGCAGCTTTTCCGCTGCTGCGCCTTGAGTCAGCAACAGCAATCCAATCAAAGCAAAGGCTCGATGCAATCGCGGCATGCTAGAAAATCCTTAGCGGGCGGGACGCCCGACGTGTTTTCAGCCAAAACTTCAAGGCCCCCGTACTGCCAAACCCAAGTACTAACATTAACTCATCGAAGCCACTGCACAGCGCTTCACCTCAGATTACACAAACAAGACAAGGCCGCGCGAAATGAATGATGGCATTTTGGCCTTTGTCACAGATTTCTCTGCCATAAAGACATCTTTCGCCTGGGCGCTTAGTATCGCAGCGACGATGTTCAAGGAGTGTGAAGATGACAATCGATTGGGTCTGCAAACACCACAGCGATCTGGGCAAAGAGCAGCTGTACGCCATTCTGCAGCTACGTGCAGAGGTGTTTGTCGTTGAGCAGAAATGCGTCTATCAGGACGTCGACGGCCAGGATCTGGAAGGTGACACCTGCCATTTAATGGCTTGGGACGGGGATCGGCTGGTGGCGTACCTGCGGTTGCTCGACCCGGAGTTACAGGGTGGCGACGTGGTCATCGGGCGGGTAATCATTGCCCCTCAAGCGCGCGGTACAGGGCTTGGGCATGAGCTGATGGCACAGGCGTTGAAGCAGGCTGAAAAGCGCTGGCCTGAAGTACCGATCTATCTCTCGGCCCAGGCGCATTTGCAGGGGTATTACGCTAAATATGGATTTGTGGTGGCGGGCGAGGAGTTCGTGGAGGATGGCATTCCTCATATCGGGATGCGTCGTTCCTGAGGGCCTCTTCGCGAGCAAGCCCGCTCCCACAATTGATCTGCGTCGTGCACAAAGTCCATATCCACTGGAGATCTAATGTGGGAGCGGGCTGGCTCGCGAAGGCGTCAGCCGGTTCACCGCAGAAGTTCAGGGGTACTCAAGCACCGCTTTAATCTGCCGCAAATTACGCTCGATCCACCCCCGATCAATCGCCCCCCACTCGCGAATCCGATAACGCCCGGCATGATTGCGCGCACCGTCTTCCTGCTCGAACTCGCAAACAATGTCCAGATCCGCCAATGCCGCGATGGTGTCCTGAGCCGTGCGCCGGGGCATGCCGGTCACTTCGGTCAGCGCCGGGACGCTACTGGCCAACCCGCTATCAATCAGGTACGCCACGTACAACCGACGATAGAAGCTGCTCTTGGTCTTGCTTACATCCATCTAAACACTCCCGGTTGCGATATTTTGATCTCTATTGCATATCCCGCCACGTCAGGTACACCCGCACATCGAACTCCACCTGGTGATACCCCGGCAACATGTGTTCGCAAAGCTTGTAGAACGCCTTGTTGTGATCCGACTCTTTGAAGTGCGCCAGTTCATGCACCACGATCATTTTCAGAAACTCGGCAGGTGCTTCCTTGAACAATGAAGCTACACGAATTTCTTTCTTGGCCTTGAGCTTGCCGCCCTGCACCCGGGATATCGCGGTGTGCAATCCGAGGGCGCGGTGGGTCAGGTCCAGACGGTTGTCGAACAACACCTTATCGATGGCCGGGGCGTTGCGCAGGTATTCCTGCTTGAGGTCCAGCGTATAGGTGTACAACGCCTTGTCGCTCTGTACCCGGTGTTTTTCCGGGTAACGCTGGCTCAGGTAGTCGCCCAGCCGACCGTCGGCGATCAGCTGGCGCACTTGGTCCTGCAGTGCTGCAGGATAGGCCTGGAGGTATTTCAACGCGGTCATTGGGGCGGCAACACGATTCACGAAAAGGTCGCCAGTGTAGCGAATTCAGCCGGTCAGCGTGTTCCAGTCGAACGACCGCACAAAGTCGCCGACGTCCTCGGCCATCATCGGCCGTGCGACCAGAAACCCTTGCACGTACTCGCAACCATTGGCTTGCAGCCACCGAAATTGCGCAACGGTTTCCACCCCCTCGGCAATCACCAGCATCCCGAACTCCTTGCACAACTCGATCACATTGCGCACCAGCGCCGCATCGCGTGAGGACTCCAGAAGCCGGCCAATCAAATGCCGGTCGAACTTGAGCGTGTCCAATTCCAGATCGCGCAGATGAGACAGCGAACACGGCCCGGAACCGAAGTCATCCAGGGCCACTCGCACACCCAGGTTACGCAGCAGGCGCAGCTGTTTGCGGGTTTCCTCGGGGTTTTGCATCAAGGCCTCTTCAGTGACCTCGACTTCCAGATGGCGCGCCTGCAAACCATGGCGCTCCAATACCTGGCGCAACTCAGTGACCAGATTGGGCATGCCGAACTGCGTACTGCTCAAACTGACGCCCAGCACCAGGTCGTTGGCAAACAAGGTTTCCCAGGCCTTTCGCTGGCTCGCCCCTTGTTGATAGATCCAGCTGCCCAGGCGACTGATCAACCGCGCCTCTTCCAGCAATGGCAAAAACAGCCCCGGCGGTACATCGCCGACGCTCGGGTGCTGCCAGCGAATCAGCGCTTCGAACCCGCGAATCTGCCCACTGGCAATGGCCACCTGAGGTTGATATACCAAATTGAATTCACGGTTCTCGATTGCCGCGCGCACACTTTCTTCGAGCATCAGCCGCGAGCGTGCCCGGCCGTTCATTTCGTGATCGTAGAAACGATATTGCTGACGGCCGGCGCGCTTGGCTTCGTACATGGCGATGTCAGATGCGCGCAACAAACCGTCAAGATTGGAACCGCAATCCGGGTACGTCGCAATGCCGATGCTGGCGCCCAACGCGATATCCAGACCATCGATCTGCTGACAAATCGACACCCGCTCAATCAGCTTCTCGGCAATCTTTGCCGCTTGCTCAGGGAATTCCAGATCCAGCAAAGCGGTGAACTCATCACCGCCCATGCGCGCCAGAATGTCGAAGGGCCGCAGACAGGCCTTCAACTGCTCGGACACCCACCGCAGCACCCGGTCGCCGGCATCGTGACCAAGGGAATCGTTGACCCGTTTGAAGCCGTCGAGGTCCAGATACAGCAGCACCCAGGCGCTGTCTGAGCGGTCGCCACGCAACAGCAGGTTTTCTGCCGTCTGGTAAAAGCCGCGACGATTGAGCAGCCCGGTCAATGGATCAGTGACGGCCTGGAACTCCAGTTGCTGATGCAGATGGCGCACCACCGACATGTCCAGCACCGTCACCACCATCGCATGTTGTTCGCTGGGCAACGGTGCGCAGGACAGCGCCACGGGCACCTGCTGGCCGGGCGCCGTACGCAGCAATGCATCGTGCAGGCGCAAGGTTTCGCCGCGTTTGTAACCGGCGAACAACTCGGAGTCGGCCCAGATCGGGATGTGCGGATTTTGCAGGAAATCCAGGAACTCTTTGCCTTGCAGGTCTTGCACCGTGGCATTGAGCAGCCGCGACATCGCCGGATTGGCAAAGCGGATCAGACCGTCCTCACCGACCACCAGGATGCCTTCGGCGGCATTGTCGAGCACCGAGGCATTAAACGCGCGTGCGACCTCCAGATCGTGGCTCAGGCGCTGCAACGCACGGCGATTGCGCTGATGCTCGAGCAGCGCCTGGACTTTGGGCTTGAGAATTTGTGGATCGAACGGTTTGAACAGGTAATCCACCGCGCCGCAGGCATAGCCCTTGATCACGGCGTCCTGGGACTGTTCGTTGGCGGTAAGAAAAATGATCGGCGTGAGGCAGGTTCGTTGGCTGCCGCGCATCAGGCGTGCCACTTCAAAACCGTCCATGCCCGGCATCTGCACATCCAGCAGCACCAGGTCGACATCGTGTTCGAGTAACAGACTGAGCGCCTCGAAGCCCGAGGCGGCGGTCATGACCTGCCAGTCCTGGCGCTGCAACAACGCGCGCATGCTGATCAGGTTTTCAGGGTAATCATCGACGATTAAAAGAATTGAACTGCCTTCAGCTGGCGTGGGTTGCGCGCATTCCATGCTGCTTCTCTTATGCGGGACGTCAGGCCGGTTTCTCGTGAAAACCGGACAAATACTAAGCCTTCACTCTAGACCGGGTTCTGCAAAAGCAGAAGCTATCAGTACGCCATCATTTAACCAAAGAGTCCATTTGCCGACTAACGGTCGGCGCCACAGGCCTCTGAAACCGGGAAAGATGGCGTTTTGACAGGATTTTGACGTCACCCGTTTGTCATTTACGCATTAACAAATTGAACTTCTGCGATTATAAGGATTGCCCCCAAGGCGCGTGCCAGAGCTTCTGGAACGTGCGTGCAGTAAAAAAACCGTGGAAGCTTTTGTCTATGATTGATCTCGCAACCTGGAACCTCAGTGTTCCTGTCGGCAATCCGCCGTACACCGTTGAAACGTCAAAACTGGTGGATGGCTTCAAGGACCAATACTTCCACTCCGACACCGGCACCTTGTTTTTCTGGGCCCCGGTCACCGGTTCCAAAACTGAAAACGCAAAGTACCCCCGCACTGAACTTCGCGAAACCTACAGCAATGGCACCCTGAAAAACTGGCGCTACCCGGACGCCGACAATACCCTGCGCGCCACCATGGCGGTGAATCAGGTACCGAGTTCGGGGAAGATCGTTATTGGCCAGATCCACGCCTATGAAAGCCAGAAGCCCATGGTGAAGCTCGAGTATCAGTACAGCACCACTACGCAGTCAGGCAACATCGTCGCCAAGGTTCGTATGCACCCTGATGACGATAGCGCACGGATAATCACCATTGCTACCGGGGTGAAACTGGATCGGGAGTTTTCCTACCTCATCCACCTGAGCCCGCGCGGCGCGCTGGGCATCAGTGCGGCGGGCTACCAGTGGGACACCGAAATCAGCAAGACCTGGAGCGTCAAGCCGCTGTACTTCAAGGCCGGGGTTTATGTGCAGGACAACACCGGGTACACCAGCGAAGGCGGGCAAGTGACGTTCAGCAATCTGGATATTGATCACGATAAGTAATCCCCCCTCACCCTGATCGTTCCCACGCGCAGCAATGGAATGCCGCCCGGGACGCTCCGCGCCCCAACCCTCCCAAGAACAACTCGATCTCTGTAGCAGCTGCCGAGCCTGCGAGGCTGCGTCCGAGGACGAAGTCCTCGCAAGCCCGAGGAACCCGGTCTACCTGAATAAATGCGTTGTCTGATTTACGACTGCTCCGTCCGAACGCGGCCCGAGCCGAACGCAGCCTCGCAGGCTCGACAGCTGCTACAAAAACCTGGCGTCCGCAAAACTCGTAGGACTCCTCCGACCGTGGCGAGGGAGCTTGCTCCCGCTGGGCTGCGAAGCAGCGCCAAACCCTCCCCCCCAATTTCCTCAGACACATCACATCGGACGGTTCTATTGCCGCTACGCCACCGAATGAGACCAAACCGTCTCGCCAAATGACCGGAAAGGCGTCCTACAGCCCGGTTGCGGCTACCCGAATCGCTGCCTAAAGTTAGCCTGTCGCTGACATCGTTGGCGATAGGGTTTCGCAGCCCTAACGATACGTGTAGTAACCTAGCGCCTCGAAAATCACGGGCGCATCAGCACCCGTCCTCCTTTTTATGGTGGCTGTGTGTGGGAGACCTCCGGGTCTGCCGGGTTCCTCGTATCCCTGGTCTGCGAACCCGCACACAGCTACCACCCAATTCGCTTCGCAGCGAACGGCAGTAGCTCTTCTTTTAGATTCGAGGAAGATTTACTTATGAAAATGAATAATCCGCCCCGCCGCTTCACCCCCATGTCCCAATTCGCCACCGACTACCCCGTCCTCCTCATCGACAGCGACGCCCCGCTACGCGAACTCCACAACTGCGTCAGCGAACGCCTCAACGCCGTCCTCAAATATCTGAACCTCATGGCCTGCACCAGCCTCCCCGACTATGCCGAGAACGACATCAACACCGTCACCAACATCGCCCGGATCATGGTTCAGGATGTGAGCGATGTGTTTCGGGTGATTGAGCAACGTGGGTTTGATGAGCCAATAAATCGCTGAGCCGTTTAAGGGAAAAGGGGACGATTAAATAAACCAGCCCCCTTTTCTTGTCCTTTTCTTTAGTCAACTTTCCTTTTTCACCTATAGCTAAAAGATATAAAAAACTGTCATATTTTACAGGTGACTGTGCTTACCACTCAAACTAATCTCATCTACGAAACACAAAAAACAAAACAAGATACATAAATAAATTCGCCCCTATTACTTTCGATTTTTTTCTACTAATTTGTGGAGGTGTAAAATGGTTGAAAAAACCAAAAATGAAGAAACACGCAACCCGAAGTTCGTTGAAAAAGACGGTTCATACCGAGAAGAAGGGGGAGAGCAGTTCCCCGCCGGCTTTTGGGATGGCGCACCAACTCTCACATATAGCCACCAGCATGTTCGTGTCCCCGAATTGAAGGGCCAGGTTACATATCAATACAAAGTAGAGAATGGCCGACTATATGTAAGAACGCGGCAGTATATGCTAACCACCCGACCGACCAACAAAAATTGGTATAGGGCAAATATAAATATCCTCATTGAAAGCAATACTTCCCAGCGCGTTAACTCACCTGACACCATGAGTCAAGATACACAGTGGCACACCTACGAAACAGAATTAACTGTCAATTTTGCTCGTGAGATTGGCGGGAAAATTTCAGTCGGGATTCATTATGACGGCACTAATAATGACACCAACGAAAGTGACAGCTGGGGACCTAAAGTGGAGTTCATCCGCCGAGAATAAACCGCTTTTATCTGTGGAGTATTCAGTTCCGACTGCCTCCTAGAATGAGTATCTTATGATACATAGTATTTCATGATCGAAAGTTACACCCACAAAAAACCAGCCTCTCCAGACGGTGCGAAAACCTAGTAATCTGCGCAGTGCTCAAAGAAAATGCTCCGTATCGAAAGATACGGAGCATTTTTCGCTATCAATAAATGGCAATGAAATAAAGGGGACGAAATAAAGCGAAATAAAGGGGACAGATCTATTTAATCAACATTCTTTTTCTCGGATCACGCATAAAACAATAGGTAGCAGCCAGCATTAAGTCACCTGTAATAAATGACAGTTTTTAATACATTTTTGCGATAACAGATATAACTTTAAAGAAAAAATGCTGGGAACGGCTTTTCCGCCAGGAACACGTCTATTTGCTGCTACGCTTCCCCTATCACTACAAGGAGGAGGCTATATGCCCAGAATGGGACGTGTTGTGTTACCCAATTATCCGCATCATGTCGTGCAACGCGGCCACAACAAGCAGGTCGTGTTCGCCGAGCCGAGTGACTACAAACGCTACCTCGAAGATCTGCGAGAGCTCAAAACCCTATTCGACGTGAAAGTCTATGCCTTTTGTGAATTGCAGTTGATCAGAGGTGCCCTCCAACACGGCCAACTGACGTGCAATCCTCGATTTATAGACGAAATTGAACAAATCACTGGATTGCGAATATCATGTCGAGCGCGCGGCAGACCTGCGAAACAACTGGAATAGAAGTACTAGGGGACGATTAAATAAATCTGTCCCAGCCTATCCCCTTTTAGCCTCCTTTTAGCTCTCCCTCACTTCCTTCCGCAAAAAACCTGTTTTTCTATAGCAAAAAGATATTAAAAGCTGTCACTTATTACAGGTGACCGTGCACTCTCACAGAACTAGCCTTATCTACGAAACACAAAAAAAGAAGAACAGGGCACATAAATAAATCCACCCTTCTTTCTTCTTTCTTCTTTCTTCTTTCTTCTTTCTTCTTTCTTCTTTCATTTTTGTTATTTTCAACATCACAAGGATATAAATTAGGGGCGCTCTAGTTGGAACTTTTTATGGTGCGCTTGCCGAAAATCACGTCTATTTGACAGTCCATAGCAGTGATGACTATGCAGGTCCGGTTACGCGACCGCCAATATTAATGGAGAAACTGGAACAATCAACGGGACGCAGAACATTGGGGCAAACTCCACAACTATTACGCTCAACGGGACGGTGGGTGAGAATACAGAAAGCTGGACACTTACAACTTCCGACTTTAACGCTCTGAACGGGAGGCGAAACTTCACTGGAGCTACCGGCGTTTGGTATTCTCAACAATTAGGCCTTGGTCGGATTGGGTGAGTGCACAGCATATAACGTAGAGCATGTCAGCCATAAATCTCGGGATAAAAATGTAACCTATTACGAACTTTTTCTAAATTGAGCAAAAACATGTCCGCTACAGGTCACATTCCAACCGTCGGCGCATTTTATGCAAAAACGTTTCGCCCACAAAAAACCCGCCTCGCGGCGGGTTTTTTATGAGACTAAAACACTAAAGTCTTAGTTAACCTTAGCGTTCAACTCACCTTTCAAATAACGCTGATACATCGCTTCCAACGAGATCGGCTTGATCTTCGAAGCATTACCCGCCGTACCAAACGCTTCATAACGGGCGATACACACATCACGCATGGCAGTAACAGTCGCGCCGAAGAATTTACGCGGATCGAATTCACTCGGGTTGGTGGCCATCAGGCGACGCATCGCACCGGTGGACGCCAGGCGCAGGTCGGTGTCGATGTTGACCTTGCGCACGCCGTGCTTGATGCCTTCGACGATTTCTTCAACCGGTACGCCGTAGGTTTCTTTGATGTCGCCGCCGTACTGGTTGATGATCGCCAGCCAGTCTTGCGGAACCGAAGACGAACCGTGCATCACCAGGTGGGTGTTCGGGATGCGTTTGTGGATTTCTTTGATGCGGTCGATGGCCAGCACGTCGCCGGTAGGCGGCTTGGTGAACTTGTAGGCGCCGTGGCTGGTGCCGATGGCGATGGCCAGGGCGTCGACTTGAGTGCGCTTGACGAAGTCGGCGGCTTCTTCCGGGTCGGTCAGCATTTGGCTGTGATCCAGAACGCCTTCGGCACCGATGCCGTCTTCTTCACCGGCCATGCCGGTTTCCAGCGAACCCAGGCAGCCCAGCTCGCCTTCTACCGATACGCCGCAGGCGTGAGCCAGGGCCACGGTTTGTTGGGTGACGCGGATGTTGTAGTCGTAGTCGGTCGGGGTCTTGCCGTCTTCGCCCAGGGAACCGTCCATCATCACCGAGCTGAAGCCCAGTTGGATGGAGCGCTGGCAGACGTCAGGGCTGGTGCCGTGGTCCTGGTGCATGCACACCGGGATGTGCGGGAATTCTTCGATTGCCGCCAGGATCAGGTGACGCAGGAACGGGGCGCCTGCGTATTTGCGAGCACCGGCCGAAGCCTGGACGATCACCGGGGAGTCAGTCTTGTCAGCGGCTTCCATGATGGCGCGCATCTGCTCAAGGTTGTTGACGTTGAAGGCTGGAACGCCGTAGCCGAACTCGGCTGCGTGGTCCAGCATCTGGCGCATGCTGATAAGTGCCATTGTGTGTGTCTCTCCCGGTTGAGGGTCGTTAATCGTGCCAGCCTGCCGTAGCGGCGGCGGCTATTCAAGTTATTGCAGATCGGGGGTTGGCCCGCTCCGCTCATTCGGTGCTGCAAAAATCTGATGTACCCGCACAGATTCATTGTGGGAGTGGGCTTGCTCGCGAATGCGATTTAACATTCAACGTTGATGCAAGCTGACCCGACGCCTTCGCGAGCAAGCCCGCTCCCACATTTGGATCTGCTTCCACATTGGATCTGTGGTGTATCAATTTCGTGTCTTACTGCGCTTTACAACCGCGGCCGATCAAATCATTGGTGGCGACCCAGTACACCAGGCCTTCCTCACCTTTTATGTGAAACGCCAGCATGTCATTGCTGTACAGCGAACCTTCGGCGCCCGGCTCATGTTTCAAGCGGTAGACCTGATCGGCACCGCCCAGGCGAACGTCGACTTCCTTGCGGCTTTCGTCGGTGTAGCGCCAGAGCACTTTGGCCTGACTGTCGCAGGTCCAGGTGATCCAGCTATCCGTCGATTCGGCAGGCTTGAACAGGTTCAAATTAGCGCAACCTGCCAGTAGAGCCAGCGCCGCAACGGCGATAAAACCTTTCATCCATGTTCCTCGACTGACGACGCACGCCGCCAGCCCTGAGTAAAGTGTCAGACCCGTCAAGGGCAACCATGTTCCTTGGCCGGGGTCTGTGTCTCATATTTGTCCAGGCCATCAGGCCCGGAACGCTTGTTGATCACCGGATTGGTTTCCGCCTGCCAGTCGGCCTGGTAGCAGCCTTTGTCCTGTTCAGGCGTCTCGGGTACCTTCGGGGCTTTCGGGTTACTCCCGCAAGCTGCCAGCGATCCCGCGATAATCAACAGCGCTAATGTTTTGACCATCTGAACACTCCTTTGCCTGGTCAAATGGGCGGCCTCAGGCCTTGGCCCGGCTTTCCAGGACTTCAACGGCTGGCAGAACCTTGCCTTCGACGAATTCGAGGAACGCGCCGCCACCGGTAGAAATGTAGGAGATCTGATCAGCAACGCCATATTTATCGATAGCGGCCAGGGTGTCGCCGCCGCCAGCAATGGAGAATGCCGAGCTGTCTGCGATGGCCTGGGCCAGGACTTTGGTGCCGTTACCGAACTGGTCGAATTCGAACACGCCCACCGGGCCGTTCCACAGAATGGTTTGGGACGACTTCAGCAGCTCGGCGAAATTCGCCGCGGTCTGTGGGCCGATGTCCAGAATCATGTCGTCTGCGGCCACATCAGCGATCAGTTTGACGGTAGCGGTGGCGCTTTCAGCGAATTCCTTGGCAACCACGACGTCGACCGGCAGCGGCACGCTGACCTTGGCGGCGATGGCGCGAGCGGTGTCCAGCAGGTCCGGCTCGTACAGGGACTTGCCGACCGGGTGACCGGCAGCGGCCAGGAAGGTGTTGGCAATGCCGCCGCCGACGATCAGCTGGTTGCAGATCTGGCTCAGGCTGTTCAGCACGTCGAGTTTGGTCGAGACCTTGGAGCCGGCAACGATGGCAGCCATGGGTTGAGCCGGGGCGCCGAGGGCTTTGCCCAGTGCATCCAGTTCGGCGGCCAGCAACGGGCCAGCGGCAGCGACTTTGGCGAACTTGGCCACGCCGTGGGTCGAACCCTCCGCACGGTGAGCGGTGCCGAAGGCGTCCATCACGAACACGTCGCACAGGGCAGCGTATTGCTGGGCCAGTTCGTCGGCGTTCTTTTTCTCGCCTTTGTTGAAGCGCACGTTTTCGAACAGCACGATGTCGCCGGCCTTCACGTCAACGCCGCCCAGGTAATCGGCCACCAGCGGCACTTCACGGCCCAGGGCCTTGCTCAGGTAATCAGCGACTGGCTTGAGGCTGTTCTCGGCCGAGAACTCGCCTTCGGTCGGACGGCCAAGGTGCGAGCAGACCATCACGGCCGCGCCTTTTTCCAGGGCCAGCTTGATGGTCGGCAGCGAGGCCAGGATTCGCGCATCGCTGGTGACAACACCGTCCTTGACTGGGACGTTGAGGTCTTCGCGGATCAGTACGCGCTTACCTTGCAGATCGAGGTCGGTCATCTTCAACACGGTCATGGGTCGCATTTCCTACTGTTTTGGAGAGCAGTGTTTTGGAGAGCCAGCTGATTGCAGATAGTGTTCCGCAACATCCAGCATTCGGTTGGCAAACCCCCATTCGTTGTCGAACCAGGCCAGAATGTTCACCAGCCGTGGGCCGGAAACTCGGGTCTGACTGGCATCGACGATGGCCGAATGTGGGTCATGATTAAAATCACAACTGGCGTGAGGCAACTCGGTGTAGGCCAGAAGGCCTTTGAGCGGGCCGCTGGTGGCGGCCTCGCGCAAAATCCGGTTGACCTCGGTGGCGTCGGTGTCGCTCACGGTCTGCATCGTAATGTCGAGGCAAGACACGTTAACCGTCGGCACCCGCACGGCTTTGGCCTGAATTCTCCCGGCAAGTTCCGGTAACAGCCGTTCGATGCCACGCGCCAGACCAGTGGACACCGGAATCACCGACTGAAACGCCGAACGGGTGCGCCGCAAGTCTTCGTGGTGATAGGCGTCAATCACCGGCTGATCGTTCATCGCCGAGTGAATGGTGGTGATCGACACGTATTCCAGACCAATGGCCTGATCCAGCAGGCGCAACAGCGGCACGCCGCAGTTGGTGGTGCAGGACGCGTTGGACACCAGCAGCTCGTCGCCGGTCAGGCAATCCTGGTTCACGCCGTAGACGATGGTGGCGTCGACATCCGCCTCGCTGGCCATCGGCTGGGAAAACAGCACACGCGGTGCGCCAGCATCGAGAAAACGCTGGCCGTCGACCCGAGTGTGGTAAGCGCCGGAGCACTCCAGCACCAGATCGACGCCCAGCGACGCCCAATCGATGCCTTCGGGGGTGGCACTGCGCAGGACCTTCACGCAGTCGCCATTGATATGCAGACAATCGCCCTCGACCTTCACTTCCCCGGGAAAACGCCCGTGAGTGGAGTCGAAGCGTGTCAGGTATTCGATGCTGGCCATGTCAGCCAGATCGTTGATCGCAACAATTTCAAACCCGGCCTTATCGCCTCGCTCAAACAACGCACGCAAGACGCAACGACCAATCCGGCCGTAGCCGTTGAGTGCAACTTTGTAAGGACGCGGTTGAGGCATGGGGTTCTCGATTACCGTGGTGAATCCGTTATTGCAGTGTTGGTCGGACCGACGCCTTCGCGAGCAAGCCCGCTCCCACAGGAGAATGCATTCCAATGTGGGAGCGGGCTTGCTCGCGAAAGCGGCAGTCCAGACAAAGCAACTTCTGGATCAGTCTTCCAGCAGCTCTTCAGCCTGACCCAGGATGTTTTCCAGGGTGAAGCCGAACTCTTCGAACAAGGCAGGCGCAGGCGCCGACTCGCCGTAGGTGGTCATGCCGATCACGCGGCCTTCCAGGCCCACGTACTTGTACCAATAGTCCGCGTGGGCGGCTTCGATGGCGATACGGGCACTGACCTGCAACGGCAGAACTGCTTGCTTGTAACCGGCGTCCTGAGCATCGAACACGCTGGTGCAAGGCATCGAAACAACACGCACCTTACGACCTTGTTCGGTCAGCTTGTCGTAGGCCTGAACCGCCAGACCGACTTCGGAACCGGTGGAGATCAGGATCAGCTCAGGTTCGCCGTCGCAATCCTTCAACACGTAACCGCCACGGGCGATGTCGGCGATCTGGAACGCATTACGAGTTTGGTGCTGCAGGTTCTGACGCGAGAAGATCAGCGCCGAAGGGCCGTCCTTGCGTTCCAGAGCCAGTTTCCAGCACACCGCCGATTCAACGGCATCGGCTGGGCGCCAGGTGTCGAGGTTCGGCGTGCTGCGCAAGCTGGTCAGTTGCTCGATCGGCTGGTGAGTCGGACCGTCTTCGCCCAGACCGATGGAGTCGTGGGTGTAGACGAACACGACACGCTGCTTCATCAGCGAGGCCATGCGCACGGCGTTGCGGGCATATTCCATGAACATCAGGAAGGTCGCGCCGTAAGGCACCAGACCGCCATGCAAGGCCACGCCGTTCATGATCGCGCTCATGCCGAACTCGCGAACGCCGTAGTACATGTAGTTGCCGCTGGCGTCTTCAGCCGAAACACCTTTGCAACCTTTCCACAGGGTCAGGTTGGAACCGGCCAGGTCAGCGGAGCCGCCCAGTAGTTCAGGCAACAGCGGGCCGTAGGCATTCAATGCGTTCTGGCTGGCTTTACGGCTGGCGATGGTTTCGCCTTTGGCAGCGACTTCAGCAATATAAGCAGAGGCTTTTTCAGCGAAGTCTTCCGGCAGTTCGCCGCTCAGACGACGAATCAGCTCGTTGGCCAACTCAGGGAAGGCAGCAGAGTAGGCAGCGAAACGCTGATCCCATTCGGCTTCGGCCGCGCGACCGGTTTCCTTGGCGTCCCACTCGGCGTAGATGTCGGCCGGGATTTCGAACGGACCGTGGTTCCATTTCAGTGCAGCACGAGTCAGAGCGATTTCCGCGTCACCCAGTGGGGCGCCGTGGCAGTCTTCCTTGCCTTGCTTGTTCGGTGAACCGAAACCGATGGTGGTCTTGCAGCAGATCAGGGTTGGCTGATCGCTTTTGCGCGCAGTTTCGATCGCGATCTTGATCTCTTCAGGGTCGTGACCGTCAACGTTGCGGATGACCTGCCAGTTGTAGGCTTCGAAGCGCTTCGGCGTGTCGTCGGTGAACCAGCCTTCGACTTCGCCGTCGATGGAAATGCCGTTGTCGTCGTAGAAGGCGATCAGTTTGCCCAGGCCCAAAGTACCGGCCAGGGAGCCGACTTCGTGGGAAATGCCTTCCATCATGCAGCCATCACCCAGGAACACGTAGGTGTGGTGATCGACAACATTGTGGCCCGGACGGTTGAACTGCGCCGCCAGGACTTTTTCTGCCAGGGCAAAACCAACGGCGTTGGCCAGGCCTTGGCCCAGTGGACCGGTGGTGGTTTCAACGCCTGGGGTGTAGCCCAATTCCGGGTGACCCGGGGTGCGGCTGTGCAGTTGGCGGAAGTTCTTCAGGTCTTCGATCGACAGATCGTAGCCGGTCAGGTGCAGCAGCGAGTAGATCAACATCGAGCCGTGACCGTTGGACAGCACGAAGCGGTCACGGTCGGCGAACGATGGATTGCTCGGGTTGTGCTTCAGGTAGTCACGCCAAAGTACTTCGGCGATATCCGCCATACCCATAGGGGCACCGGGATGGCCGCTGTTGGCTTTTTGCACGGCATCCATGCTGAGGGCACGAATGGCGTTGGCACGCTCACGACGGCTGGGCATCGCTGTTCTCCTGGGGGCTGAATAAAACGAAACGGAAAAAAGGCGAGCATTTTCCCTCACCCACCCGCCTCGGGGCAATGACAGATAGTCATCTGAAGGCGTTTTTCCGGTGGATAAAGTCGCATTCGCCTGATGAAACCTTTCCGCTGACGATTTGTAGAGTGACCCTTTCCCCGAGAAGTGCCATCTATCGAGCAATATCAAAACTTTTTGATATTGCTCTTGCGGTGTTTTCTGACCGTCACTAGACTGCTGGCCTTATGAATTTACGTGTGCCTTCCATTCGACATGACGATTGCGATGAGCTGGCGGCCCTGTGCAAGGCCGGCGGCGATCCTCTGCGGCTGAATGTATTGCGCGCGCTGGCCAACGATTCGTTTGGCGTACTGGAGCTGGCGCAGATCTTTGGCATCGGCCAGTCCGGCATGAGTCATCACCTCAAGGTATTGGCCCAGGCCGATCTGGTGGCGACGCGCCGTGAAGGCAACGCGATTTTCTACCGTCGCGCCCTGCCCCACACCGACCTGCTGGGCGGCAAGCTGCATGCCGCGCTACTGGAAGAAGTGGACAACCTGCCCCTGCCTGCCGATGTGCAGTCGCGGATCGGTCAGGTCCATGGGCAACGAGCGGCGGCCAGCCAGGACTTTTTCTCACGGGTCGCGGAGAAGTTTCGCGCCCAGCAAGACTTGATCGCCGGTCTGCCGCAATACCGCGAAAGCGTGGTGGCATTGCTCGACAAGCTGAGTTTCAGCGAAGGCGCCACGGCCATCGAAGTCGGCCCCGGAGATGGCGCATTTTTGCCGGAACTGGCGCGCCGCTTTACACAGGTCACGGCGCTGGACAACAGCCCGGCGATGCTCGAACTGGCGCGCCAGGTTTGCGAACGTGAAACGCTGGCTAACGTCAGCCTGCAATTGGCCGATGCATTGAACGGTGTCCGCCTCAAGGCTGACTGCGTTGTACTGAACATGGTGCTGCACCATTTCGCTGCGCCGGCCGAAGCTCTCAAGCACATGGCCAACTTGCTGCAACCGGGCGGTAGCCTGCTCGTGACAGAGTTATGTAGCCACAACCAGAGTTGGGCCAGGGAGGCCTGCGGTGATCTCTGGTTGGGGTTTGAACAGGACGATTTGGCCCGTTGGGCCACCGCTGCGGGACTCGTTCCCGGGGAAAGCCTCTATGTAGGCTTACGTAATGGTTTCCAGATCCAGGTCCGCCATTTTCAGCGACCGGCTGGCGACACTCACCATCGGTAAATTCAGGAAAAAATCGAGATGAGCGAATACTCCCTCTTCACCTCCGAGTCCGTGTCCGAAGGGCATCCGGACAAAATCGCCGACCAGATTTCCGATGCTGTGCTGGACGCCATCATTGCTGAAGACAAGTTCGCCCGTGTCGCGGTCGAGACCCTGGTAAAAACCGGCGTTGCAATCATCGCAGGTGAAGTCACCACGTCGGCCTGGGTCGACCTGGAAGAGATCGTGCGTAACGTCATTCTGGACATCGGCTACAACAGCTCCGATGTCGGCTTCGACGGCGCCACTTGCGGCGTGATGAACATCATTGGCAAGCAGTCCCCTGACATCAACCAGGGTGTCGACCGTGCCAAGCCTGAAGATCAGGGCGCCGGCGACCAGGGCCTGATGTTCGGCTATGCCAGCAACGAAACCGACGTGCTGATGCCAGCACCGATCACCTTCTCGCACCAGCTGGTTCAGCGTCAGGCCGAAGCCCGTAAATCCGGCCTGCTGCCTTGGCTGCGCCCGGACGCCAAGTCGCAAGTGACTTGCCGTTACGAAGGCGGCAAAGTTGTCGGTATCGACGCCGTTGTACTGTCGACTCAGCACAACCCTGACGTGTCCTACAAAGACCTGCGCGAAGGCGTGATGGAGCTGATCGTCAAGCACGTACTGCCTGCCGAACTGCTGTCCAAAGACACCCAGTTCCACATCAACCCGACTGGCCAGTTCATCATCGGTGGCCCGGTAGGCGACTGCGGTCTGACCGGTCGCAAGATCATCGTTGACAGCTACGGCGGCATGGCCCGTCACGGTGGCGGCGCGTTCTCCGGTAAAGATCCATCGAAGGTTGACCGTTCGGCCGCCTACGCGGGTCGTTACGTGGCTAAAAACATCGTGGCGGCCGGCCTGGCTGAGCGTTGCGAGATTCAGGTTTCCTACGCGATCGGTGTTGCTCAGCCGACGTCGATCTCGTTGAACACCTTCGGCACCGGCAAGATCAGCGACGACAAAATCGTCAAACTGGTTCGCGAAGTGTTCGACCTGCGTCCATACGCAATCACCACCATGCTCGACCTGCTGCACCCGATGTACCAGGAAACCGCTGCGTACGGCCACTTCGGTCGCACCCCGACAACCAAGACTGTGGGCGAAGACACTTTCACCACCTTCACCTGGGAAAAGACCGACCGCGCCGATACCTTGCGCGCGGCTGCCGGCCTGTAAGACTTCCCCGGCGGTACCAAAAGCCCTGCACGGTTCGCCGTGCGGGGCTTTTTATTGCGCGAAAATCGAAAGATCGCAGCCTTGTTTCATTCGACAGCTCCTACAGGGATTTGTGTAGGAGCTGTCGAGTGAAACGAGGCTGCGATCTCTTGATCTTCCTGTCTCTCGAAACACACCGAAAAACATCCTCGCTACCGACGCCCGAAAGCTGACTAGCCTTGAAAGCATTCTCCTGAGCAAGGACGCTCACAATGCTTCTGCGCCTGTTTTTCTGTTTTTTCCTGACCTTTCTTTGCCTGAGTTCAAACGCTGGCGAGTGCCCCGACTGGCCACCCGCACGCGCCCTGGACGAAATCACGTCACTGCAGAAACAAATCGACCTCTGGGACGACCACTATCACCGCAACGGACGCTCACTGGTCCCCGACGAAATCTATGATCAATCCCGTGCGAGACTGATCGAATGGCGGAAATGTTTTGACCTGGGTTTGGCGCCCGAACCTTTGCGCACCGCCGGCGGCACGATCCCCCACCCCATCGCCCACACTGGCCTGGAAAAACTCCGTGATGGTCGCGCGGTAGAGGACTGGCTGCGCGATCGAAACGATATCTGGGTACAACCCAAGGTCGACGGTGTAGCGGTGACGCTGATCTATCGCAATGGCTTGCTGCATCAGGCGATCAGTCGCGGTGACGGTGTCAACGGCCAGGACTGGACCACCTCGGCGCGCCAGATCGCCGCCATTCCTCAAGCGCTGCCACAACCGCTGGAGCTGCTGGTGCAAGGCGAACTCTACTGGCGCCTGACTGACCACATACAAGCCCGGGCTGGCAGCCTCAATGCCCGCGCCACGGTGGCCGGATTAATGGCACGCAAAGAGCTGAACGCCGATCAGGCCGGTGGTATAGGGTTGTTTGTCTGGGACTGGCCTCAGGGCCCGGCTACTTTGCCCGCTCGCGTGGCGGCCCTGGACGAACTGGGTTTCCCGAGCACCGCACCGTACAGCCAGCCGATCAAGGCATTTGCCGACGCTGAACGCTGGCGCGATCACTGGTATCGCGCGCCCTTGCCTTTCGCCAGCGATGGTATCGTTTTGCGTCAGAGCCAACGTCCACCGGCCGAGCGCCGACAGGCCCGGCCTCCCCACTGGAGCGTTGCCTGGAAGTATCCGTTTGCTCAAGCGCTGGCCGAAGTGCGCAAGGTCAACTTCAAGATTGGGCGAACCGGGCGGATCACCCCGGTACTTGAACTGACACCTGTGAAACTCGATGACCGACAAATCAAGCGCGTGAGCGTCAGCTCCCTGCGACGCTGGGAAGAACTGGACATCCGCCCCGGCGATCAGGTGTCCATCAGCCTGGCAGGCCTGACCATTCCAAGGTTAGACGGTGTCATGCTGCGCAGCACTCAACGCACTGAATTGAGCGTACCGCTGGCGGACGACTTTCATCATTTGAGTTGCTGGCAGCCGACACCGGGGTGCGAAAGCCAATTCCTCGCCCGACTGACCTGGCTCAGCGGCAAGCAGGGACTGGCGTTGCCGCATGTCGGTCCTGGCACTTGGGAGAAACTTTTAGAAACAGGCCGCCTGAAAGGCCTGCTGGATTGGTTGACCCTCGATGCTCAAGAGCTTGCTAACATTGACGGCTTCGGCGAACGCAGCAGCGCTCGTCTTTTGAACAGTTTCAACAGTGCCCGGCAACGCCCTTTCACTCGCTGGCTCAAAGCCCTGGGTTTACCGCCGACCGGCCAGGCGCGGCTTGCCGATTCATGGCAGGAACTGGCACAACGAAACACCGAACAATGGCAGGCAGAAGCCGGCATCGGCCCGGGACGCGCAGCGCAATTGAGCGCATTTTTCCGCGACCCGCAGGTCCTGGCCTTGAGTGAAACATTACGTATTGCGGGGATTGACGGTTTTTAACGGCCGGCGATGTCCGCCAACCCGGGAACCCAATGGTGCCGCTGGGCTCAAACTCCCCATCGCCACATCGACCCGATCGCTTTTTCACATGGAGCCTTTATGAAACTTCTTTCACCGCTCGCCCTGTTGACCCTTTGCAGCGTGCTGGCCGCTCCACTAATGGCCGCCGAAGAAGCTCCGGGCCTGACCGGCTGCGCCGCAAAGAAGCAGGGCATCATCAACCAGATTGAACTGGCCAAGTCCCACGGCAACGCCGATCAGCAGGCAGGCCTTGAAACGGCCCTGAGTGAAGTCACTGCTCAATGCACAGATGCTTCCCTGAAGAAAGAACGGGAAAACAAGGTGCTCGACGCCAAGCACGAAGTCAGCCAGCGTCAGGCTGACCTCGACAAGGCCATGAAGAAAGGCGACGCCGAGAAAATCAACAAGCACAAAGACAAACTCGCCGAGTCCCGCAAGGAACTGCAGGACGCACTCGATGAGCTGGATAAGTAAGGATCAGCTCAGGACTCAATGACCCCGAAACTCTTTATGGCAGGCACTGCAGGCATCTTCGACCTTCTGCACGGCCGGCCCCAGGTTACTGGCCTTGTAAGGCTGGACCTTGCTGGCAATCACCAATTCACCGGTGGCGACTTCAAGGGTGCGGGCCATGTCCTGGAAGTGTTCCTGTTTCTGCCATACATCGCTCTTGGCACTGGTGTGATCTTCTTCGCGCACCTGCGGAAAATGTTTCCAGGGTTCACGGGACAACGCATCGAGCTTCACGGCACCGTCAGCGAATTTCGGGCCGTCGAACGGGATGCGACCACGCAACATGCCGCCCAGGTCTTCGCCGGTCTTGAGCATTTGCTTGAAGATCGCCTTGCGCTGGCCCAGCGGCGAGTTGGGATCGACACCACCGCAGGCAGACAACGTCAGGCAGGCCAGCAATACAACAGAAAGTCTTTTAAGAGTCATGGTGGCTTCAGGTCACGGGAAACGGCGGCCAGTATCCTCGCGTCATCGGCAAAGACCAATAGCCCTATTATCAATACGGGTTGTTTGAGCGCATGGAGCACTCAGGCAACCGACAAAGGAATTACTCCATGAACAGCCGTTTCAAGGCATGGCGTCACAACCTCGCCTGGACACTTCCGATGGTGGCCGTGCTTGCGGGCTGCACCGGTGGCGACAACAACCAACCGAAAACCCACGCCCTGGCCACCTACTCCAGCGCCACGTGGGAAGCACTTCCGACGGTGTCCGACAACGACCTGGTCGCCGGCTTCGGTTCGTGGCGCAGCGCCTGTACCCGACTCAAAGCCGACCCGGTGTGGGGCTCGACCTGCGCGGCTGCCGCCAACGTGCCGCAATCCGCCAGCGACATTCGTGGCTTCCTCAAGCAGAACCTCGACGTCTACGGCCTGCGCGCCGCCAATGACAATCCCAACGGCTTGATCACCGGCTATTACGAGCCGGTCTACCCCGGCAGCCTGACCCAGACCGAAGTGGCGAACATCCCGGTGTACGGTGTGCCTGAGGACATGATCATCGTCTCTCTGGACAGCATTTATCCGGAACTCAAAGGCAAACGCCTGCGCGGACGACTCGAAGGTCGCGTACTCAAGCCTTACGACGATGCGGCCACCATTGAAACCCAAGGGGTCAAGGCGCCTGTCGTTGCCTGGCTGACCGACCCGATGAACCTGCAATTCCTGCAAATCCAGGGTTCAGGTCGTATCCAGCTCGATGACGGCCGCCAGTTGCGCATTGCGTATGCCGATCAGAACGGTCACCCGTATCGACCGATCGGCCGCTGGCTGGTGGACCAGGGCGAGCTGAAAAAAGAAGAAGTGACCATGGGCGCCATCAGCAATTGGGCCAAGGCCAATCCGACGCGCATTCCGGAACTGCTGGGCAGCAACCCTAGCTACGTGTTCTTCACCCGCAACCCGGACAGCAACGAAGGGCCTCGCGGCTCGCTGAACGTTCCGCTGACCGCAGGCTATAGCGCGGCGGTGGATCGCAAAGTGATTCCGCTGGGCAGTCTGTTGTGGTTGTCGACCACTAAACCGGACGGTACCGCACTGGTACGCCCGGTAGCCGCTCAGGACACCGGCGGCGCAATTGCCGGCGAAGTCCGTGCAGACCTGTTCTGGGGCACGGGCGAGGCGGCCGGGCAATTGGCGGGAGACATGAAACAGCAGGGGCAAATCTGGATGCTCTGGCCTAAAGGTGCAGCCCTGCCTCAAGTGCCTCAGGTGACCGACAAGCTTTAAAGTCAAAAGATCGCAGGCTCGCCGCAAAATCGCGGATGAGCGTAGGAGCTGGCGAAGCCTGCGATCTCTTGATCTTGCTCTTAAACAGAAACCACAAAGAAACTGACGATCAACCCCATCCCCACCAACCACATCAGCGATCGCAAAATCGCCCAGTCCGCCAAGTAGCAAATGATGTACAGCAGCCGACTGGTGATGAACAACACCGACAGCACATTGATCGTCACCAGTTCGGCATTGCCGGCCAAGTGGGCAACGATCACCGCCGCCGCGAACGCGGGAGTCACTTCAAAACTGTTCAGATGCGCCGCATACGCACGTCGGCCAAAACCATTCAGTGACTCGAGAAAGTCACGGGGGTCATGGTTGTCTTTCGGCCTGAACCCGCCACTGACCCTGGCGATGCCCGTGCAGATATAGGGCAGGAAAATCGCGATCAAAATGCACCACAGAGCAACCGTCATAACGCAATCCCTTCTTCAAGTTTCAAGAGTCGAGTTCCAGTCAAAACTTCATCACCAGCATACCGGTCAGCACCAGCCCACAGGCTAAGAGCCGTGGCCTGCCGAAAGGTTCTTTCAGGTAACGCATGCCGAACAGCACCACCAGGATCACGCTGATCTCGCGCAATGCCGCCGCTTCGGCAATCGAGCCCAGCTGCATGGCCCACAGCACCAGAGCGTAGCTGAACAACACGCAAAACCCGACCGCCAACCCCAGTCGCCACTGTTCACGCCAGAACAACATGAAGGCCGGTCGCTTACGCACCAGCGCCAGTAACGGGAACGGCCAGGCGCTGAGCAGCGTGACCCACACCAGGTAATCCAGCGGATGCGACCAGCGCCGCAACGCCTGGCCATCGATGAAGGTGTAGCAGCCGATGCACAGGCCGATCAACGCCACCACCGGCAGCATCGACCACGGCAATCGCGCACCGCCGCCGCCTTGCCAGAGCAGGCACAGCATGCCGAACGGGATCAGCAGAATCCCGAAGATCTGCTGGTTCGTCAGCACTTCCCCGGCAAAAATCAGCGTCAGTGCCAGCACCACCAGCGGCGACAAGCCACGCATCAGTGGGTAGACCAACCCGAGGTCGCCGACCCGGTACGCCTGGATCAACAAGTAGCGATAGAGCAATTCAAACGCCGCCGACGCCAGAATCCACGGCCAGATGTCCAGGGGTGGCAACGCCACGAACGGCAGCATCAGTGCGACAAACAGCATTGCAACGCTGTCCATGCAGGCCACCACCAGCAGCCGTTCCGCACTGAATTTGATCAGGGTATTCCACGCCGCGTGCAACAGCGCCGCTACCAACACCAGTGCTGTTGCAAGCACGGCACCCTCCTTATTATTTGCCCGCCCCCCCCTGCAGGAGCTGCCGAAGGCTGCGATCTTTTGATCTTAAAAAATCAACATCAAAAGACCGCAGCCTTCGGCAGCTCCTACATTGACCGGGTAGATAATTGATTCGCCATATGTCAGCAGCTGTTTATACTGCAAGCGACCACGCCGCACTCAGTTGCGCACAGACTAATTCCAATAATTTTTGCCACCGCCCGCTCTCGTCGAGAACGGGCGTCGGCATGCGTATGCCTGATCAGAGCGTCAAGACTACCGACAGAGACCTTGCGCATGCCACTCGCCTTGCTTGCCCTCGCCGTTGCCGCGTTCGGCATCGGCACCACTGAATTCGTCATCATGGGCTTGCTGCCCGATGTCGCCCGCGACCTCGCCGTGAGCATCCCCCACGCGGGCCTGCTGATCACCGGCTACGCCCTGGGCGTGGTGTTCGGTGCGCCGATCCTCGCGGTCGGCACCGCCAACATGCCGCGCAAAGCCACGCTGCTGGGCATGACCCTGATGTTCATCCTCGGCAACATTCTTTGCGCATTGGCGCCGAACTACGCCACGCTGATGGCCGCACGAGTGGTCACCGCGCTCTGCCATGGTGCGTTCTTCGGCATCGGTTCGGTGGTTGCCGCCGGTTTGGTGGCACCTAACAAACGCGCCCAAGCGATTGCGATGATGTTCACCGGCCTGACCCTGGCCAACGTGCTGGGCGTGCCTTTGGGCACCGCGCTCGGGCAATACGCCGGCTGGCGCTCGACGTTCTGGGCGGTGTCGGTAATCGGCGTGATTGCCGCGATCGCGCAGTGGGTCTGGTTGCCGAAGGACATCGCCATGGACAAAGCCAACCTCGCCAGCGAGTTCAAAGTGCTGGGCAAGGTCAACGTGTTGTTGGCGCTGGGCATGAGCGTGCTGGCGTCGACCAGCCTGTTCAGCGTCTTCACTTACATTGCCCCCATCCTGCAGGACATCACCGGCGTCAGCCCGCATGGCGTGACCATCATGCTGCTGCTATTCGGTGTCGGACTGACGGCGGGCAGCATGCTCGGCGGTCGCCTGGCTGACAGTCGATTGCTGCCGTCGCTGGTGGGCATGGCGCTGGCCGTTTTGGTCGTGCTGGCGGCATTCACGCAGACCAGTCACTCGGTGATTCCGGCGGCGATCACGCTGGTGTTGTGGGGCATCTTCGCCTTTGCCCTGTGCCCGATTTTGCAATTGCTGATCATCGATCAGGCCCATGAAGCGCCGAATCTGGGTTCAACGCTGAACCAGAGCGCGTTCAACCTCGGCAACGCGGCCGGTGCGTGGATTGGTGGGCTGGTCGTTGCCAGTGGCGCGGATCTGGCGGACTTGCCGTGGACCGGCGCGCTGGTCAGTGGATTAACGGTGCTGACGGCGCTTTTCTACATCTATCTGCAACGTCGCGGTGTTGCTGCGGTCAATGTGTCCGGCTAATAGCTGCATCGCCCATGACATTGCATTCGCGAGCAAGCCCGCTCCCACATTTGATCTCCGTCGTACACCAAATCGGTGTTCACTGACGATTCAGTGTGGGAGCGGGCTTGCTCGCGAAGAAGTTGACACGGTGTAGCAGCCACTCCCTGAATCCCCTCTTTTCTGTCCGGAACGTGACTTGCTGTTGAGCATCGGCAAACTGGTCAAGCACGTGACCAAGGGTGAGCCTGCGCCAGCGGCACAGGCCGAGCATCACTGATTACTTTGTGGTCTTCTGCGGGTCGGGCTCCGGGCCTTGATCCGTAGACTTCTTCGGCGGCCCGCTCTCGCTGCGAATCTGCGCATGGCTGATCAGCGCGAAGATGAAGCTGCCGCCGATGATGTTCCCCGCCAGCGTCGGCCCGGCGAACACCAGCCAGAAATCCTTCCACGGCAACTCGCCGGCAAACACCAGATACGAGACCTCGGCCGAACCGACCACGATGTGGGTGAAATCCCCCAGCGCCATTAGGTAGGTGATGAGGATGATGATCCACATCTTCGCGCTCTCCATGGACGGAATCATCCAGACCATGGTGGCGATCATCCAGCCCGACACAATGCCTTTGGCAAACATCTGGCTGGCGTCGTTCTCCATGATCTTGCGCCCGATATCAAGGAAGGCCAGGTCGGTCTTGCTGTCGAAAATCGGCAGATTCAGCATCACATACGCCACCAGCAACGTGCCGCAGAGGTTGCCCACCAGCACCACCGACCACAGGCGTAGCAATCGACCGAAATTGTTCAGTGTGGGCTTGGTCATGATCGGCAGCACCGCCGTCAGGGTGTTTTCGGTGAACAACTGCTGACGGGCGAGGATCACCGCGAGAAAGCCTGCGCAGTAACCGAAACTGGCAATCACCTTGAAGCCTTCGCCGTCCGGCAGACGGGAATTGAGCAGCCCCATGGCCATCAGCGACAGGCCCATGGTCAGGCCGGCGGCCAGCGCCGACCACCACAAGGCGGCGACGCTGCGTTCGAGTTCCTGATCGCCCTGGGTGCGGATGATTTCGTGCAACACCGCCGCCCGCGGTGGCTGGCTCTTGTCGACGTCGTGCTGTTCTTCAGGCGAGAGGTTCGGGGTCTTGCCGTCTTTTTGCGCGTCCATAAAGCTCCGGAACCTGTGGTGTGTCATGTAGGTACGACACGCGGGGTTCGGAGCTGTTCACTGACCCGTTAAAACATCATCGACTGTTACACCGCTTTCGCGAGCAAGCCCGCTCCCACCCTTAATCTCAGTCGTTCACAGAAACCGTGTTCGCTGAAGATCCAATGTGGGAGCGGGCTTGCTCGCGAAGGGCGCGCCGCCGATATCACTCGCTGGCGATTTCATCCTTGAACTGGTCTTTGACGTACTTGATCTCGGTTTGGCCGTGTGCCGCGGGCAAGCCGTCTTCACCCAGATTGACGAAGACAATCTTCTCCACCGTCAGGATGCTTTTGCGGGTGATCTTGTTACGCACTTCGCACTTCAGGGTGATGGAGGTGCGACCGAATTCCGTGGCGGTGATGCCCAGTTCAATGATGTCGCCCTGGCGCGAGGCGCTGACGAAGTTGATTTCGGAAATGTACTTGGTGACCACACGCTGATTGCCCAGCTGGACGATGGCGTAGATTGCCGCTTCTTCGTCGAGCCAGCGCAACAGGCTGCCGCCGAACAGCGTGCCGTTAGGGTTGAGGTCTTCGGGTTTTACCCATTTGCGGGTGTGGAAATTCATATTCACTCCTGACCGTCTTGCCGATTGATGCCGGCCATCATGGCAGAGCCCGACCTAGAGCTCTATCAAGCATCGACTATGGTCTCAATTACCGTTCAGACATTGACCAACAGAAACGCTTTGGAAGTATCGCTCACACGGCTATAATCGCCACCGTTTCAAAACGGTCATCTTCACGTGGCCCGCATGGCCAGTTTTTCAGCTCAAATTCGGATGCCAGAAGTCCAGAGCCAAGGCGCTGTGACGAGTCATAGCCAGCTATGGCGAGGAACAGCAACGCAGGATCTGGGCTTATGGCGCCGAAGTTGAGCTGAAAAACTGGCCATGCGGGCCACCTGATACCGTTTTCCCGCCACCTGTCCGAGGGGCGCTGCAGCAGGTTCGACCTGTCAGGCTCGGATGGGGCGTTGCTTGACCGTTATCGGTCAGACACTAAACGCACAACGGCGCCCATTCGCATACATTACGAATGGAGGCTCATCATGAGCGCTGTTATCACGCCTGCAGATTTTAACGATTACAAAGTTGCCGACATGTCCCTGGCTGCCTGGGGCCGTCGCGAAACCATCATCGCCGAATCCGAAATGCCAGCCCTGATGGGTCTGCGCCGCAAGTACGCCGGTGAGCAGCCGCTCAAAGGCGCGAAAATCCTCGGCTGCATCCACATGACCATTCAGACTGCCGTGCTGATCGAAACCCTGGTTGCCCTGGGTGCCGAAGTGCGTTGGTCGTCCTGCAACATTTTCTCGACTCAGGATCAGGCCGCTGCTGCTATCGCCGCTGCCGGCATCGCGGTTTACGCCTGGAAAGGCGAAACCGAAGAAGAGTACGAGTGGTGCCTGGAGCAAACCATCCTCAAAGATGGCGCGCCTTGGGATGCCAACATGATCCTCGACGACGGCGGCGACCTGACCGAGTTGCTGCACAAGAAATACCCGGCGATCCTGGACCGCGTCCACGGCGTTACCGAAGAAACCACCACGGGCGTTCACCGCCTGCTGGACATGCTGGCCAAGGGCGAGCTGAAAATCCCGGCCATCAACGTCAACGACTCGGTCACCAAGAGCAAGAACGACAACAAGTACGGCTGCCGTCACAGCCTGAACGACGCGATCAAGCGCGGTACCGACCACCTGTTGTCCGGCAAGCAAGCGCTGGTCATCGGTTACGGTGACGTGGGCAAGGGTTCGGCCCAGTCCCTGCGTCAGGAAGGCATGATCGTCAAGGTTTCCGAAGTCGACCCGATCTGCGCCATGCAAGCCTGCATGGACGGTTACGAGCTGGTTTCGCCGTTCATCGACGGTATCAACAACGGCACCGAAGCAAGCATCGACAAAGCGCTGCTGGGCAAGATCGACCTGATCGTGACCACCACCGGTAACGTCAACGTTTGCGACGCAAACATGCTCAAAGCCCTGAAGAAGCGTGCCGTTGTCTGCAACATCGGTCACTTCGACAACGAAATCGACACCGCTTTCATGCGCAAGAACTGGGCATGGGAAGAAGTGAAGCCACAGGTTCACAAGATCCACCGTACCGGCACTGGCGCATTCGACGCTCAGAACGACGACTACCTGATCCTGCTGGCCGAAGGCCGTCTGGTTAACCTGGGTAACGCAACCGGCCACCCAAGCCGCATCATGGACGGTTCGTTCGCCAACCAGGTTCTGGCTCAGATCTTCCTGTTCGGCCAGAAGTACGCCGACCTGTCGCCAGCCCAAAAAGCCGAGCGCCTGACCGTTGAAGTACTGCCGAAGAAACTCGACGAAGAAGTGGCCCTGGAAATGGTCCGCGGTTTCGGCGGCGTGGTGACTCAACTGACCAAGACCCAGGCCGACTACATCGGCGTGACCGTTGAAGGCCCGTTCAAGCCGCACGCTTACCGCTACTGATTCGACCTGCTGCCTGCTCTCCCTTGTGGGAGCGGGCTTGCTCGCGAAGGCGGTTTATCATTCAACATTAATGTCGTCTGACCCACCGCCTTCGCGAGCAAGCCCGCTCCCACATTGGGACGTGCAAGCCTCCGGCTTACGTGCTTCCAAGGATATGACCATGTCCCAAGAACGTCGCTACAGCTTCGAGTTCTTCCCTACGAAGACCGATGCTGGGCATGAAAAACTGATCGCCACTGCCCGTCATCTGGCGACCTACAATCCTGACTTCTTCTCCTGCACCTACGGCGCTGGTGGTTCGACCCGTGATCGCACCCTCAACACCGTGTTGCAGCTCGAAAGTGAAGTCAAAGTTCCTGCCGCGCCGCATTTGTCCTGCGTTGGTGACAGCAAGGACGACTTGCGCGGCCTGCTGGCCCAATACAAGGCAGCCGGTATCACCCGTATCGTCGCCCTGCGCGGTGACCTGCCTTCCGGCATGGGCATGGCCAGTGGTGAAATGCGCCACGCCAATGACCTGGTTGAATTCATTCGTGAAGAAACCGGCGATCATTTCCACATCGAAGTCGCCGCCTACCCGGAAATGCATCCGCAAGCGCGCAATTTCGAAGACGATCTGACCAACTTCGTGCGCAAGGCCAACGCTGGCGCCAACAGTGCGATCACCCAGTACTTCTTCAACGCCGACAGCTACTTCTACTTCGTCGAGCGTGTACGGGCGATGGGCGTGAATATCCCGATCGTTCCGGGGATCATGCCGATCACCAACTACAGCAAGCTGGCGCGCTTCTCCGATGCCTGCGGTGCGGAAATCCCGCGCTGGATCCGCAAGCAGCTGGAAGCCTACGGCGACGACACCCAAAGCATTCAAGGCTTTGGTGAGCAAGTCATCACCGAGATGTGCGAACGCCTGCTGCAAGGTGGCGCTCCAGGGCTGCACTTCTACACGCTGAACCAGGCCGAACCGAGCCTGGCGGTGTGGAACAACCTGAAGCTGCCGCGCTAAAAGCAAGATCAAGAGATCGCAGCCTCGTTTCACTCGACAGCTCCTACAGGGTACGCAATCCCCTGTAGGAGCTGTCGAGTGAAACGAGGCTGCGATCTTTTGCTTTTAACGCCCTTTTATTGTGCAGCACACACTGAGTTAGAGCTTCTGGATCCCGTTTCTGGCTCTTTCCGGTTTCTCGTCGTAATCTCAAGCCATGCCTTTGATCGCGCAGTTACTGACCGTGTTTCTTTTTACTTGCCTGAGCTTCGCCGCTCGGGGCGAGAAGCTGCGCATTGTCACCGAACCCTGGGCGCCGTACGTGTATGAGGAAAACGGCAAGTCCCTGGGACTGGACTACGAAACCACCGCCATCGTCTTCAAACGTCTGGGTATCGAAGTGGAATGGCAGTTCCTGCCGTGGAAACGCTGCCTGTCGATGCTCGAAACGGGCCAGGCAGACGGCGCACTGGACATCTTCCACAGCAATGAGCGCGACGCCACCCTGCTCTACCCCGGCGAGCCGCTCTCGGAAGTGGAGTTCGTAATGTTCTACGCCAATGAGCGGCCCCTCCCTTTTCGCACCCTGGCCGACCTGAAAGGGCTGACCATCGGCACTTCCCCGGGCTATCTGTACAGCCAGGACTTCAGCGAATCGACCCTGTTCACTCGCGAACCGGCGCCGACCCATGAAGCCAACTTCGGCAAACTGGTGCGCGGGCGGATCGACCTACTGATCACTGATCGCAGGGTCGGTCAGCACTTGCTTGATGAATTGGGCATCCGCGACAAGATTACCGAGAACCCGACCGTCATCAGCCACCAGAGCCAGTTCCTGGCAGTACGCCGCAACGCCGGCATGGACTTGTTGGTGCAGCGCTTCGGCGCCGAACTCAGACGCTTCAAGCGCGAGCCCGCGTACGCTGAACTGAGCGCCCGTTATGGCGCCGACCCGGCGGCCGAGGTAAAAACCACCAGAGCCACCGCCGCCAACGGAAAAACCGTTGAGCAGCAGGAAAGCGGCGCGCAGTGATTGCTCTGTTATACTCCGGCCTTCCCGCCAGGCTCACGCCCGGACGCTCGGACTTGTTCAAGGCATCTCGACCCCGCTACAGCGCAGCTTTTCAGCCCGCGCGAGCACTCCAGATGAGCCTTCTTGGCCCAGCAGGACCGGACGGGATTGCGTTCCTCTTAAACGCCATTCGCGCCAGGCAAGACTCCCATTGGGCCAAGCCCTAACTAAAACAGGATTACTCATGTCCTTTGCTTCCCTCGGTCTCTCCGAGGCTTTAGTCCGCGCCATCGAGGCAGCGGGCTATACCGAGCCTACTCCGGTGCAACAGCGGGCCATTCCCGCCGTGTTGCAAGGTCGCGACCTGATGGTCGCGGCTCAGACAGGTACTGGTAAAACCGGCGGCTTCGCCCTTCCGATTCTGGAGCGGTTGTTCCCCAACGGTCACCCGGACAAATCCCAGCGTCACGGCCCGCGCCAACCGCGCGTACTGGTCCTGACCCCTACCCGCGAACTCGCGGCTCAAGTACACGAGAGCTTCAAGGTCTATGCCCGTGACCTGAAGTTCGTCAGCGCCTGCATCTTCGGCGGCGTCGGCATGAACCCGCAGGTTCAGGCCATGTCCCGCGGTGTTGACGTGCTGGTGGCCTGCCCTGGCCGCCTGCTCGACCTCGCCGGCCAAGGCAGCGTCGATTTGTCCCACGTGGAAATCCTCGTGCTGGACGAAGCCGACCGCATGCTCGACATGGGCTTCGTCCATGACGTGAAAAAGGTCCTCGCCCGTCTGCCGAGCAAACGCCAGAACCTGCTGTTCTCGGCGACTTTCTCCAAAGACATCACCGACCTCGCCGGCAAGCTGCTGCACAACCCGGAACGCATCGAAGTCACGCCGCCGAACACCACGGTCGAGCGTATCGAACAGCGCGTATTCCGCCTGGCTGCCAGCCACAAGCGTTCGCTGCTGGCGCACTTGATCACCGCAGGTGCCTGGGAACAGGTGCTGGTGTTCACCCGCACCAAGCACGGCGCCAACCGTCTGGCCGAGTACCTGGACAAACACGGCCTCAGCGCCGTTGCGATCCACGGTAACAAGAGCCAGAACGCTCGCACCAAAGCCTTGGCCGACTTCAAGGCCGGCGAAGTGCGCATCCTGGTCGCCACCGACATCGCCGCTCGCGGCCTGGATATCGACCAGTTGCCACACGTGGTCAACTTCGAATTGCCAAACGTCGACGAAGACTACGTTCACCGTATCGGCCGTACTGGCCGTGCCGGTCGTTCGGGCGAGGCGATCTCGCTGGTTGCCCCGGACGAAGAGAAGTTGCTGAAAAGCATCGAGCGCATGACCAAGCAGAAGATTGCCGACGGCAACCTGATGGGCTTCGACTCCAGCGCTGTAGAAGCCGAGAAGCCTGAAGTCCGCGAGCGTCCGGATGTGCGTAACCCGCGCAACCCACGTGGCCCGCGCGGCGACGGTCCGAACGGCACTGGCGGTGGCGGCGGTCGTAAAGACAAGGGCAAGGACAAGGGCGGCAAGGAAAAACCTGCAGCCACTGGCCGTGGCGATCGCCCGGCGCGTGAACACAAGCCACGCGAAGGCACTCCGGCTCGCGAGCAACAACGTCCAGCACCACGCGCTGCTGCCGCAGACCGTGCTCCGGACGAGTTCCTGGACGACGATATCGATAACTTCGGTAACCGCGTCGATTACGTTCCTCAAGCCAAACCGGCTCAGGGCCGTGGCCGCCGTCCGAGTGCTCCGGCACAAGGCACGACAGCTGGTGCAGGTGCTCCGCGCACCGGCGGCGGCAAGCCTCAGGGTCGTCAAAGCGGCCCACGCAGCAGCGATGGCGCCACCACCGGCACTCCGCCGGCCAAGCGCAGCGGCCCACGCAATGGCGCTCCACGTGACGGCCAGGCCCGTCGCGAAGAGTCCCGCAACCGCCGCCCTGCCCGCACCGACGACCAGCCGCGTTCGGAGCCAGCCGTGCAAAACCCGCGCGGCCCGGCACCGAAGATCATTCACAAGGAGTCGAAAACCGATCGTTTCCCGACTCCTGAGCAACTTGATCAACTGCCAGGCCGTCCGCGCGGCGAGAAACCAGCGTTGCTGACCCGCAATCGCTGAGTTATCACTGCAATAAAAAATGCCCCTGATCGCGAGATCAGGGGCATTTTTGTTTTCTGCGTAGCGGCCCTGAAGTCAGGCGCAAATACCGGATTCACCAAAGAACAAATGTGGGAGCGGGCTTGCTCGCGAAAGCGGTTGAACATTCAACATTGATGGCGACTGACCCACCGCTTTCGCAAGCAAGCCCGCTCCCACACTTGATCTCATCACCTGTGCGTATTGCGCCAGGTAATAAAAAACGCCCCCGATCGCAAGATCGGGGGCGTTTTTGTTTTAGCGGCGAAAGTTACTTCGCTTTCACACCTTCAAACGTAACGTACAGCTCGACCGCGTCGGACTGTGGGCCCAGGTCTTTCTGCTTGCCGAAATCGGAACGCTTGATGCTGGTAGTGCCTTCGAAGCCGGCACGGTAGCCGCCCCATGGGTCCTTGCCTTCACCCAGGAAAGTGGCCTTGACCACGACTGGCTTGGTCACGCCCAGCAGGGTCAGGTCACCGGTCACGTCCGCAGTGTCTTTACCCGCGGCGTTTTTGCCGGTGGATTTGACGCTGGTGGAAACGAACGTGGCTTTGGCGAACTTGCTCACATTCAGGAAATCACCGCTGGCGATGTGCTTATCGCGCTCGGCATGGTTGGTGAACACGCTGGCGGTGTTCACGTTGAACTCGATCTTGCTGTCTTCTGGCTTGGCAGCGTCGAAGCTGAACTTGCCGTCGATATCCTTGAAGGTACCGGTGATGAAGCTGTAGCCCAGGTGGCTGATCTTGAAGTCAACGAAGGCGTGCTGGCCTTCTTTGTCGACAACGTAGTCGGCTGCCATCACGTTGGCGGACAGCAGAGCAGAACCGATTGCCAGAGCGGCGAGAGTCTTTTTCAACATGCTTTCTATTCCTTTGGAGTCGAGGTTGAACGTCAAGCTTTGCGCCCCAGCATTCGAGTGAGGGTCGCATCACGATCGATAAAGTGGTGTTTCAGTGCTGCCAACGCATGGAGGCCGGAAAAAATTACCAGCATCCACGCCAGATACAGATGAATCACACCGGCGGTGTCTGCCTGGTCCGGTAGTCCGGACACCAGTGCAGGAACTTCAAACAGGCCAAACACCGGAATCCCGACACCTTCTGCGGTGGAAATCAGGTAACCGGCAATCATCACAGCAAACAGACTGAGATACAGGAACGAGTGCCCGAACTTGGCGCCAATGCGCGTCATGCGGTTATAGCTTTCCAGTACTGGCGGCGGCGGACTGATGAAACGCCACAGCACCCGTAGAACCATGACGGCTAACAACACCAGGCCAATGCTCTTGTGCAAGTCGGGCGCGTCTTTGCGCCAGGTGCTGTAGTAGTCGAGACCGACCATCCACAAGCCCAACGCAAACAGACCGAAGACCGCCAGCGCCACGCCCCAGTGCATAAAGATGCTGACCCAACCGTAGCGCGAAGAAGAATTACGTAGCTGCATTGCCCAAATCCTGTGAGAACTGCGAACAAGACTATCGAGTTATCTATCGAGTTAAAGCGGAAAATTTCGCTTTGAAATATCGAGAAATACGATCAAGAGTCTGAAATAGGTGAGTTAAGGAAAGATTAAAGACCAATGTGTAAGAAAAAATGAAGTCCAACTAAGGAACACCTGCGCCCCAAGATTTATTCGATTCTTGATATTGGTTTTCTTCAGGACATAAAAAAACGCGGCATTTCTGCCGCGTTTTTTAGTCCCAAAGCTTACTGCGCTTTGGTATCCGTCGCCGGAGTCGCAGCGGGCTTGGCCGCTGGTTTCTTAGCTGGTTCAGCTTTCTTCGCCGGCGCTTTTGCCGGAGCCTTTTTGGCCTCGGTTTTGGCAGCAGGCTTTTTGGCCGGGGCTTTTTTGGCCGGTTCAGCTTTCACCGGTGCCGCTGGTTTCGACGCTTCGACCGGTGCTGGCGCTGGGGCCAGCTCAGGTGTTGGAGCCGGTGCCGGTGCCGGAGCAACCGGAGCCACTGGCTCTGGCGCCTTGACCGGTGCCGGTTTGTCGTCAGAACCAATGAACAGGTTGGTGAAGAAGTTGCCTTTCTTCGCTGCCACCGCGCCGGCCGCCGCAACGGTCGCTGCCGGAACAACTTTCGCCGGTTCAAACGACTTGCCGGCCGCCAGGTCTTCTACCTGACTGGCTGCCCGCTGACCGGTGCGCAATGCACCTTCCAGCGTGCCCGGGTACAAGGTGTCAGTGTGTTCGCCAGCAAAGGCTACACGCTGAATCGGACGCTCCCACAGACGCCAGTACTTGCTGATCTGGCCAGGACCGAACGCCAGGTAAGCGCCGCCCATCGATGGGTCGGTGCTGTAGCGGCGGATTTCGTAACCGGTGAACGAACCGCGCGCCTGTGGATAAAAGGCGTGCAGACGGATCAACACCTGATCGACCATCTGCTTGTCGCCGAAAGCCTGCATCACGCGCGCGTTGTCGCCGGACAGGTTGATCACCACGTTGGCGCCGCCCTTCAGCGCCGGCTCAACCCACAACATGCCCAGACCGGCGTTGCTGTAGATCTCGCCGGTCATCCGCGCCTTGCTTTCCCACACTGGCGTCTTGAATTTCAGCATGATCTGGTCGCGCCAACCGTAGTTGGTGCCCTTGATCGCGCCCATGTGCTGGGCATCCAGCGACGGAGTCATCTGGATCTTGTTCAGGGCGCGCAATGGCACGGCCACGACGACGTAGTCAGCCTGATAGCCAACGCTGCCGACTTTGACGGTTACGCCGTCCTTTTCCTGGGTGATGGCCGAGACCGGGGAGCTGGTCTTGATGGTTTTCAGTTGTTTGACGAAGGCCTGTGCCAGCACCGGGCTGCCACCGAGCAGACGCGAAGCACGCAGGTCACGGTCGGCAACGCCACGGTAAACGCGGCTTTGCTGTGCGAAGTACAGCAGCGACAGGCGCGACGGTTCGTCATAACGGGTACGAATCTGCTGATTCACCAACTGACGAGCCGTGGCCGGCAGATTCAGACGGTCGAGCCAGTTGGCCACGTTGATCTGGTCCAGCGCGAACAGCGTGCTGTTGGCCGCCGGGTTCTGCGGGTCTTCGATCGAGCGCGCCAGATCGTCCAGGGTCTTTTCGTAGCGCTTGAGCGCGTCGCTGGTGGCCGGCTGCTTGGTGGCCAGATCGGCGGCGGTGAAATACTCACCGTCAATCAGGTAGCCCGGGGTCCGCACGAACTCTGGGGCCGGCGTGGTGCTCAGCTTGAAGGTCGATACGTACTTGTTCAGGACCGGTTGGGTCTTGTCGTTGCCGATCCACTCACTGGTGGCCATGCCGGAGCGACCGCCCATGCTCGGCTTGGCTTCCAGCAGGGTCACCTGCCAGCCCTTGTTTTGCAGTTCGTAAGCCGCGGTGAGGCCAGACAGCCCTCCGCCGATCACGATCGCCGTTTTATCCTTGGCCAGCGCAGACACGCTGAACAGCCCCAACATCACCAGCGCACAGGCGCGCAGCCAACCAGCAGACATTCAGCGAACTCCGGAAATACACGTAGGAAATAGCGGTTTTGCGAGTCAGACGACTCAAAGAACCGCGAAGAATACGTCAGCCATCAAAAGGCCGCCAGCGACGTCTATCCACCTATACAAAGTAGCTCAATCCACACAATGGGTTGTCCCCACGTCACGCATTGCATAGGCTTGCGCGATTGTTTGCCCGCGCACGTCGCGAGCCGCCTCGAGGAGACTGAAAATGGGCCTGAATAATCAGTGGATGCAACGCGATCTCGCGGTGTTGTGGCATCCCTGCACCCAGATGAAAGACCACGAACAGCTGCCGCTGATCCCGATCAAACGCGGTGAAGGCGTTTGGCTGGAAGACTTCGAAGGCAAACGTTACCTCGACGCCGTCAGCTCCTGGTGGGTCAACGTGTTTGGTCACGCCAACCCGCGGATCAACCAGCGCATCAAGGACCAGGTCGATCAGCTGGAACACGTGATCCTCGCTGGTTTCAGTCATCAGCCAGTCATCGAGTTGTCCGAGCGCCTGGTGAAGATGACGCCGGAAGGCCTGACCCGATGCTTCTACGCCGATAACGGTTCGTCCTGCATCGAAGTCGCGCTGAAAATGAGCTTTCACTATTGGCTCAACCGCGGACAGCCGAACAAGAAGCGCTTCGTCACCCTGACCAACAGCTACCACGGCGAGACCATGGCGGCGATGTCGGTGGGCGACGTGCCGCTGTTCACCGAAACCTACAAGGCCCTGTTGCTGGACACCATCAAGGTGCCGAGCCCCGATTGCTACCTGCGCCCGGAAGGCATGAGCTGGGAAGAACATTCGCGCAACATGTTCGCCGCCATGGAACAAACCCTGGCCGAGAATCACGACACCGTCGCGGCAGTCATCGTCGAGCCACTGATTCAGGGCGCCGGCGGCATGCGCATGTACCACCCGGTGTACCTGAAACTGCTGCGCGAAGCCTGCGACCGCTATGGCGTGCACCTGATCCACGACGAAATCGCCGTCGGCTTCGGCCGCACCGGGACGATGTTCGCCTGCGAACAGGCCGGCATCCGCCCGGACTTCCTGTGCCTGTCCAAGGCCCTGACCGGCGGTTACCTGCCGTTGGCGGCCTGCGTGACGACCGAAGATGTCTACAGCGCGTTCTACGACGACTACCCGACCCTGCGCGCCTTCCTGCATTCCCACAGCTACACCGGCAATCCTCTGGCGTGCGCGGCAGCCTTGGCGACGCTGGATATATTCGAAGAAGACAACGTCATCGAGAACAACAAGGCCCTGTCTCAGCGCATGGCCAGCGGCACTGCGCACCTGGCCGATCACCCGAACGTTTCGGAAGTGCGTCAGACCGGCATGGTGCTGGCCATCGAGATGGTCAAGGACAAGGCCACCAAGGAAGCTTATCCGTGGCAGGAACGCCGCGGCTTGAAAGTGTTCCAGCATGCGCTGGAGCGTGGTGCTTTACTTCGACCGTTGGGCAGCGTGGTGTACTTCCTGCCGCCATACGTGATCACGCCTGAACAGATCGACTTTCTGGCCGAAGTGGCCAGCGAAGGCATCGACATCGCGACTCGCGATAGCGTTAGCGTGGCGGTGCCGAAAGACTTCCACCCGGGCTTCCGAGATCCGGGCTGATTGATTTCACCGAAGCTCCCACAGTTGACCGCGTACACCTGTGGGAGCGAGCTTGCTCGCGATAGGGCCGCCAAAACCTGCACACATTTTACAGAGACCCCCGATGAGACTGTCCCGCTTCTTTATCGACGCCCCCTTGAGCACTGGCGAACACGAGTTGCCCGAGGCCCAGGCCCATTACATCAGCCGCGTGCTGCGCATGGCCGAGGGTGATGCGTTGCAACTGTTCGACGGTTCGGGCCATGAGTTTCGCGCCACGCTGGTGGAGGTCGGCAAGAAGCGCGTCGTCGTGCAGATCGATGAAAGCTTCGCCGGGCAGGTCGAGTCGCCCTTGCAGATCCATCTCGGCCAGGGCTTGTCCCGTGGCGAGCGGATGGATTGGGCGATTCAGAAAGCCACCGAGTTGGGCGTCACCGAAATCACCCCGATTTTTAGCGACCGCTGTGAAGTTCGGCTGAAGGATGAGCGCGCCGACAAACGCCTGATGCACTGGCGCCAGGTTGCGATCAGCGCGTGCGAGCAATGCGGACGCTCGCGGGTGCCGGTGATTCATCCGCCGCTGCTGTTGGCGGATTGGTTGAAGCAGACGGAGGCCGAATTGAAACTGGTACTGCATCCGGTGGCCGAACCATTGGTGAGCCATGCGAAACCGGCGACCTTGGCTTTTTTGATCGGGCCTGAAGGCGGGTTGTCGGAGGCAGAAGTGGATCAGGCCAAGGCTGGCGGTTTTCACGCCGCACGGCTTGGGCCAAGGGTATTGCGGACGGAGACCGCGCCGGTGGTGGCGTTGGCGGTTGCCCAGCAGTTGTGGGGCGACTTCTAAACCTGAAAAGATCGCAGCCTGCGGCAGCTCCTACAATGGAGCGCGATTCCTGTAGGAGCTGCCGCAGGCTGCGATCTTTTGATCTTATTGCACCGGATCACTCACCGGCTTGGCGATGATTGCTTTCAGTTCGCTGGTCATCGGGAATTCCAGGTTCAGGCCTTTGGGCGGAATCGGCTGCTGGAACCAGCGCTGGTAGATGCCGTTGATCTCTCCCGAGCTGTACAGATCGGCGAGTGTCGAGTTCACCAACTCAAGAAACTGCGGATCATCCTTGCGCACCATACAGCTGTAGATTTCCCGCGACTGCTCCTCACCCACCACCACCCAGTTATGCGGATCGCGGGCCTTGGCGCGTTCGCCGTAAAGCAGCGCGTCATCCATATAGAACGCTGCTGCCCGACCCGACTGCAACATCTGGAAGGCTTCGCCGTGGTCCTTGGCGCTGATCACGAACATATCGATCTTGTTATCGACGTTGTAGCTCTTCAGAAACCGCTCGTTGGTGGTGCCCGCGGTGGTCACGACGTTCTTGCCACGCAAGTCGGCGAAACTCTTGATGCCGCTGTCCTTCGCCGTGAGCAACTGCCCCTTCACGTAGATAAACCCGTAGGAAAACGCCACTTGCTGCATGCGCTCGGCCGTCACGCCGGTGGAGCCGCACTCAAGGTCGACGGTGCCGTTCTGCACCAGCGGAATGCGCGTTTGCGAGGTCACCAGATTGTACTTCACCTGCAGATCCGGCAGCTCAAGCTTTTGCTTGATGCGCTCGACAATCTTGCTCGCCAGGTCCACCGAATAGCCCATCGGCTGCCCCGTGTGATCACCCACGTAAGAGAACGGCACCGACGCGTCGCGATAACCCAGCGTGATGCTCTTGGCATTGGCGACCTTGTTCAGCGTGCCGGTCAGCGGCGCTTCGTTGGCCTGGACCTGACTGGCGAGCAGCAGGCCGAGGGTGCAGCCGATCAACGTGATTTTTTGCATTGTTATTCTCCGTTGTGGGTAGGGCGATTAGCGGCGGGCGGCGATCACGGTGATTTCCACCAGCACCTCTGGCCGGGCCAGTAGCGCCTGCACAGTGGTGCGGGTCGGTGCGTTGCCCGGTGACAGCCACTGCGACCAGACCTCGTTCATGGCGGCAAAGTCGCGGCCAATGTCGTTCAGGTAAATGGTCGCGCTGAGCAGATGATCCTTGTCGCTGCCAGCCTCGGCCAGCAACGCATCGATTTTCGCCAGCACTTCGGCGGTTTGGCCGGTGACGTCGGTGCTGTCACCCGGAACCTGTCCCGAGAGAAACACCAGATCGCCAAAGGTCACTGCGCCAGAGAGTCGGCTGTTGCTGTTGATTCGGTTGATGCTCATCGGTTTTTCCTTTTCAAGTCAGGCGACGCGGGGGGCGAGGCCCTGCATTTCGATTGAAGGTGTGCGCCGGGCGATCAACTCGCTGAGCAACCGGGCGCTGCCACAAGCCAGGGTAAAACCCAGGGCTCCATGGCCGAGGTTGAGCCACAGGTTGCGATACACCGTGGCCCCGATCAACGGCACGCCGCTGG